>JAMCZT010000041.1 GCA_023485445.1 Patescibacteria group bacterium
TTTTCTGTTACGGGCAAAACCTCGAAAATTCCCACCCGACCAGAATAGCCAGTTCCATTACAAGATTCACAACCCTTTCCCTTATAAAGCTTTAACTTCATTTTTTTATTTTCCTTGTTTCCTTCTCCCGCTGCCACCCGACGATCTCCTGTCTCAGCAAGGTTAACCGAACACTCTTTTCCGTCGCAATGCAAAAGGCTTCCTAAGACCTTTTTAATATCTTCAATTACAGGGGCAGGTGGATCATAAGACTCTCGGCAGGAAGGGCAAATTCGTCGGCAGACCCGTTGGGCCAAAATTAGATTCATCGAAGAAGCGAGAAGGAAACTTTCCGCCCCCATGTCTAAGAGGCGTGGCAAGGCACCAGCTGCTGTATTAGTGTGGAGAGTCGAAAAAACTAAGTGTCCCGTAAGAGCAGCTTGGATAGCCAACTCAGCAGTTTCAGAATCTCGAATTTCACCAACCATAATCACGTTTGGATCCTGCCTTAAAAAGGAACGCAATCCGGAAGCGAAGGTCAAACCAGCTTGGGGATTGATTTGGACTTGGTTTACTCCAGGAATCTGATATTCGACCGGATCCTCCAAAGTAACAATATTTATTCGAGGTGAACTGATTTTTGAAAGAATCGCAAAAAGGGTTGTTGTCTTCCCGCTTCCTGTCGGGCCGGTAATCAAAATTATCCCGTAAGGCTTAGTGACATTTACTTCCAGGACTTTCAAAGCAGTTCCCCTCACTCCTAAATCGCTTAAAGTAGGTACCGATCCAGATTTAGGAAGCAAACGCATCACCACCTTTTCGCCGTGGACCGTCGGAAGGGTAGAGACCCGCAAGTCTACCACTTGGTCACCCATTTTAAAAGTAAAACGACCGTCTTGCGGAATCCGTTTTTCATCAATTTTTAAGTTCGCCAAAATCTTAATTCGCGAAACTAGGGCTTCGTTTACTCCCCGAGGAATAATCACTCTTTCTTGTAAAATCCCGTCGATCCGGTAACGGACTCTGGTCTTATCTTCTAGAGGTTCAATATGGATATCCGAAGCCTTGCCTTTTATCGCGTACTCCAAAAGAGTTGAAACGATCTTAGCTACTGGCGCTTCCCGGATTACCTCTTCGACCTTTCCCATATCCGAAAGGCTCTCCTGGGCTTCCACCATTCCACCAGTTTCCTTTAGAGCCGCCGTCACCTCAGTCGTCAAACCTTGGGCGTACTGGTTTTCAATGCTTTGAGTAATCTCTGCGGGAGTGTCGATAAAAGCCTTGATTTTGTGGCCGCTCTTCTTTTCGATAAATTCAACCACTTGTAAATCAAGCGGATCAACCATCGCTACTGAAAGAGTTTGGTTATTGGAATCAAGTTCAAAGGGAATTAAGGAGTAACGACGGGCAACAGGCTCTGGGATAAGGTTTAAAATTTCAGAAGAAATAGGTTTGTTGGTTAAATTCGCGTAAGGAATCCCTAAAAGCTCAGCCCTCGCCTTAACTAAATCTTCTTCCGTCACAAAACTGTGTTCTAGGAGAATGCTTTCGACCGGCCGTCCAGTATTGATGCTTTCTATTTTCACTAAAGATACCTTATCCGAATCAAGTTTTCCCTGTTCGTTAAGGATATCTTCTACTCCTCGATCGGAGTTTACAGTCATGGGCAGACCCTTTCGCTTTGCTAAAATTCAAGTTCAAAATAAAAAATGCAAAGTTATAGTTAAAAAATTAAAATTTCCTAACTTTTTAACTTACTCCAACAATACTTAGACGGTCAACCAAACCTCCGTCTTTATGTTAATGTAACAACTAAGTGCTATAATGTCAACTATGAATACCTCCCTTATCATTACTGGATTGACGATTGATGCTCGATTCGAACGAGCGAAAGAACTAGGACAAAAATTGAGCAACCAATTTGATCTATTTGTTGTCAATGCGGAAGTAAATGGGGGAATCGAGACAATCCGCGAAATCCAAAAGATGATCGCCAGAACTCCGTATAGCTCTGAAGCAAACGTGGTTATTATAAAAGAAGCCCAAAATCTTACCCTGGAAGCCCAAAATGCTTTCTTAAAAAGTTTAGAGGAACCTCCTGAAAAATCTCTCCTTATTTTGACAGCTCCAAGCACCGATGGCTTCTTAACCACCGTTATTTCCCGTTGCCATGTTAGACATTTAGGCGAGGTAAAAAAGGAAATAGAAAAAGAAACCGAAGAAAAGGCCTCCCAAGAAATCCTATCTCTGTTAAGGGCAAACTACGGCGAAAGGTTATTGGCAGAAATTGAGATAAACCTTGATGCCTGGCTTCTTTGGTGGCGGGAGTTAATGTGGAAAAAAATTAACCCGGAAGAGAATTTAACCTCTACGTCTTTACACTTAAATTTAAAGCAAGTAGTTGATATAATTGTTAAAGTTGAGGAAACTAAGAATTTATTGGAAAGAAGCGTTAACAAAAAATTAGCCTTAGACGTGTTACTTTTAAGCCTGCCAAAAATTGGAGGGTAAATGACTAAAGGTTGCCAAAACTGCGATAAGCAAAAGGGAAACTGTCCTAAAAAACAACACCAGTTTAGCCAAGAAACGGAACTGGCTAAAAAACTAATTGTCAAATATAATCTCCCGATGAAATTGTTAGAGGTAGAGAAGGGAAGTGAAGAAAACCAATACACCTTTCATTTTAGCTCAGAAACTCGGATTGATTTTCGTGACTTAGTAAAAGACCTTCAAAACAAGTTGAACTCGAAGGTTATTTTACACCAAGTTGGACCGAGAGATGAAGCCAAAGTAGTCGGGGGATACGGCCCTTGCGGATACGAAGTTTGCTGTAAGGCGTGGCTGAAAGATTTTGAATCGATCACGACTGACATGGCCAAGGCGCAGAACCTTTCTTCCAATCTTGCAAAATATACTGGAATGTGCGGAAAATTAATGTGCTGTTTAGCTTATGAAATCGACCAAAAAGATAAGCCTAAGAAAAAAGCGGATGAAGTGAAAGCTCTAGAAAAGCCAGAAAATGTAGTTGAGGCGTTAACCGTCACAGAGGAAAAACGAATAGAAGAGGTTAGATCGGAAGAAACCAAAACGGCGGAAAAACCAGCCGAAGAAGTCACGGAAACTTCTCATAAAGAAGAAAAAGTGCACGCCAAACCAGTCCGCATCTTGCGTCAACTTCCAAAGAAGAAAAAAAGATGACTCTATCAGGATAATTTTAGGATAAATTTTGCTTTCGACTTGCATTATCTAGCTTCTTTTGTTAAAATTAAATCAACGATAATAAAGTATCCACAAATGGACAGCGAGGTTAGTTTTTAACGTGGCTGAAGCCACATTTTTGTTGAAAGAGGGTATCAATGCCGAAATCCCAAGGAAATTATGGGGCTGAACAAATCCAAGTCCTCGAAGGCTTAGAACCAGTCCGCAAAAGACCAGGAATGTATATTGGTTCCACAGACCAAAGAGGTCTTCATCATCTCATCACGGAAATTGTCGATAACTCTGTTGATGAATCTCTTGCTGGTTACGCTAAAAATATCTGGGTCAAAATTGAAAAAAACAATCAGGTTCTAGTTGCCGATGACGGACGCGGAATCCCGGTTGAAAAACATAAAACTGGTAAATCTTCTCTCGAAGTCGTAATGACTGTCCTTCATGCTGGGGGTAAATTCGGCGAGGGAGCTTACAAAGTTTCCGGAGGACTTCACGGAGTAGGGGCTTCTGTAGTGAACGCGCTCAGCGAAAAAATGCGAGTCGAAGTCCGCCGAGACGGGAAAATTTACGCCCAAGAGTACCAGCGAGGCAAACCGCTTAAAGAAGTGACGGTGATCGATAAAAATCAATCCTTCTTTTTAGATGCACCCACCGGCACGACCAGTTACTTTTTGCCTGATCACGAAATATTTACCACCATCGAACTAGATCCAGAAACTGTTATCCGGTCTCTTCGCGAAAGAGCCTATCTTTTGAAAAATTTAAAGTTTCATTTTTATGACGAAAGGAAAGACCTTGAATATCATTTCTACTTCGAAGGGGGAATTGTTTCTTTAATCGGTCATCTAAACCAAAATAAAATAATTCTCAATACTCCTATTTACATTGCAAAACAAGTCGACGATATCGGAATCGAAGTGTCCATCCAATACAACGATGGTTTCAACGAAAACGTGGAGAGTTTTGTGAACGTCATCAATACCGTCGATGGGGGAACCCATGTTACTGGTTTCAGGATGGCTCTAACTAGGGCAATCAACGACTATGTCAAGAAAACAGGAGTAACTAAGAGCGGGGATTTGGAATTAACCGGGGAAGATATGCGGGAAGGGTTGACCGCCGTAGTTTACATCAAATATCCATCTGATAAGTTGCAATTCGAAGGCCAAACTAAAGGAAAATTAGGTAATGCGGAAATCCAACCAGCCGTTAACAACGCGGTGAAGGAGGGTTTAGATACCTGGTTTGAGGAAAATCCAAACGAGGCAAGAAAAATTTTAGAAAAAATAGTCTTAGCCGCCAAAGCCCGCCTAGCTGCCAAGGCTGCCAAAGACGCCGTAATCCGAAAAGGCGCTTTGGAAGGAATGACTTTACCGGGAAAGCTAGCAGATTGCCAAGAAAAAGACCCGTCTGTTTCTGAACTTTACCTCGTCGAAGGAGATAGCGCCGGCGGGAGTGCAAAGCAAGGCCGAGACCGAAAATTCCAAGCTATTTTACCTCTTCGCGGAAAGGTTTTAAATACAGAAAGAGCAAGACTAGATAAAGTCATCGCTTTTGAAGAAATTAAAAACCTGGTTATCGCCATCGGGGCAGGAATTTCAGATACCCTTAATGCTGATAAAATCCGGTATCATCGAATTGTTCTGATGACCGATGCAGACGTCGATGGGGAGCATATCCGCACGTTGCTTTTGACCTTTTTCTTCCGTTATATGCCTGTAATAATCGAAAAAGGCTACCTTTATATCGCCCAACCGCCACTTTTTAAAATTTCCTGGAGCAAAGAAAATCATTACGCCTACAGCGACGAGGAACGGGATAAAATCATCAAATCATATAAAGCTGAAAGCAAAAATATAAGTATTCAACGGTATAAAGGGTTGGGAGAAATGAATCCAGAGCAGCTTTGGGAAACAACGATGAATCCAGTGAACCGGGTTTTAAAACAGGTCAATATGGAAGACGCCGCGAGAGCTGATGAGGTGTTTAACATGTTAATGGGGGACGAAGTCCCGCCGAGAAAGAAGTTTATCCAAACGCACGCGAAGATGGCGAACCTTGATATCTAAAAATTCTAAGCACTAAACACGAGATCCGAAACCATTCTACTTGGCAAAGCGGAGTCGGGCAAGCAAATTCAAAAATAGGTTACCCCCTCTACAGCTTAAGCGAAGGATGGTTTAGAATTTCGTATTTGGAATTTAGGATTTTAGAGGTTTTATGTCAGAAGAAATACTGAAAGTAGAAAATAATTTAGGAAAAATACAACCAACCGAAATCGTAGACGAAATGCAACGTTCGTATCTCGACTACGCGATGAGCGTGATTGTTTCCCGCGCGCTGCCGGATGTCCGCGATGGACTCAAGCCAGTCCACCGCCGAATCCTCTTTGCGATGAACGAACTCGGCCTTAATCACAACGCCAAGTATCGAAAATCGGCCACCGTGGTCGGAGAAGTCTTGGGTAAATATCATCCTCACGGAGATAGTCCCGTATACGAAGCTCTAGTCCGTCTCGCCCAAGACTTTGCCATGCGTTATCTTTTGGTCGATGGGCAGGGAAACTTTGGGTCGATCGACGGGGATCCACCCGCGGCAATGCGATACACAGAATGTAAACTAGCAAAGATCTCGGACGAAATGCTTTCGGATATCGACAAAGAAACAGTTGACTTCGCAGATAACTTCGACGGAACAAAAAAAGAACCGGTAGTTCTCCCTTCAAAATTGCCAAACCTTCTTCTAAACGGGGGTTCAGGTATTGCCGTCGGAATGGCCACTAATATTCCACCGCATAATTTGAGCGAGCTGATTGACGCGATTACCTTTATGATCAGTAAGGCTCAAAAACCAAAGGCCATCGAGACAGAAGAAAAACCCATGGCGGAATTATTAAGAGCTAGCGGATTAAAGATCGAAAACGTCCGTGAAATCGTAGAAAGTTCCGCTGTACCATTTGAATATGAAGTCACTGTCGAAGATTTAATGGCTTTTGTTAAAGGACCAGACTTTCCAACCGGAGGATCAATCTTTGATAAAAACGAGATCACTAACGCCTACGCCACAGGAAAAGGTAAGATCGTCATGCGGGCGAAAGCGGAAATCGAAGAGGGTAAAGGCGGAAAATTTAGCATTATCGTGACTGAAATCCCATACCAAGTTAACAAAGCTGTTTTAATCACTAGAATTGCTGAGTTAGTAAAGGATAAAAAGCTGGAAGGGATTTCTGACCTTCGAGATGAATCCGACCGACGGGGGATGAGGATCGTCATCGAATTAAAACGCGATGCTAAACCAAAGAATTTATTAAACCAGCTTTATAAGTATACATCAATGCAATTAACTTTTAACGTAAACGTGGTGGCTCTAGTTGATGGTACACCCCAAACCCTGACGTTAAAAACGATCCTTGAAGAATACATTAAGCATCGCCAGATTGTCATCGTCCGAAGAACAATTTATGACCTGAATGCCGCCAAATACCGGGCTCACATTTTAGAAGGGTTAAAAATTGCTTTAGACCATCTAGACGAAGTCATCAAAACTATTCGGGAGTCCCGTGATGCAGATCGGGCAAAGAAAAATTTGATGGAACGTTTCAAATTAAGCGAGGTACAAGCAGTCGCCATCCTTGATATGCAGCTAAGAAAATTAGCGGCTCTTGAGCGAAAAAAGATTGAAGATGAATACAAGGAAGTTCTGAAAGTAATCGCTCACTTAGAAGATTTATTAGCCAGCCCAAAGAAAATTTTGGGGGTAATCGAAACAGAGCTTAAGGAAATCAAAGAAAAATACGCTGATGCCCGTCGAACTAGGGTCTTTGCCCATCCTGTAGGTGATTTTTCCGAAGAAGACTTAGTCGCCCAAGAAGAAACGATTGTAACCATCACTAAAGGCGGGTATATCAAACGAAGTCCGATCGATACTTTCCGAACGCAAAATCGAGGCGGAAAAGGCGTTAATGGCATGAAAATGAAAGAAGAAGATGCTATCAGCAATCTCTTCTCCGCTAATACTTTGGATAATCTTCTCTTCTTTACTAATCAAGGGAGAGTCTTCCAGCTTAAGGTCTACGAACTACCAGAAGGCAGCCGCATTTCAAAAGGGCAGGCTATCATTAACCTGATTAATATCGGTCAGGGTGAACAGATCACCAGTATCTTAACCAACCCTAAAGACGCAAGAGGCGCTTATATGTCGATGTGTACTCGAAAAGGAACAGTTAAGAAAACTGCCATCGAGGAATTCGCTAATATTCGCCGAAATGGGATGATCGCAATTAACCTTACAGCAGGGGATGAACTAGGTTGGGTTAAATTAACCAGCGGAAATGATGACTTAATTATCGTTACCAGAAACGGAATGTCGATTAAGTTCAATGAAAGAGACGTCCGTCCGATGGGTCGTCCTACCGCTGGGGTAATGGGTATCCGAATCAAAGGTGATGATCGAGTAGTGAGTATGAATATTGCACGAGACGAGGAAGGCCTCCTAGTCGTAATGGAAAAGGGTCTTGGAAAAAGAACCGCCATCTCAAACTGGCCAAAGCAAGGCCGTGGCGGAATGGGTGTCAAGGCCGCGGAAGTCACTGGGAGAACTGGAAAAATCATGACCGCCGAAATCGTGGGCAAAGAGACGGAATGCATAATTATTACTTCCCATAAAGGACAGGTAATCAAGCTCCCGATTAAGTCGGTTCCCAAACTCACTCGCCAAACCCAAGGCGTCATCCTTGTCCGGCTAAATAACGCTAACGATACCGTCGCCGCTGTCGCTTGCCTAGGCAAAGAAGAAAAATCCTCAGCCAAAGAATCCGAACCTGCAACCGAAGTAGAGTAAACCGCAACTATTACGTTGACATTGCACGGTAAATCAGACAAAAATTTGACAAATCAATCTCATTTCTGATATAAATCAACCAACGAGACTCCTATTATTAGGAGTTTTGTTTTTATTAGAAAGGGGGGAAGATGGCCCTTCTGAAATGGGGAGGCAATATCCTCCCTAAGGCTTACGTAGTGGCGGAGAACCCTAAGGAACGAAAGGTCTTAGAGAAAATGCAATTCCAAAGTGCTGCGGTGGGGGAGTTAGACGGACAAAAATGTTTGATCATCCCAGCCGTGAAACCGATGGGTTGTATCACCTGCATTAAGAAGCAGCTCCATGGCTTTCGTCCTAAATGCAAAAATTGTCCACTGTGAGCTGTCGGGGTTCTGAATTTTTTCAGAACCCCTTTCCTTTTTATGTCAGTGCAACCCCACATAGTCCTTTCCTATCTTCTGTCATTAACGGGACTCCAAAATAGATGAACTAAGGTGATATAATCTGGACACTTTAAGTAATCAGACAAGGAATTGCCAATCTTTACTGGAACTATCGCTCTTCTTTTTTTTATGTTCAGCCAATCTAGGGAACAGGAAAACGGGAAGTAATTGAGGTAACTTTTTCTTTCGCCTCTTGGTAAACTTTTTCGTTACTAAGATTCTTAATAACGGAAGCAATAATCGGGCCAATGTCGCGCATTTCGGCTTCTTTCATCCCCCGAGTCGTAATTGCTGGTGTCCCGAGACGGATTCCGCTGGTGATAAAAGGCGAGCGAGTTTCTCGAGGCACCATATTTTTATTCACGGTGATCTGAACCTCATCCAACGCCGCTTCAACTTCTTTTCCGGTCGGACCGTTTTCTCCCAGGTCAATCAACATCAAATGATTCTCCGTTCCACCGCTAACCAATCGAATATCTTCTTTGTTCAAACTATTGGCTAGAGCTTGAGCGTTAGCAACAATTTGTTTGGCATATTCTTTAAATTCTGGTCTTAATGCTTCACCAAAAGCAGCTGCCTTGGCGGCAATGACGTGTTCCAGAGGACCACCTTGCAAACCAGGGAAAATTGCTTTATCGATTTGCTTGGCAAACTCTTCTTTGCAAAGAATCAACCCACCTCGAGGTCCTCTTAATGACTTGTGAGTCGAAGAGGTAACAAAGTGGGCATAGGGAACAGGGGAGGGATGAACGCCCCCAGCCACTAACCCGGCAATGTGGGCCATATCCACCATAAAATACGCTCCCACTTCGTCAGCAATTTCTCGAAAACGTTCAAAATCAATTACTCGGGGGTAAGCGGTCGCGCCGGCTAAAACTATTTTAGGCTTGTGCTCTTTTGCCAGTTTCAAAACTTCATCATAATCAAGTAACTCATTTTCCAAATTCACCCCGTATTGAACAAAGTTAAAATATTTCCCAGAAATATTGACTGGACTGCCATGGGTAAGATGACCACCGTGAGAAAGTTTCATTCCAAGAACTTTATCGCCAGGCTCAAGCATCGCAAAGTAAACCGCGAGATTCGGGTTGGAGCCGGAGTACGGTTGGACATTGGCGTGCTCGGCCCCAAATAATTTCTTTGCTCGCTCAATCGCCAAGGTTTCAACTACGTCAATAAATTCACAACCACCATAATAACGGTGACCTGGATAACCTTCCGCGTATTTGTTTGTAAGGATAGAACCTGTAGCTTCACGCACAGCAGGGGAGACGTAGTTTTCAGAAGGAATTAGTTCAAGATTTCTCTTTTGCCTTCCGGCTTCTTTTTCAATTGCCTCATAAACTTCCGGGTCTTGTTTTTGTAAAATAGATTCCATGACTTTATCTTATCTTAAT
>JAMCZT010000008.1 GCA_023485445.1 Patescibacteria group bacterium
TTTCGATAAACTAACTGCATGAACATATTCACTTTTTGGTAAGATCTTGTAGGCTCGCATATACGAGCCACTATACATTCCCCTCATTAACCACTCAAGTGTTACGGGATCTATCAGGTCCTGGACAATATATCTCTTGTACCCTAGAATAAATTAAACGATATAATTTATAGGAAATATTGCCTTTAAAGCTTTAACTTCTATGTTCTTGTCAACCCTAACAATTTCTGGCAAAATGGGACTATGAATGAAAAGTTCGACTTAATTTCGGCTTTTTCACCCACTGGAGACCAGCCTCAAGCAATTCAAAAACTTACTGAGGGGATTAACCGTGGCATGAAATATCAAACCCTACTTGGTGCAACCGGCACTGGCAAAACATTCACCATGGCCAACGTCATCGCAAAAGTCCAAAAACCTACCCTCGTTCTCGCGCACAACAAAACTTTAGCCGCTCAATTGGCAAGCGAATTTCGGGACTTTTTCCCCAGTAACGCTGTCGAATACTTCGTCTCTTACTACGATTATTATCAACCCGAGGCCTATGTACCCCACAAAGACCTTTACATTGAAAAGGATTCCGCGATTAACGAAGAAATAGACCGGTTGAGGTTAGCCACCACCAAAGCCTTATTAACCAGAAAAGATGTCGTTATCGTAGCTTCTGTTTCCTGCATTTATAATATCGGCTCTCCTAACTCCTACCAAAACAGCACTGTCATATTGAAGGTAGGAGATCTTTGTAATCGAACAGAAATCTTAAAAAACCTGAATAATTTACAGTATGAAAGAAACGACCTTGACTTTAAACGAGGAACTTTCCGTGTTAAGGGAGATATTTTGGATATTTTTCCCGCTTATGAAGAGCAAGGAATACGAATCAATCTCTTTGGAAATCAAATTGAAAAGATCTCTGTCATTAATCCAATAAACGGAGAAAATTTAAATAACCTTACCGAAACAACGATCTTTCCTGCCCGACATTTCGTGATGCCATCTGAAAGTACCATCAAACCAATAAAAGAGATTGAAAAGGAACTCAATGAAAGTGTTAAGGACTTTAAAAGGCAGGGGAAACTGTTGGAAGCCCAAAGGCTCGACGAAAGAACCAAGTATGATCTCGAAATGATTCAACAACTCGGCTATTGTAATGGGATTGAAAATTACTCACGGTATTTTGATGGGCGAAAACCAGGAGAGGCTCCTTACACCCTTTTGGACTACTTCCCGAAAGATTATTTATTGTTTGTCGATGAATCCCACATGACCATTCCCCAAGTCAGAGGGATGTGGGCTGGGGAAAAGAGCCGAAAGCAAACTTTGATCGACTTCGGCTTTCGCTTGCCTTCAGCAATGGACAACCGCCCCCTGCGTTACGAAGAATTCGTCCGCAAACTAGGGCAAGTCGTTTTCGTCTCAGCCACTCCAGAAGAATATGAGATTTCTTTATCCAGCCAGGTTGTGGAACAAATCATCCGTCCTACCGGTCTGATCGACCCAAAGATTTTAATTCGCCCCCAGAATGGGCAAATCAAGGATTTGATCAGAGAAATTGAAGTCCGGACTAACCAAGGCGAGCGTGTTTTAATCACCACTTTGACCAAGAGAATGGCTGAAGAACTTTCCACCTATTTAGGCGAAGATGGAATTAAAGTAATGTATCTGCATTCCGACATCGATACTTTAGAAAGGATCACTATTTTGCGTGATTTAAGGTTAGGAGTGTACGACGTGGTAGTAGGAATCAATCTCCTCAGAGAAGGATTAGATTTACCAGAGGTTTCTCTCGTCGCTATTCTCGACGCCGACAAGGAGGGCTTCTTGCGTTCAAAAACTTCCTTGATCCAGACCATCGGCCGAGCCGCCCGTCACGTTAATGGCCAGGTTATCATGTACGCGGACGTTATGACCAAATCAATTCAGGTAGCCGCTGAAGAAACTAATCGGAGAAGAAAAATTCAACTTGACTATAATAAAAAGTATCACATCACGCCGACTTCAATCAAAAAGGCAGTTAAAGATATCGGTGATCGGATAAAAGAGCTCCAACCAGAGGCTTCAACTACCGAAGAATTTGACCTAACCAAAATTCCTAAAGATGAAATTCATCGTCTAATTAAAGATCTGGAAAAACAAATGAAACAAGCCGTCCAAACACTTGAATTTGAAAAAGCCGCTCTTCTAAGGGATCAAATTTTAGAGTTGAAAAAAGAAAAGGCCTGAAAAAAATCAGGCCTCGAGCGTTTAAGTCTTCCTCTCGTAAAACTTCCTTTCAACCCTCAACTGTTTCCTTCTGGCCAAGTTTCCGTTCTGTCCCAAGAGCCAACCGGCCGATGTTATCGGCGTGCCTAAGCAAAATCACTAACCAAGCCAGGAAGGCGAAAATCCTATACTCCAAAGGCAGAAAATAGTAATTTGAATAGGCTAAAACCAGTAACAAAACTGTAGTAGCGCCCACAAGCGAGCCAAGGGAAACATAGCGCTTGGCCACGACTAGCACTATTGCCACCAGTAATCCGCCTAATGTCGGGAAGGGAGAAAAAAGAAGCATAACGCCTAAGCTACTAGTCACTCCTTTCCCTGCCGGGCTTTTGAAGTAAACAGACCAACAATTACCAGCGACAACTGCCAAACCGCAAAGCATCTCCATGAAGGGGGAATTAGTCATTTCCCGAACCAAAAGGATCATCGCCATGGCTTTCGCCAAGTCAACGATAAAGGCCACCACTCCCAGACCCCAACCCAAGTTTCGAACAACATTGGTCGCCCCGGTGCTGCCGCTACCTTTCTCGCGAAGATTGATCCCCTTTAGCGTTCCCAAAAAGTAACCAGTAGAAAACGCTCCGACAAGATAGGCTAGTGCAATTAGGAAAAATGCCTCAATAATACTCATGTCCCTTCTCCTTTTTTTGTTGTTTTTTTAAAATGTTCTCCGGCTGGAAACCCTATCAAATATTCCAGCCGGAAAAATGCGTCACCTACAGGCTGAAAAGTCCTTTTCGACTTCCCTCTGTATCATCTGGACGAGGTCTTGTTCTACCACCTCTTTTGCCACTCTAATCGCATTTCTGATCGCCTTTGGGCTGCTTCTCCCATGAGCCACAATACAAACCCCATCAATACCCAATAACGGAGAGCCGCCCCATTCCGCGTAATCGAGTCGTTTTTTAACTCTTCTTAATTGCAAGAGTGCGGGCAAGTTAACGATCATTCGCAACCAGTTAGCAGTCAATTCTTCCTTGATTATTTCTTGCAAATATTTCGCCGTTCCCTCAGCCGATTTTATGAGGACATTGCCGACAAAGCCATCGCAAACCACAACGTCAGCAAGACCTGCGGTGATATCCTTTCCTTCCACGTTGCCGACGAAGTTTATCTTACCTAAAGAACGTTGTTCTCCAAAAAGCGGATAAGCGGAAAGAGTCAGTTGATTGCCTTTGGTCTCTTCTTCGCCGATATTAAGCAAGCCAACCCTGGGATTTGCTGAACCCAGTAATTTTGCGTAACAGCTTCCCATGAAACCAAATTGGACAAGGTATTCAGGCTTGCAGTCAGAATTAGCCCCAATGTCGAGGACAACCACACGACCTGTCTTGGTCGGCAGGACGATTCCTAAAGCAGGGCGTTCGATCCCTTCAATCCGCCTAAGATAGTAAGAAGCGTTAACCATGATAGCTCCGGTATTGCCCGCAGAGACAAAAGCTGCCGCCTCTCCTTTTTTCACCATTTTAAGTCCTAAGGCTATTGTAGACGCTGGCTTTTTCCGGATAGTATCACGCGGATGTTCTTTCATTTCTACCATTTGGTCAGTCTGCAATACTGGAATCCATGAGCCATCATATTTTTCCCAAGGATCGTCTGGTAGCGCTTGATAAAACTCTGGCTTTAAGCCGAACTTCCTTACTTCAGGAGAAATGTCCAGGAAACGGCCGATCAGGATTGGGATAATACCAAATTCTCGCGCTGCCTCCATAGCACCCTTGACTACCACGTTCGGTCCGTGGTCTCCTCCCATTGCGTCAATCGCAATGATTAGATTCCTCGCTGTCTTTTTCATTTAATCCCTCCCACTTTTTTATAAGCTTTATACACAGTTTACTACCAATTTGTCAAATATCAAAAGACTCTTATTTAATCATATTTAATCATATTTATATTATTATTGTAATGTTATGTTATAATAATATTTAAAATAATCTACTTATTGGAGAGGTTTATGGGTAGGTCAACCAAAAGAAGGGATGGATCAAGAAAAGCGCTTTTTCACCTTTGCCGCAGTTGCCGACTAGCCCATCACGAAAAGTACTGTCCGCGATGTGGGCTAGCACAGAGAATCACCATTCCGTGCTGCCGCCCGCTAGATAATAACGAGGAAGGAAGCAGTCCTTGCCTTAAGTGTAAAGAGCTTTCAAACTGCCAACCGAGCTTGGAAAATTGCTACAACTAATCCTATTAGGCCATCTGATTAACCAGTTGTCAGATGGCCTTAGACCCTTCCAAAAAATTCCCCAAAGTGTTATAATTTTCCTTCAAATGTCTGACAAGATCACCATTCGCGGGGCGCGCGAACACAACTTAAAAAATATCGACTTAGAAATCCCTCGAAATAAGCTCGTCGTATTTACCGGCATTTCCGGAAGTGGAAAGTCAACCTTGGCGTTCGACACAATTTATGCTGAAGGCCAGCGACGTTATGTCGAATCTCTTTCCGCCTACGCCAGACAGTTTCTGGGTCTAATGGAAAAGCCAGACGTCGACCAGATTGAAGGGCTTTCTCCCGCTATTTCAATCGATCAAAAGTCCGCATCGCACAACCCTCGATCTACGGTCGGCACAGTTACGGAAATTTATGATTACTTAAGGCTTTTATACGCCCGAATCGGTCATCCGCATTGTCCAAAGTGCGGAAAAGAAATTACCACCCAGACGGTGCAGCAAATCGTCGACCAAGTCTATGATCTTCCAAAAGAAGGCAAAGTCTTGATCTTGGCTCCCTTAGTTAAAGGCCGAAAGGGCACCTACGAAGAAATTTTTTCAGATCTTAAGAAAAAAGGTTATGCCCGAGTTAGAGTCGATGGAAACGTTTACGAGCTGGAGGAGGAAATCAAAATTTCACGCTACCAAACTCACAGCATTGAAGTCGTAGTTGACCGGCTAGTCCTTCCAATAGAAAAATCCCGTTTAACCGACTCCATCGAAACTGCTTTGAAACTAGGGGAAGGAATAGTAATAGTAGCTTTACAAAAAAACGACAAGAAAAGCTTTTCTGATTTAATTTTTTCCGAAAAATTTGCTTGTCCTAATTGCGGAATTTCGATTACCGAAATTGAACCCCGCACCTTTAGTTTCAATTCTCCTTATGGGGCCTGCCCTCATTGCACAGGGCTAGGAGTGACTCTAGAGATCGATCCCGAGCTTATCATTAACCCCAATCTTTCCATTTCAGAGGGCGGAATTCTTCCTTGGTCAAGACTGATGGCCTCCGATTCATGGCATTTAGGTTTAGTCAAAACCTTAGCTGAAGAAAAAGCTTTTTCGCTGCATGAACCTATAAAAAATCTAAGCGAGGAAGCAAAAAAGGCTTTATTATATGGCGATGACTCGATCCTTCACGTCACTTTCCGTAACCGATTCAACCGAACGAGGACCTACTCAACCACCTTTGAAGGAATTATCCCAAACCTCATGCGTCGGTTTAAAGAAACTGAATCTGACTACGTCAAAAATGAGATCCAAAAATACATGGGCCAAAAACTTTGTCCCATCTGCCAAGGAGCCAGGCTCAAACCCGAAGCGCTTTCAATAACTATTTCAGAAAAATCTATTAGCGACGCAACGCAGATTTCGATAAAAAATGCCGCTACCTGGTTCGATTCCTTAAACCAAAGTAAGCTTTCAGAAAAGGAATTCGATATCGCCCGCCAAATCCTAAAAGAGATCAATAGTCGCTTAAAATTTTTAATCGACGTCGGCCTAGATTATTTAACCTTAGACCGAGGTGCGGCCACCTTATCCGGCGGGGAAGCCCAACGAATCCGCTTAGCCTCTCAAATCGGATCTGGGTTAACAGGCGTCCTCTATGTTTTGGACGAGCCCTCGATTGGCTTACATCAAAAAGATAACCATAAACTGATCGAAACGCTTAAAAGACTTCGCGACTTAGGCAATACTGTTATCGTCGTTGAACATGACGAAGACACCATTCGTTCTGCCGATTGGGTTGTCGATATCGGCCCTGGAGCGGGGGAGCACGGGGGAAAAATCATCGTTGCGGGAACACCAGAGGAAATTATCCAAAACCTTGATTCTGTCACCGGACAGTACTTATCTGGACAAAAAATTGTTGGAAAATTTAAAGACGCTACGGATGACTTTTCTCAAACCGGTGAGCTTACTATCGTCGGAGCCACCGAGCACAACCTTAAAAATATTGATGTTTCCATTCCTTTAGGTCATTTTGTCTGTGTCACTGGCGTTTCTGGAAGCGGCAAGTCTACTTTAGTAAACGATATCTTATATAAAGCCATGGCCACTAAGATTTATGGGTCAAAAGAAAAAGCAGGAAGTTATCAAGAAATTAAAGGGGCAGAACTATTAAATAAAGTAATCAACATTGACCAGTCACCGATAGGTCGAACCCCTCGTTCCAACCCCGCCACATACACAGGAGCTTTTAACTTCATCCGTGAAATTTTTGCCCGCACCCAGGAAGCAAAGATTCGTGGTTACAGCGAAGGAAGGTTTTCCTTTAACGTTAAGGGCGGCCGCTGTGAAACTTGCCAGGGAGACGGCACCATCAAGATCGAAATGCAGTTTCTTCCCGACGTTTACGTCCCTTGTGAAGCTTGCCAAGGGAAAAGATATAACCGAGAAGCTTTGGAAATAGAATATAAAGGCAAAAATATTTCTGACGTTTTAAACATGACGGTAGAGGAGGCCTTGGCCTTTTTCGAAAATATCCCTACCATTAAAACAAAACTCCAAACGCTCAACGACGTGGGCCTTGGCTATATCCGTTTAGGCCAGAGTGCCCCGACTCTCTCAGGTGGTGAAGCCCAAAGGATCAAACTCGCAACGGAACTTTCTCGCCGTGCTACCGGTAAAACTCTCTATATCTTAGACGAACCAACTACCGGGTTACATTTCGCCGACGTACAAAACTTGCTTAACGTCTTGCATCGTCTGGTTAAAAATGGTAATACTGTTTTAGTCATTGAACACAACCTAGACGTCATTAAAACCGCGGATTGGATTATTGATTTAGGCCCGGAGGGCGGAGACAATGGAGGACAAGTCACTGGCACTGGCACACCAAGGGCTTTAGCGAACAATCTTACATCGTTTACAGGACAATATCTGCAAAAGGTATTGTCAAGTTCTTAAATTTTTGATACAATACCTGCCATGAAAAGCAAAGAAACAACCAGAAGGAATTCTCTTTATAAAAATAAGACAAAAATCCAACTAAAGTTGGCTAAGGCTCTAAGCTCAACCTTAGATATTGATAAGCGAATTTCATTAATCGCGAAAGAAATCTCTCACGTTTTTGATGTTGAACGATGTAACATCTTTTTAGTCAATGAGAAAAAGACTCATCTTATTCCCCAAGCTTCCACTTCAGAAAAACTTAGCCAGCTTTGGCAAGAAACGCCAATCGATTTAAAAAGCAACTCTACTACCGCGAAAGTTGTTCGAAGCGGGAAAGTAGAAATGATTGAGAACGCTTCAAAGGTCCCTGGAGCTTACCGAAAATTGGTCAAAAGGTTTAATATCAAATCCTCCCTTTACGTCCCCATGAAATTCAAGGGAGAAACCATAGGGGTCATCGTTATCGATGATACAAAAAAGTATCGGGTCTTTTCCGATGACGAGATAGGTTTTGCCTCGATGTTGGCTAGTCAAGCAGCCGTCTCTTTAGAGAACGCCAAACTTTATGAGGAGATCAACCGAGAAAGGCTTAACTTAAAAAACATCCAAAACTCCATCCCAGATGGAATTATTATTTATAATAAAGATGAAAGGATAATCAGCCTCAACAAGGCGGCAAGGGAAATTTTCAAATTTAAAAAGGATCCTGTCGGTAGATTCCGGTCAGAAGTCTTGTTCGGAGAGAAAGGAAATTATCTTGACGGGAAGCTAGAAACCACCTTCAACACTAGCCAGGCCTTCCAAGAGGCTATCTCTTTTGGAAAAAATCCTCAAATCATTTCTGTTTTGCATCGAGGAAGGAAACGCTATTACCACAATGTTCTTTTTTCACCTCAATTTGATAAAGATGGGCAGGTTGATAGTGTAATTGCTACAATCAGGGATATTTCAAAGATCATTCAACAAGAAAATAAAATAAAAGAGCAACTTAAGAGAGAAGCGCAAGAAAAGGAACGTTGGGAGGCTGTCTTTAATAATGTCGACGAAGGAATCATCATTCTTGGGAGGAACCGACAAATTAAAAAGGTCAATCCTGGTTTTGAAATCCTCACAGGCCTTCGAGCAGAAGAAGTTATCGGAAAATTTTGCTGGCAAGCCAATCCAGCTTATAATTCAAAGGGCGAAAAAATTTGCGACACAAGTTGTCCTATTAAAAAGCTAGAAGAAACCAGAGAGGCTATTCCTTATTTTGAACATAAAATCAAGACCAATTACGGCAAGGAAACCTGGACAGGTTCTAGTTTCAGTCCTCTTAAAGATTCGCAAGGAAAGATCAAAGGAACGATCCACGTCATACGAGACATCACTAAGTTAAAGGAATTGGATAAAACCAAATCCGAGTTTGTTTCCATCGCTTCTCATGAGCTGCGTACTCCTTTAACCGTCATTAATGGTTATCTATCCTTGTTACTCTCAGGAGACCTGGGAAAAATTTCGCCGAACCACCAAATAATTTTTAACAAGATCTACAGCGATACCCAAAGGCTGACCCGTTTAGTGGAGGATTTATTGAATGTCGCGCGGATCGAAGAAGGAAGATTAAAACTAAATCCGGAAAAAGTAGAAATGGCACAGCTAGTTAAGGATACAGTGGAAGAATATAAAATTTACGCGGAAAGCAAAAAAATCTCCCTGAACTTTATTGTCCCAAAAAATAAAAATACTCAAGTTTTTATCGATAAAAATAAAATCAAACAAGTCCTTACTAACTTGATTGACAACGCCATCAAATACACTCCAGAAAAAGGAAAAGTCAAGGTTAAAATCACTGAGGAAGATAGACTTATCGCAATCACCATCGAAGATAATGGAATTGGTATCTCCAAGCAAGCCTTACCGTCGCTTTTTACAAAATTTCAGCAGGTTAGCGGAAGCTACATCAAGGAAAATAAAGGTACCGGCTTAGGCCTCTTCATCGTCAAAGGCCTTGTTGAATTACATGGTGGAAATATCGATGTTAAATCCACTTACGGTCAAGGTTCAACTTTCCGGTTTACCTTGCCAAAAACAGCGTAAAATGATAGTATATTTATTAATTTGGAGGAACTATGAAAGAAGACAAAGTTAAAGTTCTCCTAATCGAAGACGAGAAGGAAGTTCTCGAGCTTTATAAGCTTAAGCTTACTCTAGACGAGTATGATGTTATTACCGCCGAAAACGGCGAAGAAGGGTTAAAAAAAGCCTGGGAAGAAAAACCAGAACTAATTTTCCTAGATATTAAGATGCCGGGAATGGACGGGTTCGAAGTCTTAAAAAAACTTCGAGAAAACCAAGAAACAAAAAATACCCCCGTCATCGTCCTTTCGAATTTTGATGAGCAAGACATGATTGAAAAGGGGCTCACCCTGGGGGCAAACGAATATCTCGTCAAATCCCAATTTTCTCCTGAGGAAATTTCAAGGAAAGCTGGTTCTTGGGTCAACGAGGAGTAATTTTTGGTCAATTTTTCCTACTTCTTGAAGATAGGTAAAAAATACCAAGTTGCATTGGTTTTTTTTACAATCTTACTAATTTCGATTACTTTGGCTTCTGCAAAGCAAATTTTTGCCGCGGATAAGTTTTCTGTTTCTTATGACGTAATCTATAACGTAGAAGAGAATAACAATACCCAGGTAACCCAAAACGTTCGCCTTACCAATCAAACGCGTAATTTTTACGCCACGGAATATACCCTGAGTATCGGTTCAACGAAGATAAAGGATGTCTCAGCTTCCGATAACGGGGGAAATATCGCGCCTGAAGTCAGCACCAAAGAAAATTCGACTGATATTAAGTTAAAATTTAACGATAAGGTGATTGGCCAAGGACGAGTCTTAAATTTCAAACTTGTTTACATTGTAGAGGATGCCGCGATCAAAAACGGCCTGATTTGGGAAGTTAACGTTCCAAAACTAGCCTCCACGGGGGATATAGACACCTATAACCTCAAAATCAGGATCCCGAAAAACTTTGGCGACCTTCATTATATTTCTCCTGAACCAAAAGGAAAAGCAGATTCAGACAAGACGGAATATCTTTTTGATAAAGACCAACTCGCCAAAAGCGGAGTAGTGGCTGCTTTTGGCCCATATCAAGTTTTTGATTTTGAACTAAAGTATCATCTCGGAAACGATAGCCTTTTTAGCACCTTTTCCGACATTGCCCTTCCTCCCGATACAGAAACCCAGCAAGTTTATTTTAGTCAGATTGACCCGCTTCCAGAAAAATTCTTTACCGACGACGATGGCAACTACATGGCAAAGTATAAAGTTAATCGAGGGGAAAAGCTTAATATTACCGTCAAAGGTTCGGTGAGAATTATTGGGAACGACAAGTACTTTAACGCAAAAAAATGGACAAGGTCAGAACTAAATCAGTATTTAAAACCCGATAAATACTGGGAATCAAATGACCCTACTATCGTTGCGAAAGCCAAAGAACTCAAGACCCCGGAAGCAATTTATAACTACGTCGCGACTACTTTAAAGTATGGCTACGAACGGGTAAAAGACCCAAATTTGGAAAGAATGGGAGCCCTAACCGCCCTTAATAATCCAGATCAGGCTATTTGCATGGAGTACACCGACCTTTTCATCACTCTCTCTCGGGCCGCTGGCATTCCCGCCAGAGAGCTTGATGGGTTCGCTTATACCGAAAACAAAAAATTGAGACCGACAACAATCGGCGGAAAAGAAAACAGTGATGTCCTCCACGCCTGGCCTCAATATTATGACTTCGAAAAAAGTCGCTGGGTCTCTATCGATCCAACCTGGGGATCAACAACGGGAGGAATCGATTATTTCCATAAGCTTGACACAAATCACTTTGTCTTCGCGATTAAGGGTATCTCTTCTAACCAACCACACCCTGCTGGTAGCTATAAAATTGATCCCAGCAACCAAGGGGATGTCAAAGTTACCTTTGCCGGCAAGGATCCGAATGGCGAACCAAAGTTAGAAATTAGCGTAAAAAATACAGAAGTACCCGCGGGATTCTCAACTAACGTCGAGGTCGACGTAAAAAATAATGGACCGAAAGCGTTGCAAAATGCTAAGTTAAACATCACTACCCAAGCGCTAGAACTTTTGAACGAGAAAAGTATTGAAATCGGAAATGTGTTGCCTTATGAAAATAAGATCATCACCCTTAAACTCCGAACGAAAGATCTTTTCCTAAACAAAGTAGACCCTCTTTATTTAGAAGTAAAAGGAACGGATGGAAGAAACCCCATCAGTAGCGCAGTCCTTAAACCGATCCAAATCAAGCCTTTTTTGATTTACGGTTTTTTCCCATGGCTCGGATTATTCGCCCTCGCGGTAATGGCTTTTGCAGGACTACTGATTCTTTATAACAAACTTAAAAAGTCGTCAACTTCGAACCCTACTTCATAAGCAACTTTGGTTTCCTTTTGGCCTCAAATTTAGTAAAATAAGTTCATGGATAGTCAAAATCTCCCCGACAAACCCGGGGTTTATCTCTTTAAGGACAAAAATGGTAAAGTCATTTACGTGGGAAAGGCGGTTAACTTAAAAAACCGGGTCCGTTCGTATTTTCAAAATAACCTTTTGCCTAAAACAACTCTCTTGGTGTCAGAAATAAAACATATTGAGCATATCGAAGTACAGTCAGAAGTAGAAGCTCTTATTCTGGAAGCAAATCTCATTAAGAAATTCCGTCCTTATTATAATGTCCGTCTTAAAGACGATAAGGACTACTTGTATATAGAGATAACCAAAGAAACTTTTCCAAGGGTAATGACCGCTCGTTTACATGATTTAAGGGGAGCAAAAGTTCATTTCGGCCCTTTTCCAAATGGAACCGCTGTTCGACAAACCTTGAGGCTTCTCCGCAAACTTTTCCCTTACCGAAGCTGCCGTGATTTACAAAATCGCCCTTGTCTTTATTTCCATATCGGCCGCTGCCTCGGCCCCTGCCAAAAAAATTTTGATAAAAAGGAATATGAAAAGACGATTCGTCAGATAATCCTCTTTTTGAAAGGGGGAAAAGAAAAAATCGTTCAACAAATTACCCAAGAAATGAAACAAGCGGCTAAAAAATTGGACTTTGAAAAAGCCGTCAAGCTCCGCAATCAATTAAGCGCAATTGAGTATGTGACCACTCAAACGAAAGTTATTTCAAATTATTTAGAGAATCCAAACTTAATGGAAGACTTACGCCATGAAGAGCTATCCCAGCTTAAGGAAATCCTTAAACTTGAAAGGTTGCCCCACAGAATTGAATGTTTCGATATCTCAAATATAGGTGGGGAAAATGCGACAGGGTCAATGGTAGTTTTTTCATCCGCCCAACCAAACAAAAAAGAATATCGGAGATTTAAAATAAAATCGGTACGGGGAATCGACGACTACGCGATGATGCGAGAGGTACTTAGCAGGAGGTTTAAAAATAGCTGGGCAAGTCCAAACCTAATCGTCGTCGATGGGGGAAAGGGCCAACTGAACGCAGCTCTCGAAATTTTAAATAAAGAAACTCTAACCACCCCCGTCATCAGTCTGGCTAAAAGGGAAGAAGAAATTTTTATTATGAATCGATCAGCTTCAATTAAGCTTCCTAAAGAATCTCCTGCCCTACATCTCATCCAACGACTTCGTGACGAAGCCCACCGCTTTGCCCTTAATTATCACCGCAAACTGCGTACAAAATACTCCCTGTCAAAATGAAGAATAAAATTTTTAATTTAATTTTTTGCCCTATTGACATGTCGTGTATTTCTAGTGCAAAATATAAACAGGTAACCAACCATATGATATTAACCAACCTGTCAAAACATGAACTTTTTATTGTTATTATAACTTTTCTTGTCGCTTTTTCTTTACCTTTTGCTGTGAATTTGGCTTTAAATCAAACAAGCGTTAGGATTAAAGCCACTTCTACACCTACCTCTCTAACTCTTGCCAGTAGCGCTACTAGCGGGGCTACGATTAATATTGGCGACCCGATCGATGTGGCAATTTACCTTAATAACGTAAACGGCGTCGCTATTTCGGCAATCGATACGGTTGTAAAGTACAACCCCGCAGTGGTCGGAGTAGCCCCTTCAACACCAGTTACTTACGGAAATATCTTTGGGTCAGGCGCTCAGTTTTGTGGAACTACTTGCAGTGCTGCTCTAAACTCTGTTGATATGTCAGGGGGATCTGAAACAGGGAAGGTAATGATTAGCACTTTGGCCTGGGATAGTCTAGGAGGAGCAAGCCTAAGCGCCTATTCCGCGACCTCTTCGGCTCAAATTGCAACGGTTCGTTTTGTCGCCAAAGCTGCCACTACAAGTAGCAGTATTTTTCTAGATTTTAAAGGAACACCGACTGCAGATCCAAATGTAATTACTTGTAGCGATACTGACCCAGTCGTCGCCAATCGTTGTTCAACGACGGACTCAAATGTCGTTAAACAACTTTCCGCAGGTGAAACATCTGCAGATGCCGATACCTTAACCAAAGTAACTAACATTTCATTTGCCGTAACCAGCCCTACTCCTGCCACATTCTCTAGTGTCTCACCGACATCAGGGCAAGTAGGAACTCCAGTAACAATTACCGGAACAAATCTAGGTACTAGCGGTACTATTTCTTTTAATGGTGTCCTCGGGACGGCGACCTCATGGAATGATACGAATATAGTGTTAAATGTCCCGAACAATGCCACTTCAGGTACAATTACAATTCAAACAGTCAATGGAACAATCACGACAACTAGCTTCTCTGTCGTTGCTGCGCCACCGACAATTTCCAACTTTTCGCCAACATCAGGATTGGTAGGTGCCTCAGTCACAGTTACTGGAACCAATTTTGGTTCAACAAGTACCGGCGCTCAAGTTCTTTTCAACGGCACGGTTGCCAATTCTATAACTTCATGGAACAGCACGACCATCGTCGCAACAGTACCTAATGGCGCAACAACAGGTAAGATCTCTGTTACTTTACCAGCTGGAAGTGCCACTAGCGTAACAGATTTTACAGTAAATCCTCCAGCGTTGGTCGATAACACTCCACCAGCCATCACAAATGTGGCAATCAGTAACGTCACAATCTCAGGTGCAACTATTACTTGGGTAACCGACAAATCATCAACATCCTTAGTTGAATACGGAACCACTGCCGCGTATGGTTCTTCTTCGAATGGGGATAGTGGCATTTCGCATTCTGTTAATTTAACTAATTTAACCGCGGGGACGACTTATCATTTCCGAGTCAGGAGCAACGATGGAAATGGTCATGAGGCGATTGAAAATGATAATTACTTTACAACATTAACACCAACTCCAGCGCCAACACCAACCCCGGAACCAACTCCAGCGCCAACACCGGCCCCGGAACCAACTCAAAACAACACACCAGCCCCCACAAAGCCAACTTCTGACCTGAACAAGGATGGTAAAGTTAATGTCTTTGATCTGTCGATCTTATTAAGAAAGTGGAACAGAACTAGTGACGTGGCTGATGTAGACTTAAACAGTGACGGTAAAGTGAACGTATTTGACCTTTCAATTTTACTCAGAAGCTGGAACAGATAATTTTTAATCTATAATAAAAGGAGTACTTCCAATGTTTAACAAAAAAGTAATTAGTATTTTTAGTTTATCTTTTTTAGGTCTTCTTCTTTACACTAAACCAGCTTTTGCGGCTACCTTATCTCTCTCTCCGGGCAGCGGAAATATCAACCAGGGAAGTACTCTAAATGTCCAAGTAAAGTTAAACGCAGGTGGAGATGCCGTAAACGCGGTTTCCGCCTTTTTGACTTATTCAGCAGATAAACTTGATGTCGCTTATGTCAGTTACAGTTCATCTGCTTTTGGAATTGAAGCTGAAAACACTTATGGAGGAGGGAGCATTAGAATATCACGGGGAAGCGTAAGTCCGATAAGCGGAAACGCAACGGTAGCCACAATTGGTTTTAGAGGAAAGACACTAGGAAATGCATCTGTTTCGTTTGCGGCCGGTTCCGCGGCCCCTCGTGCCTCTGACAGCTCTGATTCGCTTAGTTTAGCTGGTAGTGGCGGTGGGAGTTATAGTGTGGTAGAAGCTCCGCCGGAACCACCAAAAGACACTACTGCTCCTAAAATCTCGGGAATTTCCGTTGTAGATACTTCCACAACCAGTGCAACAATTACCTGGAAAACGGATGAAAAAGCAGATTCTTATATCGAGTATGGTTTAGAAAAGGATAAATATTTCCTAAATGTCTCTAACGGCGATTTAGTAACGGAACATTCATTAAAATTGGAAGGACCAGTCTTAGTGGCGGGAACTAAATTTCATTATCGAATAAAGTCAAAAGACGCTGCGGGAAACCAAGTGGTTGGAGATGACGGAGTTTTTCAGCTAAAAGGATTCAAAGTAATCGTAAAGGCTGTAGACAACAATAATAAACCTTTAGTTGGTATAAAGGTATTACTTTATAGTGATCCGTTAGAAGCAGTAACCAACTCAAAAGGAGAGGCTAGTTTTGATAATGTCGCTCCCGGAAAACACTTGGTGCTAATCAAATCAAATAATGCTGAAAAAACAAACGAAATAACAGTAACTGCGTCATCCGTTCCACAAGTTACTACGATAAACGTAGGAGCGCCACTTATCGAATCGTCACAACAAGGGAATATTTTCAGCAATCTTGCGGTTTATGCTGTAGTTATCGTCCTTGGAATTATTATCGGAGTTCTTTACTACTTCTTAAAAATTAAGAGGAAAACTCCTAGTAACACTAGTAATTCTTCTAGTTATTAACATAGCTACTAAATAGACAGAGCTAGTAATCTAATTTGCATTTTGCTTAAGACCCTGTCCCTGACCAGGGACAGGGTCTTAAATCTAAGGATTTAGATGAAAAGGAAGTTTATATTCATTTCGTTAATAATATGTTTTTTTGCCAGTTATTTTTTGTACTGTAAAAATGTATCAAATGAATTTGGCAAAGTTAAAGAAGTTAAAGCTCAAACCGCCCCGGTTGATTATAACGATGTGATTTTCCTCCATCATTCAACAGGTCAGGGATTGATCGATGGCGGAAATGTAAGAAAACTTTTGACGGATTTAGGTTACCAATTTTGGGATCACGGCTATAATTCTCAAGGCCTTACCTTACCAAACGGTACTTCAGCTGGTTATAATTATAATATTCCAAATGATAATACTGACCCGATCGGACTCGTCACCACATTTGAACTACCTTTCGACGCATCTTCTCCCGCACATCCAAGTCAACCAACTAATGCTCTGTCCGGATTATTGCGGCACAAAGTAATCGCTTTCAAGTCGTGCTTTCCAGCGAGTGCCATTTACAACGATGCGATGCTAAACCAGTATAAAGATTATTACCTTCGAATCAGAAATGTAACCGATAAGTACCGAGACCATATTTTCATTGCTTTTTCCACCCCACCCCTTCACCCCTCAAGTACCGATTCTCAACAAGCTACCAGGGCTCGAGCTTTCGCTAATTGGCTAAAATCTCCCGAGTATCTTGACGGACACCCAAACCTTTTTGCTTTTGATTTCTTTGATTTACTAGCCGCGCCTGCAGACGCGACCACTGAAGCCAATATGCTTCGCGCCGAATATCGACCTCCCTATGTTGATTCCCACCCAAACGCCTTAGCCAATCAAACCATCGGCCCAATTTTTGTAAATTTTATAGACAACGCCGCTAAAAGTTACAATCCAAACTCCTGGCCAATCAAATCTTTGCTTGGTGATTTAAACGGTGACAATGTTGTTAACAAGGTTGATGTTGACGAACTTCTCAACAACTGGGGGTATTTCCCTCGAAACGTTAAAGCTGACACAGATATCAACGGAGTGGTTAATGGAGTAGATTTTGCCTTAGTTATTAAAGATTGGGGCAGATAACTCAATGGGAAGAAAATTTATACTTGTTACCGCTTCAATTATTATTTTTCTTATTGGCCTAAACCTTCTTAATAAAAATAATAATTCGATAAATTTACCCTCTAAAATCCAAGCCCAAACATTAGACTCCGACTGGCCTCAATTAGGACACGACTCTCAAAAAAGTAATGCTACTAACCAAATTGTAAATGGTCCTTATCGCTTTTATTGGAGATGGACAGATGTGCCCATTGCTTCTCGAATTCAACCGGTAATATTTAATGGGACTATGTTTGTAGGAGGGCTAAATGGAACTTTCTATGCTCTTGATGCTGCAGCTGATACTCGAGGACAAGCTCCTAGGATAGTCTGGCAAAGAGATCTCAAAGACCCAACAGGAGCACTTAACTCACCCATTAGATCTGGAGCCGGAGTTGATGATGCAACCAATACAGTTGTTGTAGGTACTCAACATGGAGTAATTTATGGTTTGGATATTGCAACAGGCAATGTGGGGGGTAGTCCAAAATGGACTGTCCAAACTGGAGGAGCTATTTTAGCCTCTCCTCTTATGTATAATGGAGTAGCTTATCTTGGTTCCTCAGATGGTAACTTCTATGCCATAAATACTGCTGACGGAAATGTCTTGTGGAAGCATCCAATTACTGATCCGGTTAAAGGTAATGTACCTATATTAGGTTCAGCTGCCTTATCTGCAGATGGATCGAGACTTTTCTTTGTGGCGGAAAATGTTCAGGCTTATGCTTTAAATACTGCTGATGGATCCGAAAGCTGGAACCAGCAACTCCAAGGCCAATCTGGAGCTGACCGCTGGCCAGTAGTGTTGGGTAACACTGTAGTTTTTAGAACCCAGCCAATTAGAAATTTATGGGATCTTTTACATGAAGGTGATACTGTCATGGATTCTGCAGGAACTGTTTTGGCTGATTGGAGTGCTGACTGGAATATTGTTAGACCCCAAATTATTAATAACTTGACTGCAAGTCCTGTCAACCAGACCCTTTTTGTTTTAGATGTTAATACCGGACAATCAAAGGGAGTGGCTCCGGTTTTGGCTACTTATGGTACTCAAGATCCGCCCGCTCCACCTACTGTTTATAATCAAATGTTTTATCTTCCTTACCGAGCCCGTCATGGAATTCAAACAGATGGCGGATCTGTCCATGTGACTACCAGATATGATGCAGAACTCGGAAGAATGGATCCAACAACTTTGGATATTGCAGGGCTTACTACTGCTGACACCTTTACTTATCAGTTCCGGATGACCTCTGATGAACAATCTGTTCCTACACTGGCTGGCAATTTACTTTTAATGGACAGTTGGGAAAGGTTAGGTGGGGTACAACTGACTGCATCTACCAATGGTAATTTGGTTGCTATTGCTCAAAGAGCAGCTAATGATTCTTGCGGTTGGGGGCCAGGTGGAAACCAAATTGTTTTTTCCGAAAACTGTCCTTCTGCTGGACCTTTGACTACAGAAGGAAGAGCTAGAGCAGGAGCAGTGGTAGGTTCTGGCAGGATCTTCTGGCATGTCGATGCTGTTACCGATGCCAATGGTAGTGGCTATGAATTTTCTGGCAGTGGCTTAGGGGCAATTGGTCCAGCCACTGGAGGTACGACCATACCTTTACCTGCAGGAACTGCGCTTTCTCCAATTAGTCCGCTACCATCCAGAGCAGCCACTCCTTCAGCTCAGGCTTTGCTCAATTACATTACCACTGAACCAACGCGTCCGGTTGCTGCCCCGACTGATTTAACGACAAAATTAGAGCAGGAAATCCAAAAAATAGTTAGCGCCAATGGTCATTTATTACCTTTATTTATTCAGCCGGGAGGATTCAACCCTCTAGGTTCTTATCCCCAAGATACTAATAACCCACCTGAGCCGGCTGTTGTAGCTGGGTCAGATGCATTTTGGTTTGATCCGGGTGAACAAGTTCTGACTTTATCACAAGCGTATCCTTATCTTAATCCAACTCTTCAAGGACAGCTTAAAACTTATTTGCAGACTGAGATTAATCGATTTTCACCCTTACAAATGCTTCCCTATGGTGCATCTTACGGATCATCCGGTGATTGGTTAAGAACTGGAGTCTCTCGAGAGTTTTATCCAGTGACAATTCGCAGTAGTCTAGGTACTGGTAACCTTGGAAGTTGGCCACCACCGGCACCAGCTATTCAAACTATATATTCTCTGTGGGCCTACGCCAAATATGTTGATGGTTTTGGTCCAACCTCTTATGTAGCCACAAATTGGACCAGTATTAAAAATCTATTTGATGCCAAAAAAGGCACTGTAAATAATTATGCGAGAATTGCCGGAGCAATTGGGTACTCTCGTATAGCTGCTCAACTTGGTCATACTGCTGAAGCCACCGAGGGACAAAACGTGGCTATTGCTGCCATGCAAAACGGAGTAAATTTCCAGAATTGGTTAGACGTTGCTGACAATGTTTATACTCCCACAACTCCCGATTATAGGCAAAACCAACTAAATAGAGAGCCTGGATTCCGAGGTCAGGTGTTTTTTGGTCTGACACCGGAAATTGGGAGGTTTTTAAGGGATACTAATAATACTCCAGTTAATACCTTTATTAATCGGTTGACCCATTACACCAATAATGATTACCTTTGGTATGTAACTCGGGTAGGTATACAAGGAGAGGCGGGTGAAAATAGTTTCCAAAATCCTGAACTAGGCTGGTCTGTTTTCTTGGCTCAAGCGTATATTAATGGAGCCAGTCAACAGCAACTGAGGTATTGGTTAGACAGGCCTTGGGGATTGGGTGACCTCTGGTATTTGCAAAAATTAGTTGCTACTATTGAGGCGCCTTCATCGGCTTTTTCTTTAGCTGATATCAACCAAGATAGTCAAGTTAATATTAAAGACATGGAAATCTTGTTTGATAATTGGAATATGCCAAAAAATCGAAGGGCAGATATCAATGGTGACGGAATAGTTAACAGTGTTGATTTTGCACTGGTTTTAAAGGATTGGGGTAAAGTAAAATGAAGAAACTCTTTTTAATTATCACTATTTTGGCCAGTACCGTAATCTTAGCTTTTATCTCTCAACCAAAGACTAGACACTCTCCTCCTAACCTTCCCGCTTTAGTCCAAGCTCAAACCACCGGTACCGATTGGCCTCAGGTTCAAAAAGATGCTGCTCACACCGGATATTCTTCTGAAACCTTAGGCACTAATTTCAAAGTAGCCTGGACTCATCCTTTCCAGCCAGACAGAGTCCATCCTCAAGTCCAAGCTATTATCTACAAAGGTAAAGCTTTTGTAGGTACTGAAGGGGCTAATGGTCAAAAACCAACCCTTTATGCCCTAAATTCTACCAATGGCCAAGAAGTTTGGAAATTTGAAGCAGGTGGACCAATATTAAACTCAGTCGCTGCAGATAATGGCAAAGTCTTCTTTGGATCATTAGATGGAGCTGTTTATGCCATCTACACTGATACTGAAAATGGGCATACTCAAGGCCAACTTGCCTGGAAACAACAATTATCCCAAAGATTAGGCTTTTCAACAGCACCGATAGTAGCTGATAATAAGGTTATGCTGGGTGGACAGGATGGTTACTTTTATGCTTTGGATCCAGGAGATGGCCACACGATCTGGAGGTATGATGCCGATGCTCCTATTATTCAAACTGCTGCTTATGACCAGGGCAAAGTTTTCTTTGGCACGCTTGATATGTATGTTTATGGCTTAAATACGTCTCCGGCAAATACTAATGATCCGGCATCTATTCTTGCTTGGAAGAGCGCTAAACTGGATGGTAAAGGTTTTAAAGATTATTGGCCAGTTGTTACTCAAGGTAAAGTACTGGCCAGACCCATACCCAAAGAACCATGGGTCTATACAGGTTTTCCGAATTTAGGCTTTCCTTTTGTCCAAATCTGGAGTGCTTCCGATCCTAACTGGACATGGCTAAACACTAATAGTTCGGCTATAGCTGCCGGCCATGCTGCACAAGTGGCCGATATTATTAATTCGCAAAACAAAGCTATAGCTAGTTATGAGGCTAATCCGGGTAGCTTCCAGAAAAATCTTTATGTTTTGGATGAAAATACCGGTCGGGAACCTTTTGCCGTACCTCAGTGGATTGAGCAAACCATGAACGGCACTCCGGCTGCCCCTTGTGTTGATCGGGATGGTAAACTAGTTACCCCCGTATCGTTTATCCGCAGTGGATGGGGCAGGCTCGAGTTGGCAACAAGTAGCGGTCGGATTACTGATCTTTTGTATGATGGTTATGATTGGTATGAGCAGCCATTTAATTCGACAAGTGGGGGTAGTCCGGCTGGAATGGGTAATCCTGATGAAAATTTGGCGGTTAGTTGTACGGCTAACTTAATTCTCTCCGCTCATCACATGGAGACAAACGCAAATTACACCGGAGCCTTTAATTTAGATACCAGAAGATGGATACAAATTCCACCTGGTTACAGAAATAGCCAAATGTTTAACAATACCCAGGCCGGAGGCACTAATCCTTTCTCTATTTCCAACGGTATGATTTATCATGTGGCGGTTAATGAATTAGTAGCCAGGACAACGAATTAATTAAGATTTATGACTAAAGATTTACGATTAAAGAATATCAATTGTCATTGCGAGCGTAAGCGAAGCAATCTTTATCTTTTGTTTAATGGATTGCCACGAATCCTTTGGACACTGGCAATGACATTAGTGTTACTTTCAACATTTAGTGTAAATGAGGTGCATGCCCAGACTGTGGATCCTTCGGTGTGGCAAACAGGAGCAACTGGATTAAGGGCCACTGCTAATAATGAAAGTAAAACAGCTGGGCTTTCAATTATTATCAAGGCGTCAAGTGTCCCGTTTATGTCCCTGCAGGGAGGGGTGAAAAATGGGGGGTGGGGAAGGGTTATAGGACCTACTACAGTTGATTTGGGTGAAATTAAATTACCTGGGATAAATCCTTCTCTCGTTTCCCAGGTGTCTGATTGGTCACATAATGAAATGTCTTTTACTAACAATTTAAATATTTGGATTTCCAGGCTTTCCCCGGCGGTATTAGTTCAAAACTTAAACAACTCTTTAAGATTATTTTCTGGTAATTTAAATGGAGGTGTATTTGCTCCTGGAAGCGCCATCGGCGAACCTTGGTATCAACAAGTGGTTCAAGGCAGAACTCCCTCGCCTGTCTATCCTAAATATATAGCATATTCCTCAGGCGGGAATATCAGGGTTCAACAAATCCCTGCTTCAGGAACTACTGCCTTAAGCCTGCCTGATTTAGATAGTAATTGGATCCTGGTTTGGTATGGCAATAATAGTTATTTTGTAGATACAAAAAAACCGCTAACTTATTCAGGTACAAGTGATAATTATCCTGAATCAAATCTCGCCATACAATACACCTATCAAGCAGATCCCCCAATGTTAATTAAATTCCAAAATAATCCTACAAGTATTATTCAAACTTCTGAAGGAGGAATAGATTTAGCCTTTAATGGTAATTCTGGTTATACCTCAATGATGCCTCTTTTAGGCAGAGAACATTTGAAAGCAACAGACACAGAAGGATGGGGAACTTCTGGAACATTACCAGCAAATGTTTTGACTAAGATTAATTTCTGGAATACTAACAACAGATTATGTTCTTATCCAACAACTGTCTCAGAAACCTATGCTTATGATACCAGTAGTGATACTTCAACTATCTCAGAAAATATCAATTACCTTAATGTTTGTCTTGGAGGATCAACTACTTCAGGTTTTACTATCTTACCTCCATCTGTATCTTTGGCTAAAGACGCTTTAGGCACAAGCTTTAATATTTCTGGAACGCCTACTGATGCTAATTATCCTACAGAATTTGGACCAATTATTGGAATTGATAATACTAACCATTATTCTTACTCCATTTCTGGCTTTAAAAAATATACCGATGTAAAAAGAGTGGCAACTAATTCAAACGGAGCACCAGCTGATTTATTACAAAGCCTAATCGCTCAGGTGGATAAACTCATTGCTGCTGGGCATTTAGCTCCTTGGGTAGCTCATGATGCAGCTCAGGGTGATCTTACCGGCTCAGTGGAATTTATTAATCCTGCAGATACTATTTACCATTTAGCAGAAGTTATTCCAATTTTACCTGAACCTCAAAAAACCAATCTGATTAATTATCTTAAATCTGAAAGAACAAACTTTCCCCCAGAAACTGTTTATAATCTGTCACTAACTCAAGGAACAGCCAGAGAAGATTATGCTTTGCCTTTATCCAGAACATCAATTGGACCAACTTATGCTCAAAGATGGGAACAGTTTCGCTCAGACATATTTTTGAAGCAGATCCCGCTTTATAATTTCTATGCTTTGGCTAATTATTATGATGTTACAGGTGATACTGTTCCTTCTTCTGTTCTTACTGCAGCTGTTTCTGTATTAAATGCAAATATGGCCGAGCAGGATTGGGCCACTTTTTATTGGTTTAAGGGGTTTGATCAACAAGAAGTAGCAGTGGAAAATGTTAACAGGCACTTAGCCGGACTTGTTGGCTTAACCAAACTTGCCAAAAAGGCTAACAATTCTCAAGTCGAAAATTTATCTCGGGCACTTTTAGCAAAAACTGCCCTAGAAAGAATTGCCTTTTTGGAATACCCAAGTTACCTTTATACTTCTGGTCTTATGGATTTGGCTTCACTACCTGCTAATTGGCAGCCTCTTCAGTTAACCACTGATTTTTATGGATATATTATTAACTATAACTGGCAGAATGCCAATGATGATGTCCGTCAAATGTTAACTTTGAACCAATTTGAAAGTTACCTTTCTGATCATTCTGGTACCAGTAGGGTGTGGAGAAAAGCAGTCAATCCAGATTTGATTACTTTTAAAGGAATGGTGCCAGAAGCTTTCAGGTTTTTGGCTGACTTTGATAAATCAAAAGCAGAAATTTATGTTAAAAAGGTAGAAACTTATATTCCTTCCTGGTATCTAGCTTTAGATTCAGCTCAGGTTGGAGCAGAACATGGAACAAGCCATCCGGGTGATTCTTTCCAAATTTTTATGGCTAAGGATTTAATCAATGGAGAATCAGCACAAAACTTAGCTCGCTATACCAGTTTTCCCTGGCTTAATATTGGTGATTTTTTCTATATGCAAAAGCTGGCAGAAACTATTAAAGCTTATGAGGGAGTAACTTGGGAAGATCAAACATACTTAGCAGGGGACATTAACCAAGATCATACCGTAAACTTAGATGATATCAAGATTTTGTTTGATAACTGGAATATGCCCAGAGATAGAAGGGCTGATGCCAATGGCGATGGGGTAGTCAACGGGGTAGACTTCGGCTTATTATTAAAAGACTGGGGGAAATGATGAAAAAAGTTCTCTTGACTTTCCTGGCCGTTCTTGCCCTCTGGACTTTTATTTATCAGAAAAACCAAGTCTACTTGATGAAAATTAACGCTCAGACCACTGGTCCTCAAATTGGTAGTATTAACGATAACCTTTCAGCTTATCCTAATTCCATCGTTCCGCAGTATTCTAAATTTGAACTTACTTTTAGTATTAACAACACTGTCGCAACGAATTTACAGTTTCCTTACGATGCTAGCCCACCCACCGGGTTGATTGGCAAAATTGGCCTTTCCGTGGACGGGCTTTTTACGACGGATAATTGGGCCACTACGATTACCCAACCTGGCTTTTTATATCAGGATTATGAGCAAACGGTGCAAAACAACCGAGAGCATCTTTATCCCAAAGGGGTACCGGTTTGGAAGATTCGCTTTGCGCCAAAGATTAAGGGAACTTATCATTATAAAATCAGAGCTACGGATGACTCCGGAATAAATTATTATCCCACTAACGGTGATTTGACTTTTTCCGTGGGTGATTCACCACCAAGTAATCACGGTTTTATTCAGGTCAGTCCTAATGATAAGCGCTACTTTGAATTTTCCGATGGTACACTCTTTAATCCTGCGGGGGTAAACGGGGGTTTTGACGCCAAAAACGATAGTTTGGTCACTCTTGATCAAAAACTCACCCAACAATCTAACAACGGCCTCAACCTGTTCCGTCTTTGGATGAGCGGGACTTCAATTGCTGGGTCGGCTTGGTCTCCTTGGATCTGGTTTGGTGGGCCTTGGTATGGCGGTTATATTCCTAACTCAGCGCTTTGGGTGAACCCTCAAAAAAACCAGACCAACCCTCTTTATAACCCCACCGCCAGCAGCGAAGACTACATCTTTGCTCTAAACTATAATCCGCCCAACACTTCCGCCGCCTGTTTATTTACCGGCTGGATGAATCCGCCTATTTCAGTCAAACCCAGCACAAAGTATCATTTTAAAGTTCGCGCTTTGGCAGAAAACGTTACCGGTCCAAGAAATTCTGCTCAAACTAACTATGGTTTAACGCTAAAAATTGCCGGTTGGCCCAACGCAGACGCCAATTCTTGTCCCGACGCGTTGTCTTCTTACTCAGCCCTAACGCCTTACCTTAACGGGAATGGCTGGCAGACGGTTGAAGCTGACTACACTACGACAGGAAGTCAACAATTTATCGATTTTCTTTACATGGTCATGGACAACGTTAATACTGGTTCTTATGCTCACGTGGCCGAGGTTTCGATGAAGGAAGTTTTAGCCAACGGTTCGCTGGGACCGGAGATTTTAATTAAGAGCAAATCCGATATGCAGAACGACTTTAACTTACGCGAATCTTGGAAATGGGATTATCTTTTCGATAGAGCGGCCGAAAAGAATATTTACTTTAAAACGGTCGTTTTAGAAAAAAACGATCGAGTCTGGAACATGATCAAACCAGACGGAACCATGGATACCACCGAAAGCAACAACAATTTTTACGCCGTTGACCCTTCCGATTGGACGAAAGAAACTAAAGTGAGAAGATTGCAAGAATATTTTTGGCGGTACCTCGCCGCCAGGTGGGGATACTCGACGGCTGTCCACTCTTGGGAATTCGTGAACGAAGGCGACCCGTTTAGCGGATATCATTATACTTCTACCGAAGCTTTTGCCAAATATATGCATCAAAACGAACCAGAGCGACACTTGGTGGCCACTTCCAATTGGCATTCTTTTCCCGTCGATAGTTTTTGGGGCAATTCTGCCTATCCCGACGTTGATTATGCCGATATTCATGCTTACATTAACACTGGTAGTTACAATTGGTCGCCACCAACGGGAACCTATTTGGAGACAGATTCGGCAAACGTGATGGACAGTAAGGGCGGCTCGATCAGGGTACCAGCAGGGAAGAATAGTGTTAATGGTGATCTTGGTTATCCGGTTAAGGGTCAAGGAAAATGGACAATTTCTGTTTGGATGAAAATAAATAATTACACTGGTAGTTGTCCTTACGGAATGTCTTCCGGCTTGGCCGGACCAATTTTTAGGATCAACATGGATGGAACGGGCGGTTTTACAAGAAGCATTCCTTACGATCCGACTGATCCCAATAAATATTACGTGTGTACCAACTCATTTACTGGAACGAAAGATTGGACCAAGTTTTCGGAAGCCTTCGATATCCCGGATAGCGTGTATCACAATCTTCGCGTGGGCTTTGACACTTCATATGCGACAACCGGCACCGCTTGGTTTGATAACTTAGAGATTACGGATCCAGCAGGGAAGAAGTTTTACGTTTTAGGCGATGGCACCTTTGATGATCAAGTTCGCCTTGATCAAGATACGGCAGTTTATGCTCAGAGCTTAAGTAGTTTATATAGTTCCGCCGGGCCAGCGGGCGCCGCCAAACCTACTATTCGAGGAGAAACCGGTATCGTTGATCCGTTGACAGGTGGCGAGTGGTCAGAACTGGCTAAAGACACCCAAGGAGTTTGGTTACATAAATTTATTTGGGGGCAGATAAATTCTGGCGGCATATCGAGCTTATACTGGTGGCAGGATGCAATTAACAAAAATAATCTTTGGGGGCAGTTTAAGCCGTTTTCAAACTTTATGCAAGGTATTCCGATTAATAATGGTCATTATCAAGACGCGCAGACTAGCGTTTCGGACAGTAATTTAAGAGCCTGGGGACAAAAAGATACTTTTAATGGCAAAGCTCATCTTTGGATTGATAACAAAACTGATACTTGGACCAATGTCGTCAATAATCCGGGAACTGTTACCCCCGCTTCGGGAACAGTCACCTTTTCTGGAATGCCTATTGGGTCTTACAATATCGCTTGGGTCGATCCTTACACCGGCAACACCATCAAAACTGAGACGCTCAACGTAAATGGCGCCGGAAATATTCTTCTTACGTTACCATCGACCTTAACCACCGACGTTGCTGTCAAAATCGACGCCACCTCTTTAATAGCTGGAGACATTAATCGAGATGGAAAGGTCGATCTTTCCGATTTACAACTATTGTTTGATAACTGGAATATGCCAAGGGACAGAAGGGCTGACGTTAATGGCGACGGAGTGGTCAATGGGATAGATTTTGCGCTAGCATTAAAAGATTTTGGGAAATCGCCCTAAAAACTTGGGCGAAACTGGTTAAAAATATATGAAAAAACTATTTATTTTTATCTCTGCTTTATTAGCAACTTTATCCTTGATTGTGACTTATCAATTGGGGGATAAAACTTCTTTAAGTCTTTCACCCAAAGTCCAGGCTCAAGCAATCAATTATGATTGGCCAACTTTAGCTCATGACAGTAAAAGATCAGGTTCAGCTCAAGAAGGCCCTGATGGACCATATACTAAAGTTTGGTATAGGGATTTTTGGTCAGAATTTGGGGAACAGGTGGATAATGGTTATCAGCCTATTGTTGCCCATAACAATAATTTAAACAAAGATATTATCTATATCGGGATCACCAGAGGGGCAATTTACGCTTTAGATAACGCTGACGGTTCAATTATCTGGCGTTATCCAAAGCAAGGATATATTGGTGGGATTTTAAATTCACCCACTTATGACAATGGCATCCTTTATGTAGGTAGTTTAGATGGCAATGTTTACGCTCTTAATACCAGTAGTACCAGTGGCAGCAACCCGGCCGCTCCAGCAGTAGTTTGGACTTTTAAAACCGGTAGGGAGGGAGGATTCTGGGCTACTCCAGCCGTGACAAATGACTCTGTTTATATTGGCGGCCGTGATGGTTACTTTTATGCTATTGATAAAAATAACGGCAGTAAAAGATGGGAGTACCAAGTAGGTTTTCCCATTTTAACTTCTCCAGCTGTAGAAAATAACACTATTTATTTTGGGGCAGAGGACATGAAAGGCTATGCCCTTAATACTTCAGGAAACCTGATTTGGAAATCAAACCAAATGGCTGGGCAGACTATGAAGGGTGAGTACCCAGTACTGACCGGGGACAAGGTAATTTTTAGGACATCCCCTAATGATATGGGGCATAGCAAACTTGAGGCAATGAATGTTCTAACTTATGCTGCTGGCTGTTTGGATGACCAAGCTTACCAGGGAGATATTGCTCCAAATTGGGCTAACACCCCCTGCTTTAAGCAAAAATTCATTTCTACAGACCCAGGGGCGGATCCGGTAAAAGAAGATCAGACAATTAGAGATTACTTATCAGGAAAAAGCATTACTTTTACCACTACCAATACTGCCACTCCCCGACAAATTACTATTCCTGGCCGTCCTCAATATGAAACTTTCTTTGCTTTAAATAAATCTGATGGGCAAAAACCTTATATTTCACCGGTTCTTTATACTGGCGGGTATGTTCATCCCGGAGTGGCTCCAGTAATTGATCCTACTGGGAAAGTTTGGGTAGTTTACCGCAGTTATTATTCTGATTGGGATGATACCGGCAACCCTCAAATGTTTGAGGGTTTGGGGACGATAAATATGCAAACGGGCACAATTACCCCCTTTAACCCTAACCAACACCCCACCGGTTATTCCTGCACTACTGCTTCCTGTAACCCAGTTTACAACACCAACATGTGGTTTATTGGTGATGAAACAACCGCCATTTCTTTAACCAGCAACAGGCTTTATACCAACCATTGGTCTGGCCTGGGGGAAGCGGATACTACCAATGGAAATTTGCAGTCAATCATTGGCCAAAGAGATGTTTTTCAATACAAGCTGACAGACAATAGTCCTCATTTGGGACCATTTAATTCCTATGGTGACGGGATAAACCCGCCTTCGGTAGTGGAATCAAAAGGGCCGACTATTTTTAGAGATACGGTGGTGGTCAATTATAACTCAGTGGTGGCAGCGATGAGAGGTCATTTGGCGGGAACCACACCCACTCCGATATCCACAATTACTCCTTATCCAGTACAGACCTTAAACCCAACCACTGCCGGACCAGTAAATATTCCTACCCAAACTGAGTTGGAAAAATACATCTGGGAAATACCTCAAGTGAGCAATATTGATAATGCCAAATCAGCTGATTTGCAGGCTAAATTAAATAGCGAGGTCAGCAAATTTATTACCACAGGCATGCTTAATCCTTGGATATTGGCTTTCAGTATTGCCAATGGGATAGGTTATTGGGCTGAGCCTTTACAAACAGGTTATTATCTTTCCTTGGCTTACCCTTATCTTTCACCCCAACTGCAGGCTCAAGTTAAAACTTTTATCAATAACGACTTTACCAATATCCATCCTTTAGGGAATGTCTATGATTATCTGCGCACTGCCCGCTATCCTTGGGACAGCGGTTTAACCTATGATAACGGCCAAATTCTTGACCCTAATCACAAAGAACGCTCTCCATACATTATTGGCCCGCATATTTTTTGCCAAATAAAAGGTAATTGTGACGGAAATCCTTATGAAAATACTGTAGGCTATATTCCCAGTTCTAACTTTGGAATTGACCGTCTTTACTATTTCTGGTCCTATGCCCAAAGGAGCGGAGATTGGTCCTGGATAGAAAATTACTGGGATAATACCAGTAACCCGGGCCGAGCTTCCATCAAAAGACTGAGGGTTCTGGCTAATATTGATACTGCCAGCGATGCCAGCCTGTTAGGTATTGGTTCAGCCACTGACCCCACCTGTATAACTTATAATTGCCGAAGCATTTTTGATTCTGTCAATCGTCGAGTTTCCGGCCTGATTGCCTATGCCAGGATTGCTTATCACATGAACCAGATTGCCCCATCTGCTGATAACCAGGCAGAACTTGACTGGGCAGTCGATGCGGCCACTAAAGCTATGCAGGCCAGGTTGCGCTATGTCAACATCTTTAGACCAATAGACGGCAATTGCGCTAACGGTAATCTTTGCTGGACGACCTCCTCCAGCGAAGGAGGATTGTTTATCCAAAAAAACGGTTGGAATAATACGAATATTCCTCAATATTTTGATTTAATTCCAGAAGTCAGTCGGCTGTTGAGCGATTATGCCATGGCTGATTTTACCCGTTATAACAATTTTATTGACGCAGTTACTCCTTTGGCCTATTTGCAAAAAGGCGGATCCAGCTTTGACGGGGAAGCTTCTTATGTTGCTCCCCATAACATCCAAGGAATCTTTTTAGCTAAGGATTTGGTACTACATCAGCCGGGGGACCAGCTAAGGACTTACTTGGATATTCCTTGGGTTGACCAGGATTATTACTACTGGGAAAGGTTAGCCAGAACTATAGAAGCTTATGGAACAACCACGTGGGTAAACTTAGGAATCGCCGGTAGGGATGCTTTAACTGATATTAATCAAGATGATCGAGTGGATTTACTTGATTTGCAGGTCTTGTTCGAGAACTGGAATATGCCAAGGGACAGAAGGGCGGATGTTAACGGTGATGGAGTAGTTAATAGTATTGATTTTACTTTGGTACTAAAGGACTGGGGTAAATGAAAACAATGATAAAGGTAAAGTTAAAAGTTAATGCGAGAATATTGTTCTTATCTATTCTTATTGGACTTATTCCCGCCCTTGGTATTTTATTCTGGTCAAAGGATAAGACTTCTTTAAAAATTTCTTCCCAAGTCCAGGCCCAAACAAACAGTAACGATTGGTCGATGGTGGGAGCTAATCCCCAACGAACTTCTTGGGTTTCTACCCAAGTTTCTGGCAATTTGAACTTGGAGTGGTATAAACCGATTGAGGCCTTTATTCCCCAAAATTCCCAACTAATTGCCACCAACAATATGATTTATGTCTCTTCTGCCCGCGGACTTTATGCTCTGGCGTATGACACCGGCAATATCATTTGGCATTTTGATACTGAATTGCCGCTGGGTAACTCGCCTACAGTGGTGGGAGGAGTAGCTTATGTTGGCGGTATGGATAAAAAACTTTATGCTTTGGATGCCAATACCGGCTTGCTGCTTTGGTCTTTTGACGGTGCTACCGCTGGCTACTCAGCTAATCCCTTAGTTTTAAATGACGTGATTTATGCTGCCAATCGGGATGAAAGTCTGTATGCTATTGGAGCTCAAGGTAGCACCAGACAAGGTCAGCAAATCTGGAAATTTAGCGCCGGCGGACCAATCATTCAATCTCCTGCTTACAAAGATGGCGTCATTTATTTTGCCGCCAACGATAACTACGGATACGCAGTTAATACGGCCAACGGCAGTCTCAAATGGAAATCAGCCAACCAGTTGCCTGGCGATGCCTGGCAATCCTATTGGCCGGTTATTTATACTGATCCGATTAGCGCCAAGGATTATGTCATCTTTTCTGCCGCTTCGTCTTACCGGCACAGCGGTCTAAATCCGGGTACAGGCAGTGTTGCTCATCCAGTTTATCAGCAGGATAGTCCTTTTGCCTGGGATTGTAATCCCAGTTTAAACGCCACCTGCACTCTAAAAAATTATCCCTACTCTAATTACGAAACCATGCAAAAGGACGGAGTTTTCCCCTGGCAATCCAGCCCTACTAATTACACCCCGCCCGGAGGCGCACTGCCTACAGTTAACTTGCCGGACGCTTGGGCACAGGGCAAAATTATTTATGACGGTACCAATATTACCAATTACTTGGAAAACATGTCTTGGAGAAGGACATTTATTGTCCTGGATACTGGAACCGGCCAGGAATTTACTCAAGATGCTAATAATAACGGCAAACCTGATTATGCGCCAATTACCCTCTGGCAAACCAAGACCGGCAATATGTATCCGCCAGTGGTAGGGGCTGATGGCACGCTCTATGTAGAAAACATTTACTCTGCTGCTTCCGGAAGTTATAGCATTGCCCAAGGTCGGGTTTGGGGATGGAGGATGGGCACGCCATACTTTATGGAGTCGCCGGGCAGAGCTGGCCAGGGAGCGATGGATGAACCGCAGTCGATTTCCATGGGGGGAAATATCCTCTACCGTAGTATCTGCTGTGACCGGGTGGGAGACTTTTTTGACGTCAGGCCTTCCACTACCCCTAATTTGATTCCAAGCGGATCCTTGTGGAATTACAGTAAAACTCTTCTCTCCCAGGCAGGGGATTATAACGAAATGTGGTGGGGAGAAGATCCGACACAAGGATATCCAGGACTTGAAGGCAATTATGGAGGCAATACTGCTTTAGGCGCTCCTCATGATGGACGCAATGGCATTTACAATAATAACGGTCAGGAATCACCAATGATTCCTTACAATGGTAAAATTTATGCTTTCCATTCCAATACCATTTTTGCCTATGGCACTGGTACACAGCAAGGAAACAAGGGTTTGCTGCGGGTTACTCCTGCCAATGAGAATTTAACTGTTCCCACCACGGACGATCTCAAAGCCAAGTTGGAAGCAGAGATTAATAAAATGGATACCAATGGCGATGGGGCTTTGGATAACCTCCGACCAGCATATTATGGTGTTGGGCAAGTTGCTCCGACTATTTTAAATGACTACTTTGACAATCCAGGAGAAACTGTCTACACCTTGACTCAGGCTTACCCTTATCTTTCGGCTACGACCCAGCAAAAGGTCAAAACATTTTTGCAGACTGAATTCGCCAATTACTTTAACCCAACTATGTATTCGCACATTGGCTGGTCAGAAGGGCAGTCTAGGGAGGCGATGCCTATTCCCAGTGATGTCCTGCCTAGTATGGCCGCTTCGGTCAAATCCACTTTAGCTGGCAACAGCTGGTCCTGGCAATATCCCCAGGAAAACTTCTATGCTTTATGGAAATATACCCAAATTGTACCCACTGATGCCTCAACTGCCTATAATTTGGCCAAGTCCAAACTGGAGATCCATTCCAATCTTGATGCTACTTACTTTAATCAAAATACCTGGGAGCTAAACGGCTATATTGCCGGCTATATTGGCTTTTTGAATTTACAAAAAATGGTAAGCATGGATAAAGCTGACGCTACTCTTCGCAACAACGTTCAAACTGAGCTAACGAGATTAGAAGGAATTTGGGTTAATAGCATCTCTAAAGATACTCCGTGGATTGATCCAAATAATTCTAATTTGCCGGCTCATAGCGGTCCCTATCATTACCGTAACCATAATATTGACCGGATTTTTATCAATCTAGTACCGGAGCTTGGAGATTACTTAAACCAAAATGCTCTTTCTAAAATCCAGTCTGCCTGGGAGGATTATAATTATGTCGCTCCTTACTGGTTTGTTTCTCGTTATGATGCTATTAACGACGAAGGAGTGAATGGGCCACTGGATATTTACCATGCCCTTTTCCAGGCTAAAGTTTATGCTTTGAAGCAACCTTACTCAGAGCTGGTGAAATATTTAGACGTCCCAGCTTTTGCTCGAGGAGACCTGTTCTATATCCAAAATCTTACCGCTGCGTTAAGTACAGTGCTTAATATTTTTTCTCCTGATATTAACCAGGACGGCCACGTCGATAGAATGGATTTAAGTATTCTTTTTGATAATTGGAATACTGCTCGGGATAAAAGAGCTGATATTAACGGAGACGGGATAGTTAATGGAGTGGACTTCGCCTTATTAATGAAAGACTGGGGTAAAACAATATCATGAAAAAATTGTTTATTATTTTTCTAGCTTTAGCGTTTACAGTTGGGTTAGGCTTAATCCTTCGGTTGCCTCTTCTTTTTTCAGCAGGTATTCCTGGGAAAGTCCAAGCTCAAACCAGAAGCAATGAATGGTCTATGGCTGGAGCCAATCCTCAAAGAACTTCCCATGTTGACAGTACTGTAGAAAATCAGACTGAAATTAAAGGGCAGCTAAATCCCGAATGGTATAAAAAGATTGATCCCTATATTCCTGGAAAAGTCCAGGTGATTGCTGCCAGCGATATTTTATATGTTTCTACCTCCAGAGGATTGTATGCTTATGATGTCAACAGCACTAACCTTAAATGGATTTATTGTACTTCCACCCAAACAGCTTCTACTAATCCTTGTTCAGAAAATGAGCTGCCTTTAGGCCATTCACCAACTTATTATAACGGGACAATTTATGTGGGAGGTTATGATAAAAAGATCCATGCCATAGATGGTAGCACTGGAGCTTTCAAATGGGCCTTTACAGCTGGGGATGGATTTGATGTTAATCCTTTAGTTGTTAATAATGTAGTTTATGCAGGAAACAGGGATGGGTACTTTTATGCCATTGATGTAAACACTGGTAATCAAATCTGGCGATACCAAACTGGTGGGCCAATTAGGTACTCTGCCGCCTACAAAAATAATGTGGTCTATTTTGCCTCCAATGACATGTTTGCCTATGCTCTTAATGCAACAGATGGCAGTGTAATCTGGAAATCTAGCAAGATTCCAGGATTAGGTTTTTATACTTATTGGCCAGTAATTTATACCAATCCGGCTACCAATAAAGATTATGTTATTTTTACCGGTGCTTGGCCTTATCGTGCTGAAGGTTCATATGGAGGAGGGCTGCCGGCGCCAGCCGGTTTTGAAAGTTATAATTTTAACGGTTTTGAAGGGGATGAAGTCTTTCCCGATAGGTTTACTGTGCCTTATGGCACTATTGGTTATCAAACAGGACAGGTAAGCGGTCCTTGGGCAACAGGCTCAGCGACATTGGATCTTAGCAAGCCTAATGGCAGCGTGAAATCAGTTCCTGATTATTTTGAGAACAAGCCTTGGAGAAGAACTGTGTTTGTATTAGATGCCGGGAGCGGCCAAGAATTTACTACTGATTTAAATAATAACGGCAAACCGGAGTACGCACCCTTCCTGCAGTTTGGTACTTATGGAAGCAGCCGATATCCGGCTGTGATTGGTGGGGATAAAGTTCCATATTTGACTAACGACTATCAAGAAAGAGGTTATATTAATGCCGGAAACCTGGTTGGCTGGAATTTGGGGTCTCCAGTTGTACAGGTGCCTAGCTCAGCCATGTTTGCTGTTGATGAGCCTGTAGCGTATTCCGGTGCCGGGAATATGATTTATTGGAAACATTGCTGTTTCCGTCAAGCCGGTAGCTTTGATCTCTCTAAACCAAATACTACTTTTCCTCAAGCTGATATGTTCAATCGGGAGTGGCAATACTTTGGTTATGATTTTACCAATAGATTACCTGAGTATCAGAATGAAGGATGGCGCTTTGCCTATGGAACCCATGGAGATGATCAAAGCCCGCCGGTCCCCTATAAAGGCAAGGTTTATATGTTTATTTATAATTCGCTGTTTGCCTTTAGTCCTACAGGGAGTTTGACCTTCCCTCAGCCTACCCCTAGGCCAACGACTACGCCTTTTACTTTGGCGACAAAGTTTAGCGGTTTAACTGCCATAATTTCATCAACTACCAATCTTTGGCCTTCACTGGTAATGCAAAGTAAATATGCTATGACAGATCAAACTATCCAAGGATTAGATCCTACTTATTATGAACTAGCCAAGATTACGGCCTCAGATACTTTATCACCAACTACCTTGGTTTCAGATACTTCTAAAGCTATTGCGACCAAAGTTACCCAAACCTTTGGTGCTAATACTTTAACTTCCTGGGTTTCTAAAAGAGCTCCAGCTACTTTATTCCAAACAGACAGTAATTTATATAATATTTTAGGTAATTACACCAAAATTGCTTATCCAACTGCTACAGGCACTGCCATATTCTCAGGATCAGGTAACTTTACCGGCACTGATATGTCGGGATCCTGGATTTTGGCCTGGAATGATACTAATGCCCCCCGCTTTATGCCCATTTTAATCTCACTCCAACATAGACCAACCCAAATTACTTATTCCAGCACTGGAATTAGAATGAATTTTAGCGGTCAAGCAGGATATCTTTCAGTTACTCCTTTCAATGGTCTTGCTAACCCTGCACTTTCTCAAGCTCAAGCTTGGGGCAGTAGTTTACCGGCTGATATTGTCCAAAAAGCCCAAACTTTAAACCAAATTTCCAAGTCATTCCCGGTAGATGTAACCGAAAGCTTTAATGAGGATCAAACTACTCATGATGTTATCCAAAGTTTTAATTACACCTATACAGACATTACTGATGACTGGAATACTCAAACTCAAAGAGTAGCCTTTTTGCCGCCTGATTTAGGCTTAGCTGCTTGGGGCAATTCTCCCATTAGAATTAATGGTCAGCCTGCATCAGCTTTGTTTGATCTAAATTATCCTACTCCTTGGGGAAGGTTAATGGGGGTATCTAATAGTTCTTCTGCCAGCGTTGCCTTACCAGGAATTTTAAAATACTGGAACCAAACCGAAACTACTCCTAATATCCCCGATACTGATCCTTTAAAGCAAAAATTAATTTCTGAGGTGGATAAAATCTTAGCCGCAGGACATCTAAAACCTGGATACTTTGCCAGTGGCCTTATTTACGAGAATGCTGATGATCGTTACCCTGATTATTTCAGCAATCCTGCGGAAACTATTTATACTTTGATAAGAGTTTTACCTTTACTTCCGGCAGATAAACAAGCTCAAGTTAGGACATATATCCAAAATGAATATACCAGCTATCCTCCATATAACATTATTCATGTTGGTTGGAGAGATGGGGCTAATCGTAATAGTTTAGATCTTCCGCCGGAAACTATTACTGCTATGTCGAGCTACGGACCAAAGGATTACAATTCTGCTTCCAGCATGTGGGCAAAGAATTGGAATTTTCTGCCTTACAACTTCTTTGCTTTATCCCAGTATGCAGATACTTTTGGTGGAACTGCAACTGTTTATAACCTAAGTAAACCCCGTTACAGCACTTTGCAATATTCCATTGGCCAGCGGGACATCCCATATTTACTTAACTCCTATCTGGCTGGGGATATGGGCTACCTTAAGTTAGCGTCAACAGCAGGGGAAACAAGCACCAATTTAGACACTATTAAACAAGAATTGGTAAAACAGTTAATCAAAAGAGCCGCTTTGTCTAAAAATGCTCAGAGTTTGCAAAATTCTGGTTTTGAATATGGTGGTTATCCTTACACTATTGAAAGGTTTAGTGAAACGGATAATGAAATAGATTTTAAGAAAGTCCAAATAGCAGGAACTTATAGAGATTGGGATAACATACCTGATGGACAGTTTTGGCCACGGATGAGTTTGGATTTTGTTAACTTAGTTCCTCCTGTAGCAGCCTTTATGAAAGATTATGTCAGGGATGAGGTTAAAGCCTCAGTGGACAGTTATAACTTTAGAGCTCCTTACTGGTTTGCCAGTTTGTCTGAAGGGTTTGCCTTAGAAGGGACAATTTCTCCTCTATATAACGTAATCTCCAACTTCCAAGCTAAAGCGATGATCTTGGAAGGCAGTAGGGAAAGTCTGGAAAAATACCTAGACGTTCCAGCCTTTGAAAGAGGAGACTTATTTTACATTCAAAATCTTACTTCAGTGCTCACTGCCAAAGCCACAACTATTCCCGCCGACGTTAATCAAGATCTGACGGTTGATGCAAACGATTTAAAGCTATTGTTTGAAAACTGGAATATTCCCAGGGATAAAAGGACTGACGTTAATGGGGATGAGGTAGTTAACAGCGTGGATTTCGCCTTAATTCTTAATAGTTGGGGACGAGTAAAATAGCTGAACGCACGAGTTCTAAAAACGATTGCAACCCCCTAGATAAATAATTAAGAGTAAAATTCACTTCCTGAACTAGTTAGGAGGTGAATATTTTGAGCAAACATACTAAATTAACAAAGACTGAAAGAGTCTTGT
>JAMCZT010000012.1 GCA_023485445.1 Patescibacteria group bacterium
ACAAGACTCTTTCAGTCTTTGTTAATTTAGTATGTTTGCTCAAAATATTCACCTCCTAACTAGTTCAGGAAGTGAATTTTACTCTTAATTATTTATCTAGGGGGTTGCAATCGTTTTTAGAACTCGTGAGGACTATCTCCGAAGACTGCGGCTGCTTATCTAAGGAGTGGACGATAAACTCCGGTAGTATGAGTGTTGTAGTTCGACTGAGGATTGCTACACACGATGAGTGTTCTTTTGGACATTATCCTCGTGCAAAGCTAATGACGAACCGGAGTACTATGCGGTAGATCTTTGGTTGATGCTTCAAACTGAAGTTATTAAAGGAAGGAGGTGAGAAAAGATGGAAATTGTTTGGCAGATCTTGATCATATATGCTTTCCTCGCGGCGATCACGATGATTCTATCATTTGCGATTAGCCGGGCGGGGGCGTGGAATTCTTTCGGATACGGACTTTTCTGGCCATTCTACTGGTGGGAGACGCTTCCCACTTTGGCCAGCTTACGAGAGAGGTAAGACTTTTGGGGCCGCAGCGATACAGGACTTTCGAGTCTTTTGCGGCCCCTTTTCCTAAGCAAACCAGCAGCTGGTTAGAAGAAATAGGGTAGGTTTTTAAAGAAATTTAAAGACAGAAATCCGTCTTTGATGTAAGAAGACTCTTTATCTTTTATGATAGGGTAAAAGGTAAAGGCCTTGCCATTGGAGACGGGTTTTTGTTTGCGCCGAAACCTATAACGGTGGAAACGAAGAGAAGGAAATGATACGATAAAGATGGATCAATTGTTGGCAGTCCCATAGCATTGACAGAAACTTGGTTAAATGATAAAATACTAGCCAAAATCCTTGAAAAAAAGGAAAATTAAAAGGAGAGTGACATGGCCACACGTTTCATTAAATGGTTGAACGGAAAACTCATCCGCTTGGCTTCCTTCAGCTATGAGGCCGAAGTAGAAATTACGACGAGGAAGCCGCCTTTCTGCCGAAACGTTCAGCTTGCCTGTGTAGGTGCAGAAAGTTGGTTTTTCCAGACGAAGGTTGGACGTGGGATCGACCTTATCCTCCTGGTAATCAGCTTACTAGGCGTCGTATTAATAGGTTACTTGGCCTATATGCTCATACCAAAGGTTGTGCCTCAAGCGGAAGGGTTTTTTATCCAGATAGGTTTTGCCCTCGGGGTACTACTAGGATTCCGGTTGCTTGGTTTTCTTCTGTTTGACGTGATAGGCGGGGGAATACGTTGGATTTTTCGAAATCTGGCCTATCGCTGCCCCATTCGGTTTGAAGACTAAGCTGAGGCGGTAGGTCATTTCTTTAGCGCTGGAAATTTTTTCTGGCGCTTTTTTCTTGATTAAAACCCTATAGCGGTTGACGGGCTTATTTGAGTATGATAAAATTTGGCCATTAGAAAATCAATCCGAAGAGGAGGAAGAGAGATAAATGAACTCTGAAACTGCTTTACCGCTTGGCGATCCAAATCGTCCCAAACAGGTAGCTGCAGCTTTAGGAGGGAACTTTTACAATGAAGGAACAGAATATTGCCGATTATGGTTAGCCAGCCACCGAGGAGACTGCCAAGAATGCCGATCATATTTGGGGTGTCTAAAGGCCCGTCAGCTTGACTTGATCATGACTGAGCTTATCAGAGCGCATCTTGATCTGATGGACACCTTAAATACCCTAAACGAATATCGACAAGCTTGTTTTGGATGCTCTCTTTGGGAGTGCCCGCGCAATCTCAATGACGCGCTTACTTTTGATCAGCAAGTGGAACTAGCAATAGGCAAGAGCGCGGAGTCTGAGCGGGAGCTGGTTTCCCAGTGGTTAAGAGTGACAGCGGCTTCTTCCGTGAGACAACTAGAACAAGTTATCGGGGAAAGGATTGAACATGAGGAAATCTGTTCAAGAAAGGAGGTTTGAGAATGGTCAAGATTGATTTTCACTCGCACACCATTTACTCCTCAGACTGTCACGTTTCTTTATCGACTTACGTTCAAGCCATGTCTGAACGGGGCATTATCCCGGCGGTGACTGATCACAACAACATGGAGGCGGTTTGGAAATTAAGAAAAGATTTCCCCACTTTTAAATTCATCCCAGGTGAAGAGATCAAAACAACGGGTGGGGAAATCATCGGACTGTTTCTAGAGGAAGCCATTCCGAAAGGCTTAACGCCAAAGGAAACCGTCAGAAGAATTCGGGAACAAGGCGGCCTAGTTTATGTTCCCCATCCTTTCGACGGGTTGAGGAAAAAGTCAGCCTTGGGCTGGAAAATGCTGGAGGTTATTCATGAAGTGGATGTGGTCGAGGTCATAAATAGTCGGGTTTATTTGCCAGGAGACCGAAAGCGAGCGGATGACTTAGCGGGAATCAAATCGCTAAGGAAAGCGGCGGGAAGCGATGGCCACAGTCGAGGCGAGTATGGGCGTGCTTTTGTTTACCTCCCGGACTATGCCTTAGAAGGTCCGAGGGTGATGCTGGATGCTTTGGCCGTAGGTTTGCTTGGCGGCGGTTGGTCCTCGATTTGGGTTCGAGGACACAGTACAGCAGCCCGAGTTAAAAAGTTTCTCGGGATGGCTCCTGAGTAAGATTAGTTGAAACTAAACGTTGATCGTGGTATGAATTAAGTAGAGATTTTTTGGAGGGAGTGGAGTGGCGACGCGAATCACGATCCTAGAGCTGTCCAACTTGCTAGGAGGGAAGCCAAGGTATACGAGGCTGAAAGATGGTCAAAGATTGCAGTTGGGGTTCAGAATGGTTCGAATTGGCGAGCGATTTGGCGTAATACTTTTGAATCCTGTGCCCTATGACCCGTCGGAGTCGCCTAGCAATGGACAAAATGATTCCTCGCTGGAAATGGGAGATTGATCAAGGAGATGGGACTTGGGGTTGTTGAATTTTATCATTCGGCAACCCCTTTCTTTTTGGAAAAATGGAGCTGGTGACCGTAACTGGCTTGGACCTATTTGAGCACGATGACTATATCAATCGGTCTCCGCTATTACGTTACAGCTGATTTTATTTTACAACTTGATGAATTAAAGCCAACTTAAAAAGATCAATTTCTTTATGTTTGAAGAGATTTTTGGGAAACTAAAAAGGTTAAGAAGATACAGTTAAGATATACTAAAATTGAGTCACCGAATGATCCCCGTGGTGAAAGTACCTTACTGTTAGGGAACGAACGTTGGACGTAGTGCCCTTATGATCCATCTCGGGAAGTCTAACTTCCCTGCCACGGGGACCGATCTTAAAAAGTCATTGCATAAAATTGCGATTTCTGAAATATTAATCCTATGGAAGAGAATATATCTAATCAACCAGTAAATCCTAAAGAAACTACAACCCAACCTACTTCTAATTCTATTAATAACCAAAGAGGAAATACATTAATCCTTTTAGGAGTTCTATTTTTACTTTTGGTAGTTGGTGGTGGAGCTTATTATTTAGGAACGAGGAATCAGAGTAATTTTCAAAACTCTCCACAATCGACTCCTACGCCAACTGTGAAACCATCTCAAGACTTACAAGTTACCTCCAATCAGTCAGGTATTTTTGAAAAATCTCAAATAGTGTTTGAGAAAGATATACCGTCTTCTAATAAAAAGTTGATAGTTTTTAATACAAAAAACAATATTGAAGGATTCGATTCCGAACTTTACGCTACAAATAGTACTTATAATAGACAATCAGCCAAAAAGATTGATGTTAAATTAGTTAGTATTGCTAAATACGAAGCATTTGTTTCTCCTAGCAGTACTAAATCTTATGTTGTGCTAAATTCAAGTTTAGGAGATGGACAAGAGTTTTATGTTATAGAGTCAGATGGAAATTTAATTGGTGATGAAATTATTAAAATTAACTATAAAGCAATTGGATATGGTGTTAAGTTTGGTTGCCAATGTGAAACTAGTTTCAAAGAGTGGAATGATAATACACACTTCACATTAAAAATTGTAAACGGGACTGGTGAAGAGTATGAAATTCTTGTTGATGCCGCTACAGGCAAAGTGAACGAATCCTCTTTCAAAAAGATCAAATAATAATTAAAAAATCACTAAATTTCTGTATCTCGTAAATCGTTAGGTTCGACTCCGGTCGTCGGTATAAATTTTTCTGAAGCTAGCGAAAAACTGCTGAAAAATTAGGTTCGAACTAAAGAAAATCTTGCTTTGAAGGGTAAAAGTGGAGATTTTTAATAACTACTCTGAATTGGAGCGGGATACCAGAATCGAACTGGCGCTTCCACCTTGGGAAGGTGGCGCACTGCCACTATGCAAATCCCGCATTGTATAGATTTTACCATATGAATATCTCCCGCTCAAGACGGGCTAAAATTTCAAAGCCAACACGAGAAAATCTAGGGGCTACTCAAGGAAGGAATTGATAAGACTTGGTTTGGTCGGATTAGACCTACCCTTCCGTCAGCAAACAAACCTACTTTATCTGGATTAGCCGCCTGGATTTTTACCCAAGCATAGCCGTTTCCGTAGTAGTGCTGCGCGAGGTCCCAAAGGGTGTCCCCATTTTGGACTACGTGGGGAGCAGAAGTAGATTTTTCGCTACTATTTAACCCTGAACCGTTACTGTTTGCAGTTCCGTCTGGCTGGCCTGTTTTAGGCATAGCGGTATTGGTGTTGCTGACATTCGCTTTTGGAATAATAAACACGTTTCCAGCGTGGATAATCTGGGGGTTTGCCAGATTATTGGCACGGCTGATCTCCGGCCATTTATTGCAATCGCCTAAAAATCTCGCGGCGATTTGGCAAAGGTTGTCTCCCCTAACGACAGTGTAAGTCGAAGGCGAAACGGTTGCCACTGGATCCGGCGTGCTAACCTTTGGCGGTTGGACATTCTGAGCCAAGTCCTTCTTTTGGTTTTGGCTTTGATTTTCTTGACTTTTATCACTTACTTCGGGAAGTAAACTTTGCTGAGTTACCTCGACTGATTGTTTCGGGGCAACTTGCCGTTGGGGTCTCGAAACGGTCGAAAGAACCACAAAACCAACAACGATAATCAGCAATGCCGCCAGTCCTGAAGCCAGCGTTGATTGTCTACGAGCTACAAAGCTCCAAAATTTTTCTTTCATAATCTTTTAGTAATTTCTTTATTCTGTAGATTTTTTTGGATTTGATTTCTACTCCTAAATTTGGCAGTAATAAGACGTGAAGTGAAATGGCAGCTAGTGTTTCACTTAGAAAAAGAGGATTGTTTTGTTTCTTCTCTCGACCTTAACTATGTTAGTAATACTATCAGATTTGAATAAGATTCGTCAACCAGACGAGCTTTTGGAAGAAAAATGAGGTTATCGAGAAAGTTTTTGATGAATTCTCGGTAACCTCAAATAAAGATTGTCCTTGTTTCAGTCGTCCTGGATCTCGTACAGGACTTGTTTTTCCATTTCGATGGCGATCAGTTGAGCAATGCGATCATCTATCGTTGACCAAAAATGCCTTTTCCTTATCCTGACGATTGATAGGGTTTTCGTCTCCAAGAGATTTCTCCTTTCTAATTTTTTGAAGATTTCTCTCCATCATTGAGATACAGTATACACGAAATAAGCAAATTTTCAAGGGGATGGTTGTCTAGCATTAAAAAACACCATTTTAGCGGTGTTAAAAAAAATGTCAGCTATCTAAAGTTTAGCGAAAATGGCGGGGCGGACGGGATTCGAACCCGCGACCTCATGCGTGACAGGCATGCGCTCTAAACCGGCTGAGCTACCGCCCCAAGACTGACCTTGATATTTTACCAGGTTTGGATTAGCTTCGTCAACTATCGACGGTTTGGGAATGCGGTTTCAGCAAGCTCGAAAAGTGTTCTTGACAGCTTAATGATTTTAGGAGTATTTTTTTAAAACCTTCTAGACAGAAAAGAAGATCACTACATGGAGAGGAGAAGGATCGTGGACGATTTTCCAAAAGGGGGACTGATCGGTTTTTTTGGGTTGGGGGAGTCTTGGGAGTTGGGGGAAAGAGTCGGAGGGATAATTGGCGAAGCTGGATATCAGCTGGTGGTGTATTCTGACGGACCAGAAGCTCATCGAGGCGCTTGTACTGGGTTCGAAAAAGCGGTAAAAGCCAAAGGATGGGGTTTGCATCTCGCAAGAACGTCTCAAGCCAATCCGGAGACTTTCATCAGCCAGTCACGTGATGCAGTCATTGTCAGTTTAAACAGCACCGATCTTAAGTTTTATTTTTCCGTTGTCGCGATTCTTGCTCTGGCCGCTTCATCGAAGCGTTCTATTGGTGTTTTGGCCACAGGATCACTGATGGGACATATTCCAGAACTCCTTTTTGGTTATCGGCATCAAGATACGGAGAACGGATTTGTCGTTATCATCGATCAGTTTGACTCAACGTTGAAATATGAAGAACAAAGGATTAGGGGGGTAGAGAAAGCCGTCCTAGGCGTAATTAACGCCTTAACAAATAAGAGAAAAAAGTAAGATTTGGACGTCGAAGGAATTAACCCCTTCGGCGTTTTCTTTTGCAAAAAAATTTGCTAGAATTCCCTTAGGAGTATACCTATGACTAATTCCCAAGTCGCTGAGTTACTGCGTAGCATTGCCGCCGCTTACGCCATCAAGGGCGGAAACCGATTCCAGATCGCGGCTTATGAAACTGCGGCTGACAGCATCGAACACATGAGCGGAAGTCTCCAAGACTTTTGGGCCCAAGGAACACTTGATTCCGTTCCTGGTGTTGGAAGCCACCTGGCCACGTATCTCGACGAACTTTTCCAGACTGGAAAAGTAAGACATTTTGAAGAAACCGTGAAAGGCATTCCTGAGGCGACCTTTGATTTTTTAAAGATTCCAGGCGTTGGGCCAAAAACCGCTTATAAAATCGCGGAAGCCGGAGTGATTAGTATCGCTGATTTAGAAAAACGGATCCAAAGCGGTTATCTAGAGAAAAAAGGATTTGGTAAAAAGACCTTACAAAATATTTTACGTGGGATAGAAGAATTTCGAAGGAAAAGCGACCGGATTCTTTTGCCCCTAGCTTGGGAAACGGCAGAAGGGGTGCTGAATTATTTAAGAGCGATGCCTGAAGTGAAACAAGCTGATTCTTTAGGAAGTCTTCGCCGGATGGTGGCTACGGTAGGTGACGTGGATTTATCTGTCGCCTCGAAAGAGCCGAAAAAAGTAATTGACTTCTTCACCAGATATCCGGAAGCAGCAAGGGTAATCGAAGCGGGTGATAAAACTGCTACAATAGCCCTAAAAAGCGGGATTAGAGTGGATCTAATGGTACAACCACCTGAGCATTATGGATCGCTCCTACAGCATTTCACAGGCTCTAAATCACACAATATCGCCTTACGTACTTACGCCTTAGGAATTGGCTACTCTTTATCGGAATATGGAGTTAAAGAGGAAAAATCCGGAAAGACTATTTCATGTCCGACTGAAAACGACCTTTACGATTTGTTAAAAATGCAGACTCCCCCGCCAGAGTTAAGGGAAGGGACTGGGGAAATAGAAGCGGCCTTGAAACTCCAGCTGCCAAGGATAATTACCACAGGCAAAATCAAAGGAGACTTGCACACCCACACGGTTTGGAGCGACGGACAAAATACCCTTGCAGAAATGGTTGAAGGAGCGAAATCTTTAGGGTATGAATATTTGGCTATAACCGATCATTCTTACCCAAATCTTGATTTTGAAAAAAGAATCTTTCAAATAGAACAATATAATTACTCAAAGAGAGATATTAGAGTAATAATTGGACTCGAAGTAAATATTTCAGCTGATTCTACTCTTCAAATTCCGGATAAAATACTTCAAAAACATGAGTTTATAATAGCATCAATCCACACGAGTTTTCGCCAACCTAAAGAGCAAATTACCGCCCGACTGATTTCCGCTATTGAAAACCCCTACGTAGACATGATCGCCCATCCGACAGGAAGACTACTTCTCGAAAGAGAAGGTTACGAAGCCGATTGGGAAAAAGTTTTTGAAGCTTGCGTTAAGCATGACAAAATCTTGGAAATAAATGCTTTTCCAAATCGGTTGGATTTGCCTGATAACCTAGTCCGATCGGCGGTTGCCGCGGGAGTGAAATTAGCCATTAACACGGATTCACACCATGTATCGCAACTGTCCTTAATGCCTTACGGGGTTTCTGTCGCCAGGCGAGGATGGGCGGGAGAAAAAGGCATCGTTAACACGTTGCCTTGGAATAAAGTTAAGAGTATACTAAAAATAAATTAAAAATTCAAAAGTCAAAACTTTTTATGGAGGCTAAAATGTATCCAATTTGGATTGTTCTTGGGGTCGTTGTTCTGTTATTCTTGTTTGTTTGGTTTCTTTACAACAATTTGATCACAGCCAGAATGCGTGTCCAGGAGGCTTGGTCAGGAATAGACGTCCAACTAAAAAGGCGTTCTAGTCTAATTCCTAATCTAGTGGAAACCGTTAAAGGTTACGCCTCACACGAGAAGGAAGTGTTTGAAAACGTGACCAAAGCCAGGTCGGCCCTGATGGGCGCTTCGAACGCGACAGCGGCAGCCGAAGCGAATAACCAATTAACCGGTGCGTTGAAATCGCTCTTTGCTGTGGCCGAGAACTATCCTGATTTGAAAGCCTCTGAAAATTTCAGACAGCTTCAAGAAGAGCTTTTCGACACAGAAAGCAAGATTGCCTATGCCAGACAGTTTTATAACTCAAACGTATTGGATTACAACACCAAGATTCAAGTTTTTCCGAACGTTTTGCTGGCAAACAACCTTGGTTTTAAGCCCGCTGATTTCTTTGCTGCAACTGAAGAGGAAAAGAAGGACATAGAAGTTAAGTTTTGATTCGTATTAAAGAGCTTTAAAAAGTAATGTTAGTTAGGATAAAAAATGCGACCAACTAATTCAAAAGGCAGTTAAAGTTTTGAATTAGGCGGGCTTTGTATTTTTGAATTTTTTATGTCTGTACCAACGATTTATAACCAAATCAGTGCCAACCGGAATAAAAGCTGGTTGATCATGTTTTTATTCACCGCCTTTATTTTGATGGTAGGCTATGTTTTTGCTCTGGCTTTAGGTTACCAAGGGCCGGGGGCACTGGGAATAGTGGGTTTTGCTCTGGTTTTCGCGGGGCTGATGAATCTAGTTTCCTATTATTTTTCTGACCAGGTGGTTATTGCTTTATCAGGAGCAAAGCAGATCAAGGAAGGAGACGCCCAAGAGCTTTACCATCTTGTTGAGAATTTATCAATCGGCGCTGGATTGCCAATGCCGAAGGTTTATATTATTGAGGACGATGCGCCAAACGCTTTTGCTACAGGTCGAGATCCGAAACACGCCGCTTTAGCCGTGACGACAGGCCTACTAGCTATAATGGATAAACTAGAGTTGGAGGGGGTGGTTGCCCACGAACTTTCCCACATTAAAAATTATGACACTCGGTTGATGGCAGTGGTGGTGGTCTTGGTTGGTCTAGTGGCAATCTTGGCGGACATATTTCTAAGGATTACTTGGTTTGGCGGGCGCGACCGTGAGGAAAATAAAGGCAGCGGAATTATTTTCGTGGCGGCGATTATTTTAGCTATTTTAGCTCCGATCGTTGCTCAGTTGATCAAGTTAGCGATTTCCAGACGAAGGGAGTTTTTGGCTGATGCCTCAGGAGCGCTGCTAACGCGATACCCCGAAGGGCTAGCCAATGCTTTGCTCAAAATTGGTTCTTACAATAAGCCTATGGCAAATGCAAGCACGGCAACCGCTCATCTTTATATTTCAAACCCCTTTAAAGATAAAAAGGCAGCGTCTTGGTTTGTAAATTTATTTAACACCCATCCCCCCATTGAAGAACGGGTTGCGGCTTTGAGAGCAATGTAAACAAAAGGAGTAAAAATTGGCGATTCAGAAAACACAAGTGCAGCATGTGGCCGAGTTGGCTCAACTGAAGTTAACCTCGTCAGAGTTGGAAAAATATACGAAACAGTTGTCTGAAATTATTGACTATGACATGGGTTTATTAAATAAGATCGAAACGGACGGGATCGAGCCAACCGCCCAGGTGACGGGTTTGGAAGACGTGACGCAAAACGACAATCCGAGGCCTTCTTTGGATCAAAAAGAAGCTTTGAAGAATGTTCCTGAAACGGAAGAGGGGTACTTTAAGACAGGGGTTATCTTGGAACAATAAGATATTTATGAAAGGCAAGCTTATAGAATTGACGATAAAAGAGGCGCACAAGTTAATTAAAGATAGAGAGATTTCTGCAGTCGAGTTAACCGAAGGGTTTTTGGCACGAATTAGAGACGTTGACGCGAAGATAAAGGCTTATTTAACCGTCACACCAGAGTTGGCTTTAGCACAAGCCAAGGCGGTGGATGATTTCGTGGCTAAGAAACAAGAAATTGGCCTTTTGGCGGGTATTCCAGGGACGATCAAAGATGTTTTGATGACCAAAGGCATTCAAACAACAGCAGCTTCAAAGATTTTAGAAAACTTTAATCCGCCATATAGTGCCACTACCGTGGATAAACTGCTAGATCAGCGAGCGGTGTTGCTCGGAAAGACTAACTGTGACGAATTTGCCATGGGGGCTTCAACGGAAAATTCAGCCTATTTTGAAAGCCGCAACCCTTGGGATCTCCAAAGGGTGCCCGGAGGATCAAGCGGTGGCTCTGCGGCCGCGGTAGCGGCTTCAGAGGCTATGTTTGCTTTAGCCTCTGACACTGGCGGTTCGATTCGCCAGCCAGCTTCTTTTTGCGGTGTGGTCGGTCTAAAACCTACTTATGGCCGGGTTAGCCGATTTGGCTTGATTGCCATGGCTTCGTCTTTCGACACAGTCGGACCCATTACGAGAGACGTGAAAGACGCGGCGATTGTGCTGCAAGAGATCGCTGGTTCTGATGCCAATGATTCCACGTCTCTGAAAAAAGATGTTCCTGATTATTTGAAAGCTTTGGAAAGGCCAATCAAGAGTTTGAAAGTGGGTATGCCAAAAGAGTATTTTATTAAAGGGATTGACCCGACCGTGGAAAAGGTGGTTCGAGAAGCAATTAAAAAAATTGAAGGTCTAGGAGCGGAATTGGTTGAGGTTAGCCTTCCTCATACTCAGTACGCCATTCCAACGTATTACATTTTGGTTCCTTCCGAAGTTTCTTCAAATATGGCTCGATTTGATAGGATACGTTATGGTCTTGGCCGAGATAAGTTTGGGGAGGAAGTTAAACGACGGATAATGCTGGGAACTTACGCCCTTTCTTCTGGCTACTTTGACGCTTACTATTCAAAAGCCGCGAAAGTTAGAACTTTGATCAAGCAAGACTTTGAAGAGGTTTTTAAGAAAGTTGATATTCTAGTTACCCCGACGACTCCTTCAACTGCGTTTAAATTTGGCGAAAATATTAACGATCCTTTGAAGATGTATTTGGCCGATATATTTACCTGTCCAGTAAATTTAGCCGGCGTTCCAGCTATCAGCATCCCGTGTGGTTTCGCAGATGGTTTGCCAGTCGGGCTGCAGGTTATCGGCCCTCACTTTGATGAAGAGAGGGTTTTGAACGTGGCTTACCATTACGAGCAGTCTACCGATTGGCATAATCAAAAACCAGAGATTTAAACAAATGGGGATTTTTAAGTTTTTATTTAAAAGTTTTTTTCCAGCTGAAGGTCGATTAACGGCTAGTGATGTTAATCAGATTAGGGGTAGCTGGGGTAAGGTTGAGGAGCAGTTGAGCTTCGGGAAACTGAGTAATTTGCAGCAAGCCGTGATTTTGGCCGATAAAACAGTGGATTATGCTTTGAGGGCTTTTTATCCCAATACGGTTACAATGGGAGATCGTTTGAAGCTGGCAAAACAAAAGTTCCAGGGAGATTTAAAGGCTTACGATGACTTATGGTACGCCCATAAAATTAGGAATGAAATAGCTCACAACATCGATTTTTACCTGCCAAGTTTTGAAGCCAAGAGTGTCGTTGAGAAATTTAGGAATGCCCTAAAGTATTTGGGGGCGATTTGATTATGAAATACGATGTTATCATCGGACTCGAAGTCCACGTCCAATTGAAAACAAAATCAAAAATGTTTTGCCGCTGCTCGGCTAGCGTGTGGAAGGCGCAGCCTAATTCCCATACTTGTCCGGTTTGCTTGGGTTTGCCCGGAGCCTTGCCAGTGGCGAACGAAGAAGCGGTTAGGGAGGCTTTGAAAATAGGTTTAGCGCTAAATTGCCAGTTACTAAACAGAGCCAAATTTGATCGCAAGCATTATTTTTATCCAGATTTGTCGAAGGGTTACCAAATTTCCCAGTACGATCTGCCTTTTTGTGTTAATGGGTGGTTGGAGGTAGATGGCAGCCGAATCGGGGTTACTCGCTCCCACTTGGAAGAAGATACCGGAAAACTAGTGCATGATGACAAGAACAGCTTAATCGACTTTAACCGAAGCGGAATTCCTCTCATGGAAGTTGTTTCCGAACCAGATATCCGGTCTCCGCAAGAAGCCAGGCTTTATGCACAAAAAATCCAGCAAATCGTCCGCTACTTAGGGGTTTCAGATGCGGATATGGAAAGAGGTAGCTTGCGAGTTGACGCGAATGTTTCTCTTCAAAAGCCAGGGAAATGGAAAGTCGAAGATGGGAAAGTTTTGGGAGTTGTGAACAATGAGCTCAACCCTAAGGTAGAAATAAAGAACATGAATTCTTTTCGATCGATAGAGCGGGCTCTGACTTACGAGATCGAAAGGCAGTTACAACTTTTTGAAAAAGAGGAAAAGCTTAGCCAGGAAACGAGAGGTTGGGTTGAGGCAAAAGGAATAACGGTAAAGCAGAGGTCGAAAGAGTTTGCCCCGGATTATCGGTATTTTCCGGAGCCTGACTTACCGCCTTTTGTTTTTAAGAATTCTTACTTTGAAGTAATAAAAAAGGAAATTCCCGAGCTGCCTGACCAAAAAATAAACCGTTTTTACCATGATTACGCTTTGGAGATCAAAGAAGCGGAGATTGTGACGGCGACAAAAGAACTTGCGGATTGGTTTGAAGGAGCGGTTAAAGCTTACGCTCAAACCGAAAAAGAAGGTACCACTTACGACCATATTGACTCTTGGAAAGTGAAGTTGATTTATAATTGGGTTTCTGGAGAATTATTGCGACGGATTAATGAGCTTCAAGTGCCTCTTGGCGAAGTAAAAGTAACTCCCGCCCAGCTTGCCGAATTGTTGTATTTGATCGACAAAGGGGAAATTTCCAGCACAATAGCTAAGGAAGTGTTCGCGGAAATGTTTAAAACAGGCCTTGACGCGAAAAAAATAGTCGAAGAAAAAGGCTTGAAACAAGTTTCAGATGAAATCCAGCTCCGAGAGGCAGTTCGTGAAGTAATTAACCTGAATCCAAAGCCGGTCGCCGATATTGCGGTCGGAAAAAAAGAAGCCAAAGGGTTCTTAATCGGCCAAATAATGAAAATGACTTCCGGCCGGGCTAATCCAGGCTTGGTGAATAAAATACTAGAGGAAGAGTTAGGTTAAGTTTAAGCGAATGTTATGGCTACCCTAGAAGATATAAAATATGAATTTATCACGACTCAAGAGGCTTTAGAAAAGATTGTTCCAGGTTTAGAAAAAGCTCCAACGGTTTCTGTTGACACCGAAGGAAATAGTCTTGATCCGTACCAATCAAAGCTTTTATTACTCCAACTTTCAACTCCTGAAGAAAATTACGTCATTGATTGCACTAAAGTAAATCTATCTCCGGTAAAGGCGGTTCTTGAAGCAGAAAAGCCTTTAAAAATTCTCCAGAACGCAAAGTATGATTATTCTGTCTTAAAAGTCCAGGCGGGGATAATCTTAGGGGCGATTTACGATACCATGATCGCCGAACGTTTGATCACTTGCGGTTTGAGTCGCGAGATTTCCTTGAGGACAATAGCTGATAAATATCTAGGTGTGAAATTGGAAAAAGTCACCCGGGAAAGTTTTACCGATCCAAAAAATCCTGCCTTGAGGGGAAAATTTACTAAAGAGCAGTTAGATTACGCGGCTCGCGACTCTCATATTTTATTGGATATTTTTAAAAAACAGTTCAAGCAATTGCAGGAACAGGGGCTAATAGAGACAGCTAAACTGGAATTTAAAGTGATTTCAGTGGTGGCGGAGATGGAATTGAAAGGTTCTTTGATCGACACCAAAAAGTGGCGGGCGCATATTGAAGAACTAGAAGAAAAAAGGAACGCCATTAACCAGGAAATCCAAAACGATCTTCGGCCGCTAGCCGCTTTTACCCAAGTCGATTTATTCGGAAATGAAATGGATGCCATTAACCTCGATAGCCCCTTGCAGTTACTGGACGCTTTTAAGAAATTAGGGGTGGAACTTCCAAATACATCTGAAGCCACTTTGCAGAAATGCGAACACCCTTTGGCCAAAAAATTGCTGGAGTATCGGGGCTACGAAAAAATGATCACGTCCTTTGGGGAAACGATTTTGCAAAAGATTAACCCCATTACCGGTAGGCTTCATCCAGATTTCATTCAGCTTGGCGCAGACACGGGACGCTTTGCCTGCAATAACCCAAACCTGCAGCAGATTCCGGCTGAATCTGGTTTTCGCAGCTGCTTTGTGGCGAGCCCTGGTTATAAGTTAGTTACGGCCGATTATTCTCAAATCGAGCTGAGAATCATGGCCGAAGTAAGCGAAGATCCTGTTTTTTTGGAAGCTTTTTTATCTGACCAGGATTTGCACACTTTGACGGCCAGCCAGATGTTTCGGATTCCCATCGAGCAAGTGGATAAAGCTAAGAGGTTCCAGGCAAAATCGATTAATTTTGGTTTGATGTATGGTCGTGGGCCGGCTTCTTTAGCTGTTCAAATTGGTGTGACGGTAGATGAAGCCAGAGAACTTCTCGATGTTTATTTTAAAACTTATCGAAAAGTAAAGCAGTGGTTGGATAATATCGGTCGATCTGCGGTGAAGAATTGCTACGTCCGGACATTGGGTGGAAGGAGGAGGTCTTTTATTTTACCGGACCGCGATCACCCTGATTATTTAAAATTAATCGGTGGAATTGAACGGCAAGGGAAAAATACGCCTATTCAAGGGACTTCCGCCGATATTACCAAATACGCCTTAATTTTTATTTATGGAGAATTTTCAAAGAAGAATTTGGATGCTCATCTGATCCATACGGTTCATGACGAAATTGTTTCTGAAGCCAGGGAGGATATTGCCGAGGAAGTAGCCAAAATTGTTGAAGAGCAGATGATCAGGGCTGGAGCGCTTCTTTTGAAAAAATGCCCCGTTAAAGTCGAAGTAAAGGTTTCCAACTATTGGGAAAAGTAGGCGCGTTCAAAGTTTCCAAAAACGCGCCGTAAGTTTTTATTCATCAAACTTTATTTCCGTAGCTTTGCCTCAAAGTTTTCTAGCATCTTTTTGCTTCTTTCGTCTAACAAAGAATAGTTATCTTCATAACGAGATACTATTCTTGAGACTTTTTTGGTAAGTTCTGGCGACCCTTGTTGAAACGTTTGGGTTGCATTTAAGGCATAAGTCATTAGGAAGATGACATCTTGGTTAGATTTGGGTTGCCGGAAAAATTGGGTTGAATGGGTGGACTCTAAGTAGTTCGCCCAGAAGTCTAGCTCCTTATTTACCCATTGGCTCATATCTCTCTCGTATCTTCCGGCATGGATGGCTTGCCACTGTCGGCTATCCTCAACGTACTGCCTTAGCTGGTGCTGATTAAACGCCAGCTCTTCGTTGACCTGCACGTAATTATAAGCAAGCACGACAAACAAAATGTTGACTATGATAGCTTCCCAGATTACAAGGTGTTTCACTTTCCTCTCTCCTTTGGAAATTTAATTTTCTTTTTTATATCATGAGCTTCGTTGCTTGTCAAACTTTTGACAGCTCTAGTTTAGGTGCTATATTTTCCTTAACATTCAAAAAAGGAGAGGAAGAAATGCCAAGTTTTCTGATAGTGAACCAGGGGAGACACATTATCGAATGTTATATAAATCCAACTGATGACATTTTAAGCGATGCGAACGCGCATGTTCGCAAGTCGAAGGGGAAGGAGAATCTCGACGAGAGGTTCTTATCCTTATTTTGAGGGCTTGACAGGTACTTTTGTTCGAATTATAGTTAATATACTAACTGCCCCTTAGGAGGGCTTTTTTTATGAAAAAAGAAAAAAAACAAAAGTCGATAGGTACAAACTTACCCCTTTATTTTTCCCAGTTAAATCTCTCCAACCAACAAAATTTAATTACCGCAGGAATTTCTTTGGTGCTAGTGTTTGTTTTAGGTTTTTCGATTTTTAATTACTTTTCTTCAGTCAATAAAGAAGCTAAACAAAACGTGGGAGAAAATTCAACACAGTCTTCAGAGACGGTTAAAGGTGAAAACAAGGCGGCGAAAGATACTACTTCCAAGCCAGAAACATACACGGTTAAAGAAGGGGATACCCTTTGGAATATCGCGGAAAATGTTTATAAAGATGGTTTCCGTTGGACGGAAATCAGCCAAGCCAATGGTTTGACGGACCCAAACACGATTCATGTTGGAAATGTTTTGACTATTCCTCAGGGACAAGTTTCCGGAACTTCAACGGTGGCCGAAGGTGTTCCAACTTCTAGCGCCGGAACTGGTGGTGGATCATATATTGCTCGAGAAGGTGACAGTGTTTGGAGCATTGCCGAGCATTATTATGGCAGCGGTTTTGAATGGTATCGAATTGATCAAGTGAATAAGTTTGACAAGCTTCCAAACGGCCGTCCATTAATCAGGCCAGGTCAAAGAATCACCATCCCCTAATTTCTTGCTTGAAAATTTTTTTATTGTTATACTTTAATCATGGAATGGCTTGCCCACTTGCTAATTCCCCACGAAGGGAATAATCATCACGCCCATTTGATCCGCTACCCAAATTTAGCTATAGTGGCCGCTTTTTTGATTTTGGCCTCCTTTTCTGTCAGCCTTTTTTCCAAAGGGTCGCCCCAAGTTTTAGGGTTCGCGACTGATATTAAGGTCGAAGAGCTTATTTCCTTGACTAATAAAGAAAGGGAAAAGAACGGGTTGCCTTCCTTGAAAGAAAGTCCTGTTTTAGATGCAGCAGCGGCACAAAAAGCCCAGGATATGTTTAAGAAAGATTATTGGGCCCATATTGCCCCTGACGGCACGACTCCTTGGGTCTTTTTCAAAAATAACAGCTATGTTTACAGTTACGCCGGAGAAAACTTGGCTCGTGATTTTTACACTTCTTCTGCAGTGGTAGCCGCTTGGATGAAAAGTTCTAGCCACCGTGAAAATATCGTCAACTCTCGCTATGAGGAAATCGGTATGGCTGTGGTCGACGGGAAACTAGGCGGTGAAGACACTACTTTGGTCGTCCAGTTTTTCGGGACTCCATCAAAGGCGACATTACTGCCAATTATTTCCTCAGATCAAGGGGCTCAAGGCGTAGGTATCGGCCAGCAGTTAGAGTCTAACGGGTCAAAACCTGTTTCCGTTCTTCCTTCTGCGACTACTGCTCCCACCGAGAACTCAATTTTTAGCGGGTTGGAAAATTTGGGGCTGACCCAAAAGATATATTTAGGAGTCTTAATTTTGCTTTTCTTGGCTTTCGTGATCGATAGCGTTGTATTGTATCGACGGAGAATCGAGCGTAAAAACAGCCATTCTCTAATGCATGCGTCGTTAATTGCCATTCTTGTATTTTTGATAATCATTGGAGCGACGAAAGGGGTTATCATCTAAGCTATGGTTGGATATTTTTTGAAGCATGTTGCCCAATTTTTCCTCTTGATTATCGCGCTATCCGCGGCGCTCTTTGTGCTGAATTTTACTTCGGACTTGTTTTGGCGGACGACGATGATTTTTGCTATTTCTGCCGGTTATTTAGGATACGGGACGGCCCATCATCAAGAAGAAAAGAACTTAAATTTTTCCACTCTTTTGGAGTACCTTTTTATCGCCCTCATTGCTTTAATAACGCTCTACGCAGTTTTTGTCCGTTAGTTTGCAACAAACCTTTTGATAAGTTACGATAGAAACATGAAGAAAATTGTTCTTTGCCCTCCTGATTATTATGATATTGAATACGAAATAAACCCTTGGATGAGCCTTGGAAATAAGGTTGACAAGCTAAAAGTTCAAGGGCAGTATCAAGCTTTAAGACAGCTTTACCTTCGACTGGACGTACAAACATTAGAAATAAAACCAGACCCTGGCTTGCCGGATATGGTTTACACGATTAACACTGGTTGGGTAGCGAAAGGTATTTTCATCAAGGCAAATTTCCGCTACCCTCAGCGCAGGAGAGAAGCGGATTTAATGGGAGAGTTTCTCGAGGAAGAACTGAATTTAGAAACGAAAACATTACCCACAGGTGTTTATTTTGAAGGTGGGGGCGACCTATTGAAAGCGGGAGAAAAATACTTTTTAGGTTGGGGGAAGCGGTCAGTTTATGAAGCAAAAAATTACTTGGAAGAGTTTCTTGAAAGCAAAATTATTGATATAAACCTTGAAAACCCTTATTTTTACCACCTTGATACCTGTTTTGCTCCCCTTTGCGAAGATACGGTGGTAATAAATGAAGGCGCCTTTAAACCAGAAGAGTTGAAAAAAATCCAGCAAAATTTTAAAAACATAATCGTAACCAATGAGCAAGACAATAAATTTTTAGCTTGTAACATCGTCGTATTTGAAAAAAATATCATCATCACCAAAGGAATTTCCCTTGGTCTGCGCCAAAGGATAGAAAGCTTTGGTTTTCAGGTCCACGAAGTCGGGATGAGCGAATACTTAAAAGGCGGCGGCAGCGTCAAGTGCGTTAGTTTGGGGATTGAAGATTGACTTCCAAACTTCCATTCGTTAGAATGGTTTATACTAGAGGGTTGAGGCATTTTTCTAAAAATTAAAGGTTACGGAGAGATGAAAATAAACATTGATAGCGACAATTTGCTCTTTGCAATCAAAGACTTGGAAAGGCGAATTTCGTTACCTGAAGAATGGGCCGTTATCAAAGGCCCTTTTATCCGGGTGACCTATGGGCCTTTTAGGAAGATTTTAGTGGTAGCAACGAAAGGCCGACCAGAAAAGCTGAAAGTCCGGATAATAAAAGGGAAGGACCAGTTGTCAGAGGTGTCAAGCAGGAATGGGAAAGTGACACTAACGGTTTCAGAAATCCCTGAAGGAATTGATCCGGAGGCGGCCGTGATTTCAATCGACGCCGATGGTGAGGATGAGATGCTCGTTTCTGGAACTTGCCTCTACTGCGACGACCTGATCAGGCCAAGCCAAAAGTCTAGCTGTAGTCACCACTGCAAAGATTGCGGTTCTTTCTGTGCAGAGTGTTCCGGCAAGAAAAGACAAGCTATCCGAAGGTTTCTGAAAGAAAAAATAGGAAAGGAGAGTAAAAACTTTGAGCGAGCTGTTAAGGCAATTCAATGCTAATTGGCCGGATTGGATCTTGGGAAGCATTAAAAGGTTAGTCTTTTTCCTCTTCCTTAGCTTCTTGTTTTCGGCGTTTGTGACGGCTATCGTTCTCGACTGGCTGTTGAGAACCGTTTATAGCCTTTCCTTTGGTTGGCAACCGCTCCTGATGGTGTTGATTTCTGGTGAGGCGACTAGCCTTATCTTTTTAGGGGTAATTTTCTTTCTATTTTGTCTTGCCTTGGTTCAAAGGGACACTACGATAATGATTCCAGGCGATGTTGCTCCCGAATCTTTAAGCGACTTAGGGATTTAGGACGATTGGCAGGTTCTTATCAAGAGGCACTGTAAGGTTTATAGTGCCTTTTTCTTTTCTCCGTCGGTACTTGTCCCATTTTGTTTTTTATGATACAATTTAGCAACCTATTTTGATTTTTATTTGGAGGACGTATGACAGAGGCCAAAACTGAAGTTACCGAAGAGAAAAAAGTTGAATCGAAAAAAGCTGAATTTGAATTTAAACCTGGAGATATTATCCGCGTTTCCGCCAAAGTTAAAGAAGCGGGTAAGGAAAGAATCCAACAGTTCGAAGGTACCGTTCTTGCCATTCGCGGGCGCGGAGAAAATAAGAGCTTTACAGTTCGCCGGATTGCGACTGGCGGAATCGGGGTAGAAAGAATCTGGCCCATCCATTCACCTTCCGTCACCGAAATTAAAATAATTAAAAAAGGTAACGTGAACCGAGCGAAACTTTATTACCTCCGCCATAAAAAAGGTAAATAAATATCCAATTTTTAAAAAGTTTAAATTTTGAAAACTAAGAGATGGTTGTTTTTCCCACTTTAGAACAAGAAGGGGCTCTTTGGTCAGAAGGTTACCAGTTCATCGCTGGCCTAGACGAAGTTGGCCGTGGGGCATGGGCGGGGCCGGTCGTTACGGCGGCGGTAATTTTTCCGAAAGATGTGAAAATTCCTCAAGGGTTAAAAGACTCTAAACAGCTTACTCCTCAAAAACGGATCGAATTTGCCAAATTAATTAAAGAAATCGCCGTTGATTTTGCAATCGGTTTGACGGAAATCGAACAGATAAATCGGTTGGGGATCGGTAAGGCGACCCAACTGGCCTTTAGGTCCGCTCTAAATAACCTAAAGACAAAACCTGATTTTCACGTGATCGACGCTTTTTATATTGAGGAGTTAAACCGGAAATTTCAACGGCCGATCAAAAACGGGGACGAACTTTGCGCTACGATCGCTGCGGCTTCCGTTATCGCCAAAGTTTTCCGGGATGGCTTGATGATTAAACTTCATCAAAAGTATCCCCAGTACGGGTTTGACGTTCATAAAGGCTATGGGACGAAGAAACATCAAGAAGCGATCCGCAAATATGGCTTTTGTGAGATCCATCGAAAATCGTTTGACTTGGATTATTTACTTAGTTAAATAAAGATTTTCAAATTTAAAATCTAACTTTATGTCTACCGGTAGGAAAAACTTAGGAAAACTTGGGGAAGATTTGGCTTGTGGCTACTTGAAGAAGCGGGGTTATCGAATCTTGGCTAGGAATTTCTTTAGCCGTCGGGGAGAAATAGACATTGTTGCCCAAGAGGCGGATTGCTTGGCTTTTGTCGAGGTGAAGACCCGTTTTTCAGACAGTTATGGTTTGCCAGAAGAGGCGGTTACTCCTAAAAAAATAGAGTCAATCCTCCGAACTGGAGAATTTTACCAATTCCTCAACCCAGAGTCTCCAGAATCTTTAAGGATCGACGTCGTGGCAGTGGAATTTGATAATGATGGAAGGCTAAAAAGAATGGAATTACTAAAAAACGTAACCGGATGAAAAATATTAATTGTGCCAGCAGAAGAAAAAGTACCTCGGTTTTAAAGGTTTATTTTTTGGACTTTTTTTAAATAAAAAGTACAATATCAAGCCTCCGGCGACAATTATTCCAAGACCTACTTCTACCGTTAGCGGATTTTCCACAGCGAAACCAAAAAGGCTCGCTCCTTTTGAGACTTTCCACAGGACTCCGGATTCTGGTTTAGCTTTTAATGTATTGTCCTTAACGTTTAAAACCCCAAAATCGGCCACATACATTTCCCCGTTTGGGCTAAACTTGACGTCAGTGGGCCGCTCTATTCCTGACTTGCCAATGGTAGAGGCTGGTCCACTTTTATTGTTGGCTTTTTTATTGGTAATAAAATCAGAGATTTTTCTTCCCTTTAAGTCAAGTCTGACCACCGAAAACCCAGAATTTTTATCTGAACCATCGGTTAATCCTTTAACGCTTCCTGAAAGGGCAACAAAAATCTGGTCTTTAAAGCCGAATTTTTCGGGGGAAAAGGCAAACCCGGCGACTCTTGAATAAGGCTTGAATTGAGCCAAAGGTGAAGGAGGCATCTCTTTGCCTGGATGGTCCTGCAAGACAAATTGGGGTTGAAATGTTCCGGCAAGTTTAAACTTAGAAAGGCTGATAGGCTGTCCCGCCGAATAGTCCGGCCAACCGTACCATTTCCCATCCAAAGCGTAAAAATTATCTCCGCTGCTTTTAATCAACCTCCTTCCGCGAAGGTCAAACCCCTGTTCAGTAAAATATATCTTCCCTTTAGAATCAGTCCCGATCCCGACTGGGTTTCGCAGGCCCCACGCGATTACTTCGATTTCCTTTGGATTCGTTGGGTCAATACGCATAATCGAGCCGTTGCAGGGTTTACTGCCCTTCACTTGCTGGCCTTCATTTGTCGTTGACCCGAATGGGACGAAGGCGCCAGTTGTGTTTTGGTTTGAAGCAAAGTCAACCCCATTTAAGGATAAGCTCTGGCAAGGTACATCGGCTAAATCGGCGTTTTCCCTCAACCATCCCGTGACTAAGTTGTCTTCTCCAACGATTCCGGCGTTAGTAACAGTTCCTTGAGTGATGTAAAGTTTTTTGTCGGTTCCGATCAAGATTTGGTTGTTGGAAAAATCCCCGTCACTTGGCAATCCCTTGATAATGTCTTGGATAGTTCCGTCAGAGGCAACTGAGGAGACCTTTCCGCGGTGTGAAACGTACAATTTTCCTTTAAAAAAGGCTAAGCCGTTTATGGGTGCATCAAACCCGGTCAAGGTGGAAATGGCTTTTCCTTCAGGACTGATTTTTAAGACTTTGGCTCCACCGGCTTCAGCAAAGCCGGACTCGGCTAAGAAAATATTGCCCGAATCATCAAAAGCCAGCGCGGAAGGTCCGTTTAATTTGTCAAGAATTGGTTTGATCGAGTAACCAGAGGCGACAGAGATGTTATCTGTGCTTACTTTAGAAACAGCGAAAGCGGGAGAAAAGAAGTTTAACGTGAAAAGCGCAAAGACTAGAAGGAATAATAAAAATCTAAAGCTTTTGACTTTTGACTTTTGACTTGTTATTTTCATTAGCCACCTTCTCCTATCGAGAATGGAAATGTCCCCGTGGCTTTGCTTTTGTCTCCAGAGACATTGACGGTATGCTCTCCACCCTTAAGTCCGGATGGGACGGAAAAAGTAACGTTGTCAAAGTTACCTTTTCCATCAGTTTGGGCCTCGCTGACATTTACTTCATCAAATTTGACGATGATGTGTTCATTCGGCGCAAATGAATTTCCCTTAATGGTTACGACTGATTCAGGAGCGCCAAAAAACGTACTGGGAGTTACAGAAGGTCGCAACGCTTGTAGTTCTAAGTTTTGAATCGCTGAGGTTCCGCTTAGGGAACCAACGGCCTTGATCTGAGCTTGCCCGCCTAGGCCGTAAGGGACTTGAATCTTAGCAGAATTTTTAAAGCTGCCTTTTGAATCAGAGAAAGCACTTCCGACAAGTTGGTTATTAAAATATATTTGGATTGGTTCATTAGGCGGAAATCCGCTGCCCGAAAAAGCAATCGAGTTTCCGGGGAGAGGAGCAAAATTGCTCGGGACAATGTTGGCCGTGAAGGCGCCGACGTTGAAAACAGCTTGTTGAGGTTTATTGCTTTCCCGTCCGACAAAGTTAAAAACGTTTTCTCCTGCTCTTATACCAAAGGGAAGAGTAAATTCTCCCTTGTTTTTAAAATCTCCTTGGTCATCGGTCATGAAAACGTTAACCAACTTTCCTTTCCCCTGCCCCCCACCTCCAAAATAAACATCAACCCTCTCCTTAGGAACAAAACCATTTCCGCTAAATCTTAAGATTGTATTACCCGGAAGTCCAAAATAACTACTTAAGGTAATCGAAACATTAAAATCTTGAAACGTAAGACTGATCGTGACGGGTTTTTTGCTTTTTTCTCCAATCAAGGTGAAGGAACTCTTCATTCCGGTTATTGTATCCTTAGGGATCTTGAATTCTCCAAGATTCTTGAAGGTTCCGTTTTTATCAGCCTTTAAGTTAGCAACGGATTTAGAATTATTGGGGTCACCTAGAAAAACCCCGATTTTTTCTCCTGGGATAAAGCCGTTCCCAGAAAAGGTAATTTTGGTACCTACTTTAGGGGCGTAATTGCTGGGGCTGGCATTCGGATAAAAGCCCTGAAGGTAGATCGAAGAATTGGCCGAACTTTGGCTGCAGTCTCCGATGGCCGTAATGCGGCTGACTTTTTCGCCTTTAACATCAGGCGGAATTGGTAGTTTTTGACTATTTAGGCTACCTTTTTTATCGGTTTTGATGCTTCCGGCTGGGACGCCCGAAGAACTAGCTTCTTTGTCAAAAACAATCTTGACTTTTTCTTCTGATAAAAATCCTCTTCCGGAGATTTCAATGTCTTTTCCTGGTTTTGGGTCGCTGGCTTTGACAGTGATCGAAACGGGAATCGGCTGGACAAAGAAAGACTTTTCGGCCTTTGTCTTGCTGGAACTCCCGATTGCAGAGATAGAATGCCTTTGGTTTGGGGTGCTGCAGGGAACTTCGAAGGAAGTTTCTTTTAGGTCTCCATTCCCTTCTGATTTGGCTGATTTTATTTTTTTCTGATCAAAGAAAACGTCAACGTTTTCCCCGCCTTTAAAACCATTTCCTGAGATGTTGACTTTGGAATTAACTTTTCCGAATGAGGGTTGGGAATTGAGACTGCCTGCGGCGAATAAGTCGTTTACCGGAAGAAAAATAAGGGTAAAAAACAAGGTTTTTAGTATCAATATTTTAAATACTCTAGCTAACATGATTATTCCTTTCACTGCCCTCATGTTAGCGACAAGTTAACTTTTCCTGAAAAAAACATAGCTCAATCCTGGCTTCGAATCAAGTTTCAAGCGAAAGATGTTAGGATCTTGGAAATGAGGAATCCAAAGCAAAGCCTCCTTAGTTTGTTGACCTCTAAGGTTTCTTTTGGTAAAATCCCCCCAATTTGACCTAAAAATGAGTCAAATAAGAAAAGTTTACCGTAACAGGTAGACTTAAGGGGGTATTAGTTTGAGGGAAAAATTTAATAAATATTGCCAACAAATTTCCACACAGACGGATTCAGCTAAATATTTCTTCTTGGGAATAATTGTTCTTTTCTTCTTGGCGGTTGGAGCTATCTTAACGCAAAGCGCGACGAGTTTAGTAGCAGACCAAACTCAAAAATTCCTTTCGGTCCACCCAGTCCCAAGTTTTATCAGTTCGAATGAAAGTGATAAGAAAATCACGGAAAAGTTCTACCAAGATTGGAAAACCCACTACCTTACTTCAAAAGGAGCTGGGGGAAATTTGCGTGTTCAGAGACCGGAAAACGGGGGAGACACAGTTTCCGAGGGGCAAGGTTACGGGATGTTGATGGCGGTTATGCTTAATGATAAGCCTACCTTTGACAAGCTTTGGGCTTATACAAAGCAGCATTTTAATGGGGCTGGGTTGATGAACTGGCGAATCGGCGCTGATGGTTCAATTGCCGGGACTGGTCCTGCCACCGACGCCGACGAGGACATGGCTTACGCATTGGTTGTGGCTGATAAAAAGTGGGGCGGTTATCAAAACGACGCGCAGAAATTGCTTAAATCAATTATGGATAACGAGGTTGAACAGGACACTTTCATTCTCAAACCTGGGCAGTGGGGTGGAAAAGAGGCCCTAAACATTTCTTATTTTGCTCCTGGGTACTACCGAGTTTTCGCCGATTATTCTGGGGACGGCCGGTGGAATAAAGTTGCGGAAAAAAGCTACGAATTGATCAAGAAAACTGCCGATAATAAAACTGGCTTAGTTCCAGATTGGTCAAACGCCCAAGGCACGCCTGCGGGCAGCCTCAAAGGTGATCCTCGTAACGAAGAATTCTTCTATAACGCGGTGCGGACCCCGTGGAGAATCGCGACAGACTACGCTTGGTTTGGGGAAAAACAAGCTAAGCCGATTGTGGATAAAATGACCAACTTCTTCGCTTCAATTGGTGTGGATAATCTTAAAAGCGGTTATACCATGGGTGGTAAACCGACGGCAGATTACTTTGACGCGACGTATGCTTCTCAGATTACGGCTGGTGCAGCTATTTCGGATAATCGGAGCTTTTACCAACAAGTCCACGATAAACTTCTTTCAATCCCCCAAGGGAGTTACTTCGGAGATAGTTTGCGGGTCTTGACCCTGATGTTTGTCCACGGACAGTTTGACAGGGTTAATTAAAAAAATTAGGTGGGTAGAAGTTTTTAATATATTTACTCTGCCCACCTTTTTGGTCTAGTTTAGCCAGTCACTGATCTTGCCTCTCGTTTGGATATTCCAAAAGACGAACATTCCGATCACGAACCATGCAGCCGTTATCCAAATAACCCCGATTCTTTCGCTTGGTTCAAGATAGAAGCTGAAACCAACGGCGATGATCGGCCCTAGTGTCACGAACGTTACGACCAGGTGGCGGATAGGCTTTGGCATTTTTGTCGCTATCCACTCCATTGGTTCCCAGATCCCCTGGAAGAATATGATTAGACAGATACGAGCAAACGGAACAACAACTGGGATCAGCAAGATAATGGCTTTATCGAAAGCTCTTACCCACCAGGACTCGTGGTACATTTCTACCCCTCTCTTTCTTGTTTGATGATATTATTATAACAGAAATCTTACTGAGTAATTGGGGATGCCTCAGGAGGTTCGCTAACGGGACGGGATTGGGGAACGGGAGTAGGTTGTGAGGGAGGTGTTTCACTTGAGGGTGGGGATGACTCTTCTGGCTTTGACTCTTGTTTTTGGCCAGGTTGTTTCGGCGGTTCGGGGAGGTTTTGTTTTGAGGTTTGGGAATTATCAGATCCGGACCCTTCCGAAGGACCTTCGTTCCACGGCCCGATCGTATTTATCGGGTGCCCCTGAGCGAGAAGGGCTCCAACCCAGACGACCAAGATTATAATTGTTGCTCCTAAGACGAACTTTTTCATATTTTTCCTTTTTGAAAAAAATCTCTTTATTTTTGGACTTGCCTTATCTCGACAGTAGTGTTACCTAAAGTAAAGGTTTTGATCACCGTTGAATTATTATACGCATCTTTAGATAAAGTTCCATCTTCCAGCCATTGGGCCATGTTTGGCGACATGATCAGGTAATCGATATTTTTATAATTCATATGCAAAATTTTTTCATTAACATCCGGGTCGCGAGCCACTTTCCAGTGAGAATGGGCGAGAGGATACTTTTTTCTTCCGTCTCGGAAATCAACCCACAGGTTATCATCGATTAATAAGAATTTATCAGGGGAAATATTTTCTTTAACCCAGTTAAATGAAGCGATTTGCAGGCCCGTGAGGTTTAGAAGGTACGCATCACGGCTTGCAACGATATTTCCGAAGGCTAATAGAACGATAAATCCGCCGATGAGCGAAAATTTCATTATTTCCGGTAAAAAACTAGCTATTTTATCGATAAATAAGCCGATGTTTAAGGCAAAAAAGGGCAGTAGCGGGACAATGTAAAAAGGCAAAATCACGCTGCCTTTGATGATATAAATTAAATATGAGAGGGAAAAGATAGAGGCGATAAATAAAGATTTATACTTAAAACCTAAGAAAAAGTTAATGATGCTGATGGCTGCCCCGGAGACGATTAAAAATGGATCGCGGAAGAGCCAGTCGCCTTTTAAATACTGTTGAAATTGGCTTTGACTATCCCAAACCATCCCCCCGCTTCTCGACATCTGCCAAAGGAACGTCCCGATCAACGAGGGCCGTTGGTTTGGATCGGATAAAGGGGCGGAAAAGGCGGTGATTAAATTAGGAGGGAGAAATTCACCTTTTAGCAAAGAGTACAAGACATACAATGAAATGACGCTGCCGAAGCTAAAAACCCAACCAGGTAGGGCAAAACGGAAGTTGTACTGGTTTTTTCGCTTGTATAAAAGGTAAATCATAATCGGAAAAAAGAAAATCGCATTTTCCTTTGTCAAAATCGCCACGGCAAAAAAAATCCCGCTGAGGATCAAATTTGTCAGCCGTTGGTTTTCAAAAAGTATTAAATAAAAGCTAATCAGGATCCAGAAAACCATGATGTTATCCAGTAGAACCATTCTTTGGTAATAAAGGCCAAGAGGGGATAGGGAGAAAATTAATCCAGCGATAATTGCCGGAAAAATGCTGCCTGAAAGTTTTTTAGTTACTTGAAAAAGCAATCCCGTGGAGGCGAGATGGATGAGGAGCATGAAAATTCGACCGGAGTTGATCGACATTCCGAAAGTAAAAAAACCGCCCGTTAGAAACGACCAAAGAGCGATCAAAAACCAACCACCTGGCGCGTGGTCATACCAAAAGGTGTATGGGGAAACTTTCGCTTCCCGCACGACGGCCCAGGCCTGCTCAACGTAAATTCCTTCATCCCCTAAGTACAAGGGATAGTTAAACATATTAAATGAATGGGCAAGGAAAGAAATAAATAAGACACCAAGAAGGGCTCGATTACTCCAGCTTTCCATCCACTTTTTAACATCGCCAAATACATCCTGGAAAAAATTACTCATTCTTATTCCCCGCGCTAAACTTTGCGTACTGCCGGCTTACCCCGACATGCTTTGTCTTTTCCCAACCTTTTTGCCGGCTGCCTTCTCGGAAAACAGCTCTTAAAGCGCTAAAGGCAAGTAACCACTGGTACGGGAAATAGGTTACCAGGGCTTGAAAGACAAAAGGAAAATGAAGTGAAAAACCGTAAATCGAGGCAAATTCGTAAAGGCCGATGACGTTAAATAAAAATTGGGCGGCTAAAAGATAAACTGGAACGTTAAAAAGGATTGCTAAAGCAGTTGGAACTTTGATTAAGAGAGCCATGTAGGCCGAAAAAGGCAGATAGCTCAAAAGGATAGCCTGGAAAATTGGAAAAGAGAAAATATAAAAGGCGGTAATTCTTTGTGGCCAAGTGGAAAGTTTTTCCCAATTTTCTTTTTTCAAGATTTGGATAAATCCTTGGCTCCAGCGCGTCCTTTGATGGATAAATTGACCAAGCGTCGGAGGGGTTTCCTCCCGCGTGGCGTATTCGTCCCCATAAATTACTCTTACTTTATAACCGGAAAGTGAGATTCGGACTCCGACATCAGCATCTTCGGTCAAGATGTTTTCGTCCCAACCGCCAATGTCTTCGAGGACGTCCTTTCGGAAGAATATCGTATTCCCCCCTAAGGTTGTAAATCCTTGCTTAGCATGGTAATAGAGACGTGACTTAAACCAGAAAAAATATTCCAGGACGTTATGGACAGAATACCAGTGCGATCCGAAGTCCATCAGTTGAACGCCGGCTTGAACTACCCGAACGCCTTCATTGGTCATGATCGTATTGATGACGTTAAAAATATCAGGGTGAAATTGATCTTCCGCGTCGAATATTGTTATTACTTCTCCTTTGGCGTTGGCTAAACCTAGATTTAGAGCGTGTGGTTTATTGACAGGTTTGTCGGCAAAAATTATCAACGTGATGTTACTAATTCCTTTGTCCTTTAGGCTTTTAATCTTCTCTTCTGCCTCTTGGATTGTTCCAGAATCCGATTTCTCACAGATTACCAGGGCTTCGACTAATTCTTTCGGATAGTTCAGATTGGCGAAATTTTGGATCGTTTGCGAAATTACCCCCTCCTCGTTTTTAGCGGGAAGAAGGGTGGTAAAGGAAAATTTTGGCGCGGCAAATTCATTAGGGGGTCTTTGTTCCTGAAACTTAGTTTCATCATCCCACGTGTATATCATGAGATAGGTCGTGTATATGGCCTGGACGATGACAATAATAGTAAAAATTGTAAGTATGGCTAATATGATAACCAAAGATAATCCTCCCTAAAATTCCCTATGGCCCGTAAGTATTTTTCGTCATTTGGTAAATTTAAAAGTGCTGATGATCCGAAGCAAATTTTCTTTGTCTTTATCGTAATGAGGATTAGTTGTCTCTGTATTTCCAAATCTAATGTCGTATTGGATCTTGTTTTGTTCCAGTTGGGCAACGAGGTAACCAGTTTCGTCTTTGAATACTACTTCCGTTGCTTCCACACTCACGCCATCAATATTAATATTTGTTTTCCTGACGCTGGGCGGGTTTGACCCGCTAGTCTCTAAGGGTTGGTTTCCGATATTAATCTGAATCCAACCGGTATTTCCACTAAATCTTGTATAGATGGAGTCTCCACTGCTAACAGTCTTGATTTTCTCCGCTGTTTTCCAATCCTTTGGATAGCTAATGGTATATCCATAAGCGCTGCTGCGGTAAGTTTCGGTCGACTCAGAACCGCTGCTCCTGTTAGCCGGTTCTTCAGTTGATGAAGTGGGAGTATCTGGTTTTTGGGACATTTTTGTCCCTAAATAATAAGAGCCCATGGCCACGATTAGAATTGCTAAAAGGCTTAAACCAAACTTTATCAGTGATTTTTTTGAAAAATTCACGTTTTCCTCCCGTTTTCGTGATTATTCATCCTTGAATTTTCTAATTTACATGGGAGGAAAGTCAATCAGGGGCCAAGAGGCTAGTTGGATGAGAGAGGACAGTAATTTTTCACTTAGGGTTGAAGTGACGGCTGAATTGTGATAAAATTTCTTAGTCAAATTTGGTTAAACCTTGCCTTTTCGTGGGCCCGTAGCTCAATGGTAGAGCGACAGCCTTTTAAGCTGTGCGTTGAGGGTTCGAATCCCCCCGGGCTCACCAGATAGTGTTAAAACAGACTGGGGATTAGATTGATATAACGAGCTAAATGGAACTTTCCATTTTATGTCAACTATATTTCTGTCGTCTACAATTAAGGTTTCAAAAAAAGCCTTATGGTACATAAGGCGAGTTGGAGTATCAGAAACTTTATAGAGCTTGTAGAGATTTCCTAACACTTCTACAGTTTTATTTAAGGCCACCAGATTAGCGTGGTCGTCATCTTGTATTTCTTTAAGTCTTACATTGGCTAAATCCAAGTCCCTTTGAATTAGTTGAAGTTTTCCATAGCACAAGTCTTTATCAATTAACCCTTCTAACCTGTCATCAAGTAACTTTTGCTGCTGTTCCTCAAGTTTTGCGATCTTGGCTCTCAAAGCCCGTCTTTCGTTACCAACTCCTTGCGTTCTGTTTTCCTCCATCTGTTTTATCTGCAATTTGGCCAAAGAAATAAGCTCTTCCGATAACTGCATATGTTTGAAAAGTTGCATCACCTGATCTTGAATTACTTTATCCGGTACCATTTTTTGAACACAATGTAAGCCGTAACGAGCAGCAGAACTGCAACGATAATAGGAAAACCTGCCTTGCTTGTGGGTCTCAGCTACATAGTGTCTGCCACACTTAGCACAAGTTAAAATCCCCCTTAAAGAGAAACGATATTTAATATCTTTCGAGGTATTTTTCTTTCTTAACGCTAAAACGTCCTGTACTCTGTAAAAAAGTTCCGGAGAAACTAAAGGTTCATGAGTGCCCATCATTGTATTTCCGCCCCATTCCATATATCCCATGTAGAATTTATTTTGGAGCATGTGTTTAACATTGCTGGGAGTAAGAGTTTTACCAGTCCTGGATTTAAACCCAATCTTTTTTAATTCATCGGCGGTAGCATTTAGAGTAAATTTAGTAGTAGCAAAAAGCCTAAATATCTTTTGGATCATTGGACCGCGAACAGGGTCAACCTCAACTGTTTTTACTAAAGTCCCGTCTTCATTTGGTTCTTTTTTATTGATATATCCAAGCGGGGCTACTGTTGGCCAACGGCCTTTTTTAAATGCTTGTGTCATACCCTTTTTAACCTCCTGTCCAAGGTTGGCAGAATAGAACTCGGCAACTGAAGCCATAATATTTTCTAACAGATGACCTGTTGGGCTATCGTCAACCGGTTCTACTACTGATACTAATTGTACATCATGTTTTTTAAGAATTGTACGGATAGCTGCATGATCGCCCACATTACGAGCTAGTCTATCTATCTTATGAACTATAATCATCTCAACATTTTTATCTTTTTTGCATCGGCTCAACATTTCTTGAAGCGCTGGGCGGTTAGCGCTTCTTGCAGATTCTCCGGCGTCTATATAAATGTCTTTCTCTTGGTCAACTTGCCATTGCTTTAATTCTGCGTATTTCAAGCAGGCTTCCTTTTGAGCAGGAATAGACAGGCCTTTATCGGCTTGCTCATCAGTTGATACCCTAAGATAGATTAAAGCTCTCATATTTTCCGCTTGATTTTTGACCCAAAATTTGGTAGTATACTAATACCGAATGATCCTTGTGGTGAAAGTACCTTACTTTTAGGGAGCGAATGTCGGCACTGGCAACAGATGACCGTCTTGGCCACAGGGATCGCTTTTTTTAGGTCTAGTAAGGCTTCCATAAATCTTCCTCTCTTTTCTTGATAATCTTGTAAAACTTATCTTCTGAACGATTGTATTTTCGATAAATTGCCCCACAAACCATATCGGCAAGCTGTAGTAAATTATTACTTTTTGAATCCTGGTGTTTTAGTCTTCCGATAATCTTTTCTATATTTGTATTCAGCCTTTTTCTTAGATATCCATTAAAATCATCAACAAAGGATTTCGAAATACGGTCTATAAAAATGGAAGCATTTTTCATTCTCGATTCTGCTCTCAAAAATAGATGGTCGGCAACAATCATATAAAGACTGTCTTTAGGATATATCGGGTTCTGTTTAGCAAGGATTGCTTTATCAACAATCACAGTTCTATAGCGGAAATTAAATTTTGATAGTTTTTGTAAGAAGGCCTTTTTATACTTATCAGATGTACCGGTGCTAAATTTAAACTCAAAGTTTTCCGGGAGTTTTAACTCTTTGCGGATTTCTTTTACTGCCTCATTTGCTTTTTCCGCATCAGCCAAGCTATCGAAAATAATGATAACTAAAACAAAAAACCTACTGGAAGTTTTACTGAACTTAAATCCAGTATCACCGGACTCATCCATAAAAATTAACATTGCGATTGCCATTATTTTTCCCCCCGTAAAATTTCTAAACGATATTTAACCAATTCTTCCGTAACGCAAAAGCGATCTGATAATTCACGTATTGAAAGATTGATTAAGGGTTTTATAAGTTTTTCAGGGATTAAAAGTTCAGCTGCAAAGGCTTGCGCTTCACATTCCTGCTTAAAGGTTACAAATTGATCGTGGGTTTCAAAATATAAATGATTTCCTTCGTGCAAAAAATGATGTCCGAGTGCATGGGCTATTAGTTCTCGTCTTTTCTTTACTCCAACAGTATTTTGGATACCAATACTGTCTCCCAAGTAGGCTTCTTTAATCCGTCCGGAAAAATGCCAGTCGTCCAGGCAGATCCGCTCACGCTTAATAATTTTTTCTATGTTTATTGGGGCAGAGGAAAGTTTATTTTGTTGTAAAATTTCCTTAGCCCTTTTTAGGGCCTTTTTCATACTTTTTCCTTCGTGACTTAACGAAGTCTATATAATCAAGCAAAGACTGCTTCTCATCATCCGTCATTTTAGGGACTTCTTTTAACATTAAAGTAAAAGCCACGTCTTCTTCTATTTTAGGTCGCTTGCTATCCAGATAACCAGCTTTCTCAAAGATTATTTCATGGTCAACATTGTAAATTAAGGCAAGAGTGCCTAATATCACCGGAGAAGGACGACTGACACGGCGACTTTCGATATTGGAGATATAAGCGTAGGAGATAAGACCTTCTTTTTTTATAACGCCTTTCTTGTAAAGTTTCTTAGCTTCTTCTTCAACATCCCTCATGCTTAGATGGCGGAGCTTTCGGAGAAAATAAACATAATCTGCTAAATCGCGGAATTCTTCAGGACTTCTCAAAGGTGATTGCTTTATTTCTTTTGCCTTTTTTCTCATACTTATTCTAAGGTAGCAAAATAGTTAACAGTTGTCAACAATAATTAAAAGAAAGTTTATTGACCATAGTTAAAATTATATATAAACTAATTTTATCTTGTTAATTTTCTCTAACACTTATGGAAGATACATTAAAGAAGATAAACAATAATGAGCCTAGAATTAACCACGAACTTTTCAACAAAGCTCGTCTTCAAAAAGGATTATCCAGAATGAAATTAGCGCTTGAAGCAGAAGTTGCACCGCAAACTGTAAATCGACTTTTACAGGGAAAACCTACCCGTCCGTCAAATGTTAAAAAAGTTGGGGAAGCCTTAGAAATTCCCCCGCATGATTGGTACATAAGGGACAAATAAAAAAATGTTGGAGCTAGAAGTAATAAGAAAATACTATCCGAATTTACCGGATGAGCAATTAAAAAGCATTCAGGAATTTGTATACATGCTTTGTTGCGGACTAATGCAATATTTCTACGGCGATAATTGGGAAGGCTAATATGGATTTAAAAATAGGAAAACCATTAGAAGGAGAGCTGATTATTACTTTCCCCTTTGGGGCAAACACAGACTGGTATTTAAAACAGTTTGGTTATCCGCACAACGGAGTTGATTTTAGGGCAAGTATTGGAACACCGGTTTTAGCAGTTGATGATGGAGAAGTTATTTTTAATGACGATATTGCAGACGCAGACGGAATGGGAATTATTATCAAACATTCATGGGGTCAATCTTTATACTGGCATCTTTCCAAAATTGGAGTAAGGATTGGTGAACAAATCACTAAAGGTCAGGAAATAGGAAAAAGCGGAGCCACCGGTTTTGTTACCGGTCCTCATCTTCACTTTGGAGTGAAAGTTCAGGGAGATGCACCGGAAGGGATGAAAGGTTGGACTGATCCGATGAAATATATAAGCGAGGTACCAACAAGCGCCATCAATGAAGCCAAAATTGTTAATCATTATCGAGTTCAGCCCGGAGACTCGCTGTGGAAAATAAGCGAAAAGTTTTATGGCAATGGTAATCGCTGGAAAGATATTTTTGAAGCCAACAAGGAACAGATTCAAAATCCGGATTTAATTTACCCGGATCAGGTATTTATAGTTCCGTAAATTTATGCCCGCCGGTTCAGGGCAGGAGCTGGCGGGCACCAAAAATATAAAAAGTATGGGAGAACTTGAAGAGTTTGCAAAAGCAAATAGTCCGTATTTAATGCTAAAGCCTGGAGAATCCGCGGTGGGTATTTACTGCGGATATAAAATGGTGCCAAGTTTTCGGGACCCAACCAAAGAAAATCCCCGCTATACCATTGAAGTTGACGGCGAGAAAAAACTATTTACTTCTTCAGCTTCCCGGATTGCTTTGTTTTTCTCGGAAATAAAAGAGGGCGAATTTATCAAAATCACTAAAGTTAAGCAGGGTGAAAGTGTCCACTATGAAGTACAAAGAGCAAATAGTGATAGTCCGGTGTGGAATAAAGGTAATCCGGAAATTTCAGATGAGGACATGGAAGAAATAAGTAAAAACGCCAAGAAGAAAACTTAGTTACTTCTGGCAGGTCGCTGGGGGTTTGCATGGTGGGAGCGACCAAAAGAGAGTGGTGCAATTCCCTCCGGGAGCTGAGAGGTTAAAACCTCAAAGCTCTTTAAGTCTCACCAGCCGTTCGGCGAGAAACTAACCCAGACGGGATAGGAAAGCAAAAACTTTCCTCGCAGGCGGTCTCCTAGCCTCATTTCGGCGTTAATGGGGTTAGGGGGACCGTTTGCTTAAAATCTACCCTCCAGGATAGAAATAAACAAAGTTTTTCTAACGAATAAAAAAATATAACGCCAAAAATAAACAAGTTTTAACTATGGTAAGTAATTGTAAGTTTAAGTCATTTATAATCGGCAACGATAAAAAATTTCAGCGCGGGCAGTAAGCCTAGTTTAACAGATTGAGGTTCGTCCCGCGCAACATCGGAAGCCAATGGGTGCATGCACTTTGAAATTGTAGGTTATGCTTAGCGCAAGCTCGAAAGCAGGGAAAAACAGACGCATTGTGTTTCTTTTTCGGCGGCTGTTGCCTGCCCCCCGAGCGAAGCGCACGAGCCAAAAAGAGGGGGCGCGCTAAGATAACCCTTCGCGATTTATAAGAGTTTTGGCGCCGCGCCCCCAATAACCCAAGCGAGCGCGAAGTAGACCTTAGTATTAAAAGATAAGCGCGAGCGCCCACAGGATCAGTGTCAAGGTTGGCGCACGGGTACAAAGGTTGAGTTTCCACAAGCCTATCGACGGCGAGGGGGGCTCCCCCCGCAAGCAGGTAAGCGACCAGAGGGAGCGCCCCTGCGCAGAAGGGGGGAAACCGACAAGGAGCGAAGCGACGCGGAGGAGAGGGGAAAAGGCACACCCCCGCGTAGGCAGGCGGTACTAAACCACCCTAAAAGGTAGCCGTCCCGCCGAAGAGGTAGGGTTCAAAATAAACTTTTTCGGGCGGCGAGGTAGAGACTGTACCAAGCTATTAGAAAGCAAGGACAAGGGCGAGGCGCCCCCTAGGGCGCCCTCTCGCCCAGCGAACGAGCACCTTTAAAAATTATGATAAAAGCGAGTGAGCGATAAGCGGGGGTCACAGCCGCCGAAATAGGCGTAGGATGGTTCAACTCGCACCGAATCCGCTATTGGCGGATTCCACTTCAACGCCGCTAAATACCGGATGAATTACTTCGGGAGAAGTTTTGGTTATTACAAAAAGATAATTCTTTTTAGTAATAGTTAGCGGGCGTTGAAACAGAAAGGGATAAAAAAGCGGGCACGGCAAGCGAGCGAAGACCGCAAGAGATGGAGCGAGCGCGCCAGAAAGAGCAACGGAAACAGGAAATCATGGGAATTGGAGGCGACGAGTTGGAGAAATTGAGGCTCCGACGAGCCGCCGAATAAGCGAAGCAGCGGGAGGTACAGGGTTCCCGCTGCGTAGCGTCAGAGAAAGGGAAAAAAAGCGACTATAGATTATCGCCCGCTTTTTTAAGCGAGAATCCCCCCAAGAGCGTCTCTCCCCCTAATATGGCGATACATTTGATTAAGGGGGGTTGCCTAGTAAGGGGGTTTTAGGGGGAGAGAGCGGCGGGGGGAACCGAGCGACCCTTTTCTGCTGCCCGAAACGAGCGAGGCCAGGCACTGCGAAGCGAGGTGAGGGCAGTAATGGTGCGAGTTAGTAGGAATTTGTAAGGGGTTTGGAAACAGTACAGCGGTAGCGAGTGCCGAAGCTCAAGCGAGGACTGCGAAGCAGGACGAGCGATAAAGCGAGGCACGAGCGTGGGTGTCGAATGAGGTTGGCGACGAATATGCGGTTGGGTGGCGATTGTGCTTTCGTTAGTAGTATGACGCTGGGGAATTGCGATTGAGTTTGGAAGCGTAAAAATTTAAATATGCAAGACTTACAAACAAAAATAATGGTTGAGAATATCAGTGCTATAGTTACCCCTTTGCCGGGGCGGGCCTTTATTGGAACGATCACAGATTGTGTTCGGCAAGCCAAGGCGAGTATAGATATTATTCAATTTGAGTGGAAGTGGTATCACCACGATCACGCTTCAACCATTCAACAACTATCTTATGAAGTCTTGCAAGCCGCAAGGCGCAAAGTTGCAGTTCGGGTGCTTCTTAATAAAGAACATCCCAGACATCCACTAAATTCGGTTAACAAAAACACTATTTTAAATTTGCAAGAAGCTGGTGCTTTAGCAAAATTTGGTCCATCTTCCCCTATTACTCACGCCAAACTTTGGGTTATAGACAAAGAGATTACAGTTTTAGGTTCACATAATTTATCAAGACGGGCTGTAACAGTAAATGATGAGGCGTCGGTCAAAATTATTTCAAAAGAAATTGCGGGTGAGTTCACCCGTTATTTTGAAGCGCTATGGAATCGACAATAAAAGCATTTAGTAAACTTATGGAAAGAATGAGACCAATAGATTTATTAGCAATGATTGTAGTAATCGGCTCGTTTATTTTAATCGGGCTTGGCCATGATGGCGTGGTAAGTTCAGTCCTCATGGCTATCGTGGGTTTTTATTTTGGCTTTAAAACCAC
>JAMCZT010000017.1 GCA_023485445.1 Patescibacteria group bacterium
ACAAGACTCTTTCAGTCTTTGTTAATTTAGTATGTTTGCTCAAAATATTCACCTCCTAACTAGTTCAGGAAGTGAATTTTACTCTTAATTATTTATCTAGGGGGTTGCAATCGTTTTTAGAACTCGTACTTCAATGTTTTGAAGGGAATTATGTTATACTTATGCCTATGGCGAATATCTCTTGTGGAATCGTTGGTTTACCCAACGTCGGAAAAAGTACTTTGTTTAATGCCCTTCTTAAGCGGCAGGTGGCCGAGGCTGAGAATTACCCATTTTGCACTATTGAACCAAATGTGGGTGTAGTGGAAGTGCCGGACGAACGTCTTGGGGTCTTAGCACGCCTTGAAAATAGTGCTAAGGTTATTCCAGCGGCTATTAAATTTGTCGATATTGCTGGTCTAGTCAAGGACGCTCATAAAGGGGAAGGCTTAGGGAACCAGTTTTTGGCGCATATTAGGGAAGTAGACGCGATTGTGCATGTGGTGCGGGCTTTCGAAAATGATGACGTAGTTCGTTCTGGCTCAATCGATCCTAAATCTGACAACGAAATTATTGAAACGGAATTAGCTTTAGCTGATCTACAAACAGTGGAAAAAAGGATTGGCGGTGAGTCTAAAGCGGCGAGAACAGATAAAAATGCAGAGAAGCGCCTTATAATTCTAAGTAAGCTTTCCGAAGCTTTGAGTCAAGGTAAGTCGGCGCGGGAGATTGTAATATCGGACGAGGATAAAGAGTTAATTAAAGACTTAAACTTGTTAACGATGAAACCTGAAATTAAGGTTTATAACGTCGCAGAAGATGAATTATCCAAAGAAAATTTTCCCGATGGGATAGTCGTTTCTGCCAAGGTTGAATCAGAACTTTGTTCATTTGACGAAGAGGAAGCGAAACAGTACCTAAGTGAGCTTGGAGTAAAGGAATCTGGACTGGAAAGGCTGATTAAGCGTTGCTACGAGACTCTAGGGTTGGTAACTTTCTTCACTGCTGGACCAAAAGAGGCTCGCGCCTGGACAACTTTTACTGGGTCTAAAGCTCCTCAAGCGGCAGGCGTGATCCATACTGATTTTGAAAAAGGCTTTATCCGAGCAGAAGTGGTGACTTACGAAAAAATGGTCGAGGTAGGATCGTTTGATAAAGCAAGGGAAAAAGGATGGGTACGTTTGGAGGGAAGAGAGTATAGTATTCAAGATGGAGATGTGGTATACTTTCGCTTCAATATTTAAGAGACGACAGATATTGTCAAAAAGCTTTAGCTTTGGTATACTTTTAAGCAGTCTGCTTGTCCTATTATTTTAAATTATTTTTAGAAGGGAAAATGAATGGTTGAGTACGAACTTACTTTGGTAACAAAGGCGACTGTTTCGAACGAAGACTTAGAAAAATTTATTGAAGAAATTACGAAAATAATCACCGATGGAAAAGGTGACGTAATTAACATAGAAAACTGGGGTAAAAAACAGCTTGCCTACGAAATCGAAAAGCAAAGAAGTGGGGTTTATACTTTGTTTACTTTTAAATCAGAACCTTCAATTCTTAAAGCAATAAACAAAAAACTTAAGATTAGTGACCAGGTTTTGCGTTATTTAACGGTAAAGAAGTAAGATTTGGCCACGTAAGGAGGGCGAACATTTTAGGTTGGTTTTGGACACAGAGTTTATGAGATTCTTCAACACTTTAAAGAAAGCTGTGTCCATCTAAGACGAAAAGGTGTTGAAGAAGTTTGGTTAGGAGGCTTACAAACGAAGAAAAACTTTGTATTGTAAGGGAAAAGAGTATGTCAAGTCGATCTTTAAACAAAGTTATGTTAATCGGAAATCTAACCCGTGATCCTGAATTGCGGTATACTCCCCAAGGGACGGCGGTTTGTTCTTTTGGGTTAGCGACTAACCGAAGCTGGTTGCCTTCAGACTCGTCTGAACGTAGGGAAGAAACAGAATTTCACCGGATTGTCGCTTGGAATAAATTGGCTGAACTTTGCTCTCAGTTATTGACAAAAGGCCGAAAGGTTTACGTTGAAGGGCGTTTGCAAACCCGATCTTGGGAAACTCCTGATGGAGAAAAGCGTCAGACGACGGAGATAGTGGCAGAGGATATGGTTCTTTTGGATTCGCGAAAACCAGTCGGAACAGAACAAACAGAGGAAGTGGAAATTGAAGAGAAATCAGAGGCAAAAGAGGAAAAGAAAGAAGAAAAAGTTTCTGATAAGAAAGAAAAAGCCCCAGAGGAGACAAAAGAGACCTCAGGAGAAGAAATCGACGTTGATGACATTCCTTTTTAAATTAGTAGTGAGGTTATGAATGGTTAAAGCAAAGAGTAATTCAAAGCGGTTTGTCCGAAAGCATTTTGTTCGCCGAAGAGTTTGCGCATTTTGTACTGAAAGCACTCTTCCCGAATATAAAGACGCGTCTCGGTTACGTAGATTTGTGACTGAGAGAGGAAAAATAATGCCAAGAGCTAAAACAGGAGTTTGTGCCCAGCACCAACGATGTTTGGCCGCGGAGATTAAAAAAGCTCGCCACATTGCCCTGTTGCCTTACGCATCTGGGCTGTAATAAATATTGAAGAGAGTTTAGCCTATGGTTGAATCATCTGCCCCAACAAAAGATATTCCGAAAAAGGTTTTAGTCTTTGACCTTGGACATTACTGGACTAAAGCTTTTTTTCTTGAGGTTGATGATTCCAAACTTAAAATATTAGCCAAGACTTATTTACCAACCTCGTCTAACGACTTGAATATTACGTTTACTCAGGCTTTTTTTGAGTTGGCTAAGATTTCTAAAATGAAATTATGGCAGGAAGAAGCCTTAAGTTTTCCCCTTATTATTACGACAGAACTAAAACTTCCAGAGAAAATCGGCCAGATGGCGATAAAGATGGTGGAAACCAAAGAAGCCCTTCAGACTTTAAAAACAGTTTACCAGGAGAAAAAAGGAAAACATAATTTTGAGATAATAGATTTGGGCTCAAAAGTTTTTGACAGCAATCTTGATATTCAGGAAATTAGCGGAAGCTTAATTTTCCCATCAAATGTAATCGACGTGGAAAATTACATTGGAAATAAAAGATTAGATTCTTTTAGTTTACCTGTAGAGAGAAGAGAAATAGAGCTTGAGCAGGCGATTGCGAAGGTAGGCTGGCAGCGGCTATTTCCTTTTTCCAAGACATCCTCTAACTTTGGTTGCGATTTACTCCTAACGGGCGCTGTATTTGCCTTTTCTCCTGAAGATCCGTTAACGGCCTTGATCGTCTTGGACAATTTACCAGAATCTGTTGTCACCCAGGCTTGGGTGGATCTAGACCTAATCACTCCTTCATTGGGAGCGTTTTTAACAGTTTATCCTGAACTAAACGAGTTTTTTTCTCAAGATAATTTTCAAAATGACCTTTTTAAGCTAGCTAATTTTAAAAATTTAGGAACATTTGTTTCTCTAGGTAAGCCAGGTGTAATAAAGGTTGACTTTGGCTATGCTCAACTTCAGGAAGTAGTAGTAGAGGAAGATCAAATAGTATTGTTGCCGGTTAAAGGCGACCAAAAAGTGAGCTTTAAAATCCCTTTTAGCGGAAAGAAAATTCAAGCCTCTTTAGAGGGTGGGGAGCTTGGGATTGTTTTTGACGGAAGAGTCAAGCCTTTTCGTTTAACTTCTGGAAAATTGTCCCAAGAAAAAATACTTCATTGGCGAGAAAGCCTTAAGAAAGTAGAAGCAATATGATTGCCCCTTTAATTAAGAGAGTGACTAAAGGTGAAAAAATTTCGATTGTTCGGAAAATTTTGGAGAAAGAACAAGCTAAAGTTGTGGTAGGTGATATAGTTTCTCCGGAAGATGTGGTTGGTTTGGCAGAAGTTTCCGCTGGGCAACGTTTAGTAAAAATAAGTTCTTGCTTGAAGGTTAACGGGAAAGGTTTGGAGAAATATTTAACAAAACCTCTCGGAGAAAAGGTCTTTAGAGGGGAGATCCTCGCTAGTCGAAAAAGTATCTTTGGCCTGAAAAAATCGGTTTGTCTTTCGCCGATTGACGGTATTTTATCAGAGATTGATGCAGCGGGTAATGCTGTGTTAAAATTTTTACCTACCCAAACACGTGTGGTGGCAGGAGTTCCCGGAAAGGTAAGTGACGTAAGCAAGGAGAGTGTGGTTATCGAAGCTTTGGTTGCCAGAATACGTACGAAGATTGGGACAGGAAAGGAACGTGAGGGGGCGATTAAAGTGGTAGCTAGTGCGAGCGAATTTTTGCTTCCCGTAAACATTGATGGAAGCTGCAGAGATAAGATTATCATAGGAGGAGCCTTTATTGGCAAGGATGCTTTAGAGAAAGCTCTAACGCTTGGAGTTCGAGGTGTTGTAGCGGGGGGAATAAATCTAAGGAACTTTTTATCTTTAGGGGAGTTGGACGCTGGAATTACGGTTTTAATCACGGAAGGGTTTGGGATTAGGCCAATGGCTGAAGATGTTTTTAACTTGCTTAAAGAACATGAAGATACTTTTAGCATTATTAACGGGGCTGAGAGGTATTTGACTCTTCCTGAAGTTAAGGAGCCGAAAGGAAAGGTAGAAAAGGAAGCAGAGAAAGATCTTTGGCGGGAACTAAAAGTAGGCGACCGCGTGCATATTTTGGGGGAACACCATGGGCATTTGGGGATAGTTAAGGAAATTGAAAAAGAAACTTTTTATAGTTTTTATGTTCCCGAAGTAATGGTAGAATTAAACGGTAAAGAAACTTTAAAGGTTCCAGCGTGTAATTTGGAGATTATTGATGAAGATTAATTGGTCGAAGTATTTTCCGTTGACTGTTTTACTAGGATGTGTTTTTTCCTTAGGTATTTTCGTTGGCCAAAATTTCAACTTGCCTTTTGGGAAAGCGCCTTTTAGTTTAAATGCTAATGAGGGAGTAAAGATATTCAACAAGGAAGCAAACAAGTCAATCGATTTTTCTCTTTTTTGGAAAGTTTGGGATGAGCTGGAAAAGCAATATGTAAATAAGAAGGCAATTGATTCAGAGAAAATGCTTTATGGGGCAATTTCTGGAATGACAAGTTCCCTTGGAGACCCGTATACGACCTTTTTAGATCCTTCTCAAAACAAAGAGTTTGATGGGGAACTTTCCGGCACTTATGAAGGGGTAGGGATTCAACTGGGATTTAAGGATAAACAATTGGTTGTAATGGCTCCTTTGGCCGGGACTCCTGCGGAAAGTGCGGGGGTGAAAGCAGGGGATCTAATAATAAAGATTAGTGACAAAGACACGGTAGGAATGACTTTACCAGAAGCAGTAACTTTGATTCGAGGGCCGGCTGGGACATCCATTAAGCTGACTATGCTACATTTAGGAGGAGATAAACCATACGATGCCTCGATAACCCGAGAAAAAATCAAGGTCAAAAGTGTAGAACTAACGCGTAAAGACGGAGATATCGCCTACGTGAAGCTATCGCGATTTGGGGACACTACTAATGACGAATGGGATAGCGTAATTAAAGAAGTAAGCAGTGCTAACTATAAGGGAATGGTTTTGGATCTTCGAAATAACCCGGGAGGGCATTTACAAAGTGCCGTTTATATTGCTTCAGAATTTCTTAAAAAAGATGAGGTGGTAGTCCAGGAGGAGGCTAGTGATGGGAGTAGAGAGTTGCTTAAGGTTAATCGAGATGGTAAATTACTAGAGATTCCGTTAACAGTCTTGATTAACAAAGGTTCGGCTTCAGCTTCGGAAATTGTTTCAGGGGCGTTAGCAGACCACCAACGAGCCACACTTGTAGGTGAAGACTCTTTTGGTAAGGGAACAGTTCAAGCTGTGGAGGAATTTGAAAACGGAGCGGGGTTGCATGTGACGGTGGCGAAATGGCTTACTCCAAATGGTACTTGGGTTAACGAAAAAGGTCTTTCTCCTAATGTGAAAGTGACTCTTTCAACTGACGATGTTAACACCGGAAAAGACCCTCAACTTGATAAGACCTTAGAACTTTTAAAAAAGTAGAGTCTTTACAAATAGTGTTAAAGCTGATAAAATAAAATTTGTTTAAGTTTAAGTACTAAAGGGAGTAGTAGGTGTCGAGAAATTCATTTTTTGCTACTTTAATTGCCTTTTTTCTTTTTTCTATCCTCACCGCTAGTATAGTGGGTGGGGTAGTTGGCTACACGTATCCTATATGGAGCCAGAACCTTCCTTTTGGTCTTACCTTACCTCAAGTGAGCGCCTCTGATAAAAAGACAATCACTCTTCCTGGTGGAGAAAAGAGAGTGGTTACCTCTGAGGAATCAGCGATAATTAACGTAGTTGACAAAACTTCGCCTTCTGTAGTTTCGGTTGTCGCCAAAACCGTTACCTTTCAAGGGCAAGAACAGCAAGGGATCGGAACTGGGTTTATCGCGGATAAAAATGGGATAATCCTTACTAACTCTCACGTAGTTTCTGACCAATCAGTTGATTACACTGTTGTAACAAAAGACAAAAAAAATTACTCAGTGAAAAAAATCTCTCGCGACACAATTAACGATATTGCCATTTTGAAGGTGGATGCGACGGATCTTCCCGCCTTAAATCTTAGTGATTCAAACGAGTTGAAAGTAGGCCAAGAAGTAGTTGCAATCGGTTATGCCTTAGGAAAGTTTGATAATACAGTCACGACTGGAGTCGTTTCTGGTTTGGGTCGGGGGGTGACGGCCTCTGATGCTCTTGGGGGAAGTTCCGAAACGTTAGAGAATGTGATTCAGACAGACGCGGCGCTAAACCCAGGTAATTCGGGAGGTCCGCTTTTAAACCTTTCCGGAGAGGTGGTTGGGATTAACGTTGCGGTGACTCAGGGAGCTCAAAATATTGGTTTTGCCATTCCAATTAACGTGGTAAAAAATATTCTTGAGGGTTACCAAAAAGAAGGTCGGATTGTCCGCCCGTATATGGGAGTGGCTTATTTAATGGTAGATGAAGAGATTGCCAAACTGCGAAATTTGGTTGAAGGTGCCTTTATTCAAAGAGTGGTTCCAGACGGTCCCGCTGATAAAGCAGGCGTAAAAGCAGGAGATATTATTACCAAGATTGGAGATACTAAAATAAATTCCGATAACCCTTTGTCTAAAGTAATTTTGAAGAATAAAGTCAATGATACAGTTAACCTCGAAGTTTGGCGCGACGGCCAAACTCAGACTCTCAAAGCTACCCTCACGGAAGCTCCTCAGGACTAAGTGTTTAAAATTACTCTTTCTTAAAACCATCATCCGGTTAAGGATCTCTTGTTTCGATAAAAAGCTAGGGGTATAATTGTTACTATGGCTGAAATTATTCTTCAAGTGGAAAATTTGATAAAAAAATACGGACCCTTTACGGCGGTGAATAGTGTTTCTTTTAATGTTACTAAAGGGAAAGTTATCGGACTTTTGGGTCCAAACGGGGCAGGGAAGACAACGACTATCCAGATACTTCTTGGAGTCACTTTGTCTAACGGTGGTTCAATAAAATATTTTGGGAAGGACTTTTCCAAGAATCGCCAGTATTGTTTGCAAAGGATCAATTTTACCTCTTCTTTTAATACCCTGCAGGGAAAAGCAACAGTTTGGGAAAATTTGTTGGTTTTTGCTTACCTATACGGATTAAAAAATCCAAAAAGGAAGATTTTAGAGTTAGTAGATTACTTCGGGACTGGCTATTTACTTGACCAGCTATTCCAAAATTTATCGAGCGGAGAAAAAACAAGAGTAAACATAATCAAGTCTCTTCTCAATGATCCAGAATTGATCTTAATGGATGAACCTACGGCTTCTTTGGATCCTGATATTGCGGATAAAACCCTTTCTTTGATTGAGGGGTTAAAGAGTTCTCGCGGGATTTCTTTGCTTTACACGAGCCATGACATGGCTGAAGTGACAAGGATTTGTGATGAAGTAATCTTTTTAGACCATGGAAAAATAGTCGCTTTTGATACCCCCTTAAGTTTGACCAAACAAGTTTCCAACGCGACAATTCAAATTACTTTTGATGGTCAAAGAGAGGTGGTTGAAAAATTTCTTAAAGAAAATAGTCAATCATTTTCTTTCCTAAATCAATCAACGGTCGTAATTAAAACAGAAGAGATGTTTATACCGCAGCTTTTGTTTAGGATAAGTAAGATAAACGTGCAGATTACTGATATTGAGGTAAAGAAACCAACCCTTGAGGATGTTTTCCTTCAAATTGCTAGAGGAGATGAAAATGTCACTTGATAGAATTAAAGCTGTTTTGTGGCAAGAATTTTTTATCACCCGTCACTCTCTTGAAGTGATTATGGATTTGTTTGTTTTCTCACTGATGAACATTACGGTCTTTGGACTGGTTTCCTCCTTTCTTAATAAAACGATCACTTCTGGTTCGGCTTATTATCTTTTGCTGGGAATGCTCCTGTGGGAAATTCTGCGTGTTACCCAGTATTCAATGTCGGTGGGAGGACTTTGGAATATTTGGTCTCGAAATTTGAGTAATATGTTTATTACGCCCTTGTCCTTAAGAGAATACTTCTTTGCCCAGATGCTGTCTGGCTTTCTAAAAGCCTTTACGGTTTTTATGTTAGCTTCCCTTTGGAGTCGTTTCCTCTTTAATTTTGATATTTTTTCCTTAGGCGTCTTTAATCTAGTTTTGTTTTTTCTTAATCTAACTATTTTTGCTTGGTCGTTTGGTATTTTAATTTTGGGTCTTATCTTTCGTTTTGGGACGAGGATCTCAGCTATCGCCTGGGGAAGCGTTTTCTTCTTTCAGCCCCTTACAGCAGCCTTTTTTCCAATTCAAATCCTCCCTTCATTCTTGCAATCATTTTCTTACCTTTTACCTCCAACCTACGTTTTCGAATCCGCGAGAATGAATTTGATTAATCAGGAAGTTAACTGGTCGATGATGGGAGTGTCTTTTCTTGAGAACGTCTTATACTTTATCGTCGCAGTTACTATCTTTAGGTTTTTATTTAGAAAATCTAGGGAAACTGGCCAATTTGCTAGGAATGAGGGGTAATTTTTAAGGACTTGACAAGTTGTTTTAGGGTTAGTAACATATTAGGAGGTTGCTGAAAATTTAATGATATTATATAAAAGTAATCCCCTTTAAAAGGGGATTTTTTGTGAGCAGTTTTT
>JAMCZT010000036.1 GCA_023485445.1 Patescibacteria group bacterium
ACGTTTCTGTAACTGACTTAAGTATTCTTTTGCCACCCTTGTTTTCATAGAATCACCTCCTCTCATGGTGTGAATTACCTGTGAGTAAACGATGATTCTATAGTGTGATTTTTAATGAGTCAATTCGCTTTCTTGACAATTATTAGATAAAAGCCTATCATGGTGTCACTTGATTGCTCGAATAGCGAGATTTTTTTAATCATCCGTTTCTTAAAGGGAAAGACAAGGGAGACAAAGGTATGAAAACCAAAGGTAGTACGAACGGATCGGAATATTTGCAGACGGATTGGATTTGTGCTGCTTGTGGGAGGAAATTTAGAGCTCTTGGCAAATGTAGAGTCTCTTTACCAGAGAACAACTGTCCTCATTGCGGCGGTAAGCTCTTATCTGTTTCTCAGTTGCTTCAGTACCCAATGAGGATAGAAAAAGTTAACCTGGAGGAAGGAGCAGTTTTTAGAAACATCTATTGTCGCTCAGTGGGGAGATTCGACACAAAAAGTAGCAGCTATACCTACTAACTTCATCGGAGAGGTTTTTCCAACCTCTCCTTTTTTTACTATTTTTCCTCTTGACAACTGCTTAGTCGCTGTTTTACCATTAAAAACATGAGTTGAGAGAGTAAAGCATTTCTAATAAATTTACGTTTTTACTTCCCATTTGCCCGCTTGCTGGCAAAAATTTTGTCGGTAAACGGGCATCTGGGAAGAGTCGTAAAGGATTGAAAGCTCGGCGCTTGCGTCTATAGTTACCACATCCTATTGACGGGAAGCACAAGGTGAGTAGGGCTAACGAGAATCCTAGAGGCCGCACGAATCTCTCCTTATATTGTTCGTTAAAAGGAGTGAAACATGGTTCTAAACAGAGGGTCTACGTTTGCCACCGGTCACAAGACGCACAACGAGAAGGTGACTGCGCTCACGATCGGCTCAAGAAGCGCACGCATGGTTACCGTTACTGAGTGGATCATCAGCTAACGGACGGGGTCTGGACTAGGGGAAGGGATCGTCTAAGATGTGGTAGAAGATCTTTTCCAGGATGTTGGTTTGGAGCAAGCTCTAAGCCAAAGAAGGTACTTGGGCGTGCAAGGAAACCTTCCAGGTACCCTCCTTCTTTTGCCAGGTAGAGGCTTCGGCCTGCCTGAGATTGACCTGAGGGATTTACGTGGAAAAGCGAGGGATCCCAAAACAGTCATGCAAACGTTGGCATAAGGCCAGAGCACCGGCGAGGTAAGTTTCCCTGTCAAAGCGTTACTTTACGGTGACTTGCAGGTATCGTTGCCAATGACTGAAGGAAATGAGGCATTGGCGAAAAGATGATGTGCGTCTGAGCACACGGGGAAGGCGATTTTGATGGTATACATCTGCCTTCCCCAAATTTTTCTTGGTTGACAAGAGTTGTTTAGCTTGCTAAAATATTTAACATAAATCGAAAGATTGAAAGAGATCCTATAGCACTTGACAAGAGGGAGTGAGCATGTTATAATGCTCCCCGCTTGGTTTCGGTGAACTATTTGTTTGCAAATAATTTTAAGTTTACAGATGAATAGATCACCGGAAGGTGACGGAAAGAAGAAAGGAGGTGAGCCAATGAGAGACCCGACGTTAGAATTAGAATGCGTACATAATTATCTGAATCTGATCGTGAACGAGGACGGCGCCCGCTAGCCCTGGCGTGCAAAATTAGTTTTTTTAAAAAATTGAAGAAGGAGGTGAGAAAAATGAAATGGTCAAAATCGGCCAGGCTTATTGACGACTTTTGACCAGGCTTTTTCGACGAACTAATTTCAGGCGGGCGCGAAGAGTTGCGCTTACGGGTATTTTTGATTGGATTTTTTACCGGTCCATTTATACCGGTCGTACGATCCCTAAGCCGCAAGCATTGCGCCGCCCAAACTGGGAAGATCACACGTTGATTTTCCCAGTCTTTCTTGAGTCTACTTTAAGTTAAATTAGATTCAAGACAAGACTGCAATATTGACAATTGGTTTACAAATCCTATAGTCCTTGACAAACGGTTGGTTATATGCTATAATATTACTATCTTTAAGAATTAGAAAAATGTTGCTCAAGTGATTGAGGGGCATTTCTCTAAGGCTCGAAGAACGGGTTTTAGGGTAAGGCTGATGGAGAGGGAGAATGGGCTAATCAAAAGGTCTCTAGTTCCTCTCCTCAAGCCATTTTTAAATCCTAAATTTCTTTATGGAGAGATCAAAGGCAACCAATGACTGGAAAGAAAATTTTTCTCTCTAATAACTGGTTGCTTTTTTGTTGGTCAAAATGCTGATAACAGGTTAACACTTTTTAGGACGCGTTGTGGGAGCAAGGTTTGCTTTTAGAGCGGGTCCTAAAAAATGCGGAGGTGTGGTTGTGGAAGGAGTAGCAGTGCTCCAGTCACTTCCAAAAGAAGTGACATACTCAGCGGCCTTTGCCTTGATATTTTTTATGTTCTACATCATGGCAAAAGGGTCGCCGAAAAAAGGACCAAGCCGGCGAGGAGTCGGCGCAATAAAGCTGAAGAAAGGAGGTAAGTAACGATGGAAAAAGTCCAATCTTCAGCGATGATCGTCGTCGGAGTTACTTTAGTCGTTTTTGGGGTGCTATTTCAAATAGAGCCTCAAGTCGTCTCAAAAGTAATCCAGACGGCAACGGCGGCTTCAGGAGTGCTAATTATTTGGCACGCCAGAAGCAAGTAGCTAAGTAAAGGGACCAAAAAGCTTAGCTACGAATTCGGGGGTGGATGTGTGGTGGTGGAAAAACTGGTGTCTGTTGAACTTCAACAAACACCCCCGATTCCCCTATTTCTTCTTATCGTCATTTTCCAAATTTAGGTACTTTGTTCGCAGCTGCCTTTTCTCTTGTTATAAACATTTAATTTTGATAACATAAATTAATCGCGAGATGAAATATAAAAATATTGTTATTTCTGGTGACATAGGAACAGGGACTTCGACTTTGGCAAAAAATTTGGCCAAGAATTTAGGGTGGAAATGTCTTTCCGTCGGCGATTTATTTCGCCGATATGCCTTAGAGCACAACATCCCTCTTTGGGATAAAGCTTCAGTCCCGATCGAAGAAGAAAAAAAGGTTGATTACAGCTTCCAGAAAAAAATGGCAGCCGTAAGTAAAACCGTTTTTGAAGGGCATTATAGCGGATGGTTTGCGAAGGAACTAAATGAAAGTTTTAAAATTCTCCTTAAAGCTGACTTAGAGGTTGCCCTAGGACGCGCTGTTAAAAGGCTCGATCATACTCATGTCGAAACAAGAGACGAAGTTTTAAAAAGAAGGAAGGGAATAACCCTTAAATTTCATAAAGTTTATAGCAGTGATGATTATCTGGATGAAAAATATTTCAACATTGCTATCGACACGACTAATATCTCCCCCGACGAAGTCCTCAAAATCGCTCTTGACGCTTTTCAAGAAGCCAATATTTGACTTTCAATCTAACGACGGGTAAAATGTTAAGCAATATTTAAAAAGGAGACAAGGAGATGAGATTATTTCTTGTCCTGTTAGACATAGCGATGATTATCGGAATAGGACTAATTTTGTACACCGTTCTTCCTAAAATGATGAATAATCCAGCTAATACCGGTGTACTTGCTGTGGGAGAATACCAAATCTTGGGGGCAAGCTACACATCGGAAGGGTTGTGGTTGGAAAAACCACACGCCAGCGTTGCCTATATTAAAGACGGAAAACGAACGGAGGCGTATCTTTACCGATCTTATACCTTAGGGTGTAGCGAGGAAGATTTGATGGTGGTTTCTGAAGAAAACGTGGCCTTGTATTTTCGAGATTCAGAAATGTACCGAGAACCAGGATGGCTAACCCAAACAAGGCAAGGATTCATGTTTTTTATTCCTTGGCTTATAGGATCCTTGTTTTGGATTATTTTGTTCAGGTATTCGTTTACGGATGGGTCTGGGCTATCTTTTGGCCGCTTTCGGGTCTAACACTAAAAACCCGCGGATGACTTAAAAGTATTCGCGGGTTCTTCATTTATTTTCTTAAGTAGATTATTTAAGGAATGGTATTAGTAGTAAGGCTACAATATTAGCCACCTTAATCATTGGGTTTGTGACTGGTCCTGCTGTATCCTTTAGAGAGCATTAGACTATTGAAGAAACTATTTCAATAATCGTTAGCTCTCGCAAGGATACGGCGTTATTTTAAGAACGGTACGAGCAGTAAGGCAACTATATTGGCGACTTTAATCATAGGGTTTATAGCCGGTCCCGCCGTATCCTTATAAGGATCGCCTACCGTGTCTCCCGTTACTGCCGCTTGATGAGCGGGAGATTTTTTACCACCAAAATTACCGGCTTCGATGTATTTTTTAGCATTATCCCAGGCTGCACCACCGGTGGTCATTGAAATGGCAACAAAGATACCTGTAACGATTACCCCAACCAGCAGGCCACCTAAAGCAGCAGCTCCTAGAGTTAATCCAATAATCGCGGGAACGGCTACTGGAATCAAGGCGGGGATAATCATTTCTTTTTGAGCGGCGGCCGTAACGATACCAACGGCTTTAGCGTAATCAGGCTTAGCCTTTCCTTCCATAATACCTTTGATTTCTTTAAACTGTCGGCGGACTTCATTCACAACGGCGTAAGCCGCTTTGCCAACCGCCTCCATGGCCAAAGCGCCAAAAATATATGGCAAGGCACCTCCGATAAACAAACCAATGATAACGTTTGGATCAGATAAAGAAAAGGTTAAAGTTTGTCCAGCCGCTTTTAAGTCCTGGGAATAAGAGGCAAAAAGGACGAGCGCCGCTAGTCCTGCAGAAGCGATAGCATAACCTTTTGTGACGGCTTTAGTGGTGTTTCCAACGGCATCAAGTGGGTCAGTTACTTCTCGGACAGACTCTGGAAGTTCCGCCATTTCGGCGATGCCACCAGCGTTGTCGGTAATCGGTCCGTAAGCGTCAATGGCAACCACGATGCCGGTCATTGATAACATCGACATGGCGGCGACTGCGATTCCATAGAGACCTGCAAAGCTGTAAGCCGCAAAAATTGCTGCCGAGATTAAAAGAATTGGCGGTAGGGTTGATTTCATGGAAATGGCCAAACCAGCGATAATGTTTGTCCCGTGGCCTGTCGTGGAAGCTTGAGCGATGTTTTTGACGGGATTAAATTTAGTCGACGTGAAATATTCCGTAATGACGACCATTCCGATCGTAACGATCAAGCCTAATAAAGAAGACCAATAAAGGTTAGAGGTTCCAAAAAGTTTGTTGTCCTCCATCAGCCAAGCGGTAATCGGATAAAAAGCGATCGCGGCAAGCAATGCCGAAACGCCCAGCCCTTCGTAAAGAGCCCTCATAATGTTTTTACTTTTTCCGAGATGAACAAAGAAAGTCCCGGCAATAGAGGCGATGATCGAAGCCGCCCCTAAAACTAAAGGATAAATTACTGCGTTGCCAAAAGCAGGAAAAACCAGACTCCCTAACAACATTGTCGCTACAGCGGTGACGGCGTAAGTTTCGAAAAGGTCAGCCGCCATGCCGGCGCAATCCCCAACGTTATCTCCAACGTTATCAGCAATAACTCCCGGGTTTCGAGGATCGTCTTCAGGGATTCCCGCTTCGATTTTTCCGACCATATCCGTTCCAACATCCGCTCCTTTGGTGAAAATTCCACCCCCGAGCCTGGCAAAAACACTAATTAAACTTCCGCCAAAACCAAGTCCGATCAGAGCCTTGACATCATGAGTGAAAGTGTAAAAAGCGGCCACGGAAAGAAGCCCAAGCCCGACGACCATCAACCCAGTAACTGCCCCACCTTTGAAGGCAACATTTAGGGCTTGACCTAACCCTTTCTTTGCGGCCTCGGTTGTTCGAACATTGGCCCTAACGGAAACATTCATACCGACATAACCCGCAGCAGCCGATGCAATAGCCCCAACCAAAAAACCAACAGCGGTACTTGAACCTAGGAAGTACCAAAGGCCAGCAAATAATAACACGGCGACGATGGCAACTGTTCGATACTGTTTATTTAGATAGGCACTTGCACCTTCCTGAATCGCTTTCGCGATCGAAACCATTTTTTCACTTCCTGTAGGAAGAGAAAGAACCCAACGAGTTAGGATCAACCCATAGATAATTCCGATAGCTCCAGAGGCCAAAACTAAATAAAGAATCTGGGTGCTAGTTAAATTTGCAAAAAGCTGCATTTGTCCTCCTTTTGTAATTTGATTAAATTTTCTATAAAATTATTGACAAGCCATCAAGCTTTCATGTTACAATATAAACAATTGAATACAAAATATCAAGAGTGACGTGAGAGTCCTGGCTCGTTTGAAGCGTCCAGCAACCTGTTAAATTTAATGAGGTGCTAAGTCCAGCCCGCATAAGGGAAAGATAAGACCCAAAATTGGGTAATATGGCTCTCCTTAGGGAGAGTTTTTAATTATTAGTTTTTAGTATTTAGGGGGCGTTTATGAATTACAAGGTCTTCACTTCCGAATCTGTTTGTTCTGGACATCCAGACAAAATTTGTGACCAAGTTTCTGATGCGATTTTGGACGCGGCATTGTTGGGCGATCCGATGAGTCGGGTGGCAGTCGAAACGATGGTAACGACGGACCAACTGATCATGGCAGGCGAAGTTACTACCCAATCGAAGATCAACTACGAGGATATCGCGCGAAAAACTGTCTGCGATTTAGGCTACACCGATAACACCTTGAATTTTTGCGACCGGTCCAAAATTTTAGTCTTGATTCATCAGCAATCCCCCGATATCGCTCTTGGGGTAGATAAGGACGGTGCGGGAGACCAAGGAATGATGTTTGGCTATGCCTCCAACGAAACTCCTGAACTTATGCCTTTGCCGATCGTTCTTTCCCACCGTCTCGCCCAAAAGATCGATGAAGCTCGTGAAAATAATATTCTCCCCTACTTGCGGCCCGATGGGAAAACTGAAGTGACGATTTCATATGAAAATGGCAAACCGGTTAAAGTAGAACGCTTGATAATGGCTGTTCCCCATAAGGAAGAAGTTGACACACCCCAGATAAAAACTGATCTTTATAAAAATGTGGTCTTGCCAGTTTTAAGCCAATACGGTTTGGAATTTCCTGAAGACCAGGTTATTGTAAACGGGACGGGACGCTGGATTATCGGCGGTCCCGCGTCTGATACGGGTGTAACGGGACGGAAAATAGTCGTTGATACTTACGGCGGAATGGGAAGAATTGGCGGTGGAGCTTTTTCCGGCAAGGATCCTACGAAAGTCGATCGTTCAGGAGCGTACGCAGTTAGGTATATCGCAAAAAACATCGTCGCAGCTGGATTGGCAGATCGAGCAGAAGTCCAAATCGCTTACGTGATCGGCCAACGTGACCCAATCGCTAAGGCGGTGGAAACTTTCGGAACAGAAAAAGCAACCATTGCGGAAATTGAAAAGTTTGCCTGGGGTTTGCTAGATTTGTCTGTGCCTGGAATATTGAAAAGCTTAAATCTACGACGACCCATTTATCGTGAAACCGCTCGGTATGGGCACTTTGGACGAGACAATTTCCCGTGGGAAAAAATTGCTAGTCGCTAAGAGAAGGCAAAACCGGGTAAATTTTACTTGCTTACCCGGTTTTATTCAAGTAGAGAGTTATTAAGTGCTTTTCTTGTACTTTTGTCTCACGGTTTCAGTCTGAATCCAACGACCATATATATATGGTTGTTCGTTGCTTTGAACCTTCTTGTGTTTCTCAAGACTACACAACCAAGCAGATTCAGTCAAGAATTCTAAACCGAATTTATCGTTGCCGAAGTACTGAATCCTGATGGCATCCACCGTTTCTTCAATTAGCTTTGCGTCTCGACGAATCCGCGCTAAGGATAGTGTCCCAGAGTAGACGTAGACATCTTCAGGGGCGATCCACGCCTCTTGGCCGGTTTCCATGGTGCAAACAAACTTCCTAAACTCCTTCCCGCGCAGGCGTTGCCAAAGAACAAAAAGACCAATAATCACCAGCACTACCAGGATAACCCAAGATTCTCCTTTCATGGTATCCTCCCCTTTTTTGTGTAGTTTTCTTAACTGCAGTATTTAACATAATTAGAGTAAAGAGTCAAGCTCGCGCTTGAATTATTGAATAAGAAGTAGTAAAAAATAGATAAGGAGATAACCCGATGGGAAAATTAGTCTTGGGGTTAGTCGGAAAATTTGGCGCGGGGAAAAGCTTGGTGGCCATGCATCTTGAAAAAAGGGGATTTTTAAAAATTACCCTCTCTGATTTCTTAAGAGAAAAAGCTAAAGCCAGAGGTCAAGAACCAAACCGAGACGTTTTGCAAAATTTGGGAAACGAACTCCGCGAAAAGTTTGGCATCGGCGTGCTTTCCCAACTAGCGTGGGAAAGAATCTACCAATCAAAGGTTAGCTTAGCCGTAATAGACGGGATCCGCAATCCAGGCGAGGTCGAGTTTTTTAGAATGAAAGATAATTTTTATCTACTCAAAATCGAGGCTGATGAGGAAATTCGTTTCCAAAGGCTTCTCCAGAATTCTGATCCTCGTTATCCAAAAACTTGGGAAGAATTCGCGATGACCGAAAAACGAGATTTGGGTGAGGGGGAAAAAGAATCTGGCCAACAGGTTGGAGAAGTCTTGAAAATGGCTGATTCTACGATTTTTAATGAAGAAACGGAAGAAAAACTTTACCAAAAGGTCGATGATCTCATAGTAAGATTAACAGCGTCGTCCTAGAGGGATTGACAAGATGCTGCTAGGATGGTACAGTTTCATTAGAATATTGCTCCCGAATTAAGAATACATGCTCTTAGAAAGGGGGTGAAAAAATGACAGATTTCTACTCATCAGTTAATCAAGCAGTTGTTAGCTCGTTAAACCAAACGGCTGCTTTCCTACCAAACCTTTTGGCCGCAATTGTCATCTTTGTCATTGGGGTAATCGTCTCCGTAATCGTTAAGAATATCCTAGTTAAAATCCTCCAAGCAATTAGTTTTGAAGCATTCCTGGCGAAAACCGGAGTTCCTCAAACCTTAAAGAAGACCGACCCTAACCTTACGGCCACCAAGCTTCTAGGTGAAATTATTAAATGGTTTGTCATTCTAGTATTCCTGGTTCCAGCTGTAGAAGCGTTAGGCTTGACAGAAGTAACAAAATTGATCGATTCGTTACTTCTTTACTTACCAAACGTAGTTGTTGCTGTGATTATTATTATGGTCGGGGCGGTTTTTGCGCAGTTCACAAAGGATTTTGTCTTGGCAGCGGCGACAGGTTTAGGTTCTACCGTTGCGCGGGCGTTAGGGCAAGTTGCACGTTGGTCGATACTAGTTTTTGCTTTCTTAGTTGCCCTTAACCAGCTCGGCATCGCACCGCGATTAATCGAAATACTCTTTACCGGTTTTGTCGCGATGCTCGCCTTAGCGGGAGGCTTAGCCTTTGGCTTAGGTGGTAAAGAAACAGCGGAAGATATCTTAAAAGCGGTCCGAGATGAAATTGCAGGAAAAAAGTAAACCAAAACTTAGCCTGATCTTTAAGATTTCCCTTCCTTTAAAGGAAGGGAAATCTTTTTGAAAAGGAAAAAGCCAGAGTTAAAAAATTCTTTCTCTGGCTTTTAGTTATTGGACATGTCTCGACAAAACTTCGCTTTTATTCTGACAAATCTTAACCTCGAGAGGAATATAACCACTGTCAGGTTTTTCTTTTTGCTGGAAACGCTTGGCTGATTCCGGCTTGTCAATAATAAGCAAATACTTGTCACCTACACGGACGACTTTTGGCTGCCCTGGGAAAAGTGAGGAATTAAAGATCCTCTGCCCTGGGATTCCCCAACATTTCCCACTCGAATCGATGTAGACGTCTCTGGCATTTATCCAGCCAGGCTGGTTTCTAATCATCGTGCCTAACGTGTCGCCTTCTTTTTCCGCCCTTTCCTTCTTATTAAGCTTAAGGATGTAAAGAAGGATGCCGGCAACAGAGGCAATGAGAACGAAAAGTGTCACTCGTTTCTTTCTCAAGTCTTACTCCTTTTGATTTTTCATTGGATGTTTCCTGTGCCTTACTCTCCCTTTTCCATTCGTTCTCGTTTGTGCAGCCGTCCAAGTTCACAGATATCAACAATGATCCGAATGAAACCAAACGTCAGGAGAGAAAAGTAAACGACTAAACACAAAACTTCATTTTCCTCCATCGCCTTCTCCTTTTTTCTTCCTTTCTTCCGCTTTTATAAACGATATCACAACCATTCTGGCAAGTCAAAAAATTAATAATACATTTAACATCATACTTTGCAGGGAAATTGACACCTATAGTATAATTATAGGTACTTAAAATACGCTACTTTTGTCAGGAGGAGATCCATTGGCACTCACCGGAGAAGGAACAAAAATTGAAGATTCTCAAATCGCAGAGGAGGGCGTGACAATAGGTAAAAACTGCACCATCGTCAGATCTAAAATAGGTCCGAAGGTGACAGTTGAAGATAGTTGCACAATCAGAGATTGCATCATTGGAAAGTGGGCGAATATAGGATCGGGGGCATATTTGGAAGGAATCGAAATCAGACCAGAAATGGTTTTTGTTCCATTAGGCGCCGTGTTGAAAAATAGAGACCTACGATACGGTCAATTAGAAGTTGACCTTTCCTGCCACGGCTCGCTGCCCTTCAAACAACCTCTCTCGAAAGTGTTTCAGATACGCCTGGCGTCCTGATAAGCATTATAAAGGCCACGTCTTTTAAAATAAGAGTGGCCTTTCCTTTTCCTACTTATAAGAATATGTTATAATCTCTCTAGAAATAAGCAATCAAGGAGGTGAGATAGTTTTTATTTTCCCTGCAAATGCTGCTAAAAGCCTAGAAAGGAAAAAGTAAGCTAAAGGAGGGAGTGATGGCTCTAGAGGTAGTCATAGGAATAGAACCCTCAATCCAAAGGTTGTCTGTGCCTTCGGTGGAGCCATTCAAAAGCGATTTCCATCGAGAGTGGAAGGGATCGCAGTCGATTTGGGACTTCTTACGTGTACCCGACCTAATCGTGTATGAAGTTAACTACTTTAAATGGCAGGGTGGGTATGTAGCTAAAGGTGTTAATATCCCTGAAAACCTTGAACTTGGCGATGGAAGCGTCATCGGTCCCGGTGTCATAATTGGAAATAAGGTGAGGGTTGGGCCTGAAGTTAAGATCTACCCGGGTGCCGAGCTTGAAGATGAGGTAAATTTAGAGGGTAAAAACATCATCGGTGCGGGATCTGTCATAAAGAAAGGGGCTTGCCTTGGTTGGAATCGAAAAACGCGGGAACGTGAAATAGTTGGCAAGGCCAAGCTTTGTGACGAGTCGCTCGAGACATTTGATGGCATCATCGAGGATACACTTGCGATGGCGTGTGTGTAAACTTTGGAGACCACTTCCTTAAAAAAGAATGGTCTCCTTTATTTTCTCTAAAAAGTTGAAGAACTTTCGACCAAATGATAAAATGAAAACAGTATGGATGCCTTACCTCCCGACCTAAAACAAAATCTTCTTCAATCGATTTACCTCCTTTTTAGCCACAACCACATTGTAATTGCTTACAGTGGAGGCGCTGTCTTAGCGGCCATTCTTTCGTTCCTCAAACCAAACCGGTTCCATTTGCTTTTACTTTTAGGCTTTTTGATATTGGCCTTTAACTTTGAATACGATAAGCACATCATCGAACCATTGCGAAACCAAACCTTAACATCCATCATCGGCAATGGCAATCATGTCAAAGCAGAATATTATCTGGACCTTTTTATTTCTGAAGTTATTCCCGTTATTTTATATGTTTTGGGATGGGGTTTAATTTTTCTCGCGATGATCATTGGGGGAAAACCGAAAAATTCAGATAGTCAACCAAGGGCTTAACAAAGAGCTTTGGACACAGTATAATATAAAAGTAATAATAAAAGAAAGATTTTTACATTCGGAAATAATAATTGAAATTTATGCTTGTCAAGACTACAGAATTAATTTCTAATACAGGGGTAATTCCCGCTTTTAATACTTCTACCTTTGAAATGGCTAAGGCAATCGTTTCCGCCGCCACTGAAATTAACCAACCGGTGATTATCCAAACTTCCGAAAATGAAGCCCGTTTTATGGGGCCGAAATACGTTTTTTCGATGATTAAAGCTTTAGCCGAAAATTCGCCAGTACCAATCGCTCTGCATCTTGATCATGGAAAAAGCCTCGAACTCATCAAGGAGTGCATAGAAGTTGGATATTCATCCGTAATGGCAGACGGCGATAGAGATTTTATCAAGCAAGCCGTTGTTCTAGCTCACCAAAACGGGGTCTTAGTGGAAGGGAATACCGCAGATTTCGAAGATGTATCAAACTTTGTAAACGAAACCGGCCTTGATCTTTTAGCCCCAGAAAAAGAAAATAAGATCGAATTATCCCAAATCCAGCAAGTCCACCAGCAGACTCAGATTCCTTTAGCCCTTCATGGGGAGTCAAGCTATTCAGACGAAATGATACGGCAGTCATTAAATTTTGGCGTGAAGAAAGTAAATTTTTGTACCCCTCTAAGGCGTGCTTATACTGAAACCCTAAGGGCTGTCCTAGATGAAAATCCGGAAGAAATCGTTCCTTACAAATATCTAGACAAAGTAAGCGAAGCCGTAAAAAAAATAATTATTGAGAAAATAAATCTTTTAAGATAATATTAATTAATTCTATATGAGGGCCTGTCCATGGAAAAAAATGTTGTTTGGTTTAGAGAAGTAGACCATGAAGACCTGAGCCTTGTTGGCGGTAAAGGAGCCAACCTAGGTGAACTTACAAAAATCGGTATTCCTGTTCCCCAAGGATTCATCGTTACCTCTTCAGCTTACTACCGATTCATGGAAGAAACAAAATTGATCCCCCGGATAAAAATGCTTTTGAAAGACGTCAAGGCCGATAACAGTGAACTTTTGGCGGAAGCGGCGGAATTGATTAAGAAAACGATCGCGAAAGAAAAAATGCCAGTCGGAATTGTTGAGGAAATAAAGTCGTCTTATCGGAAACTTTGTGGAAAAAAGGATTTTTACGTAGCTGTGCGTTCTTCGGCCACTTCTGAAGACTCGGCTGACGCTTCTTTTGCCGGTCAACAACGGACTTATCTAAATATTATCGGTGAAGAAGATGTTGTCCGAGCTGTCCAAGGCTGTTGGGCTTCGCTTTTCGAACCTCGGGCTATTTTTTATCGAATGGAGAAAAAATATGACCATTTTAAGATGGGAATTGCCGTTCCTGTCCAACAAATGGTCCAGTCGGAAGTTTCGGGGATCATGTTTACGATTGACCCGGTAACTAACGATAAAGGAAAAATCATTGTCGAAGCGGTTTACGGATTAGGGGAAATGATCGTAGGCGGGGCAGTAAACCCGGATCATTTCGAGGTAAATAAAAATGGTTTTGAACTAGCTTCAAAGCAAATAGGCAACCAAGCGAAACAGATGATTAAAGTAGGTGAAAAAACGAAGGTTATTCCGGTTTCTAGAGCTTACCAATCGAAACAAAAGATCAGCAATCAAAAGATTATTGAATTAGCCAAAATAGGAAAAAAAATTGAAAACCATTACCTTTTCCCCCAGGATATCGAATGGGCATATAATAACAGTAAACTTTACATTGTCCAGACCAGACCGGTCACAACGACTAAGGTTGAAATTGCTGCCCAAACAACTGAAGAGGCAGTTAAGGAATCGCTGCAAGGGTTGAAAATTCTTTTGTCTGGCTCCCCCGCTTCTCCCGGGATCACCAGTGGGCCGGTCAAGATTATTCATTCTCCTTCTGAAATAAACAAGGTCAAAAAAGGAGACGTTTTGGTTACCGAAATGACCACCCCTGATTTCGTTCCTGCCATGAAGAGGGCTTCCGCGATCGTAACCGATAAAGGCGGACGGACTTGCCACGCGGCAATCGTTAGCCGTGAGTTGGGAATTCCTTGTGTTGTGGGGACGGACAAAGCTACGGCGGTGCTAAAAAACGACCAAATGATCACCGTTTATGCTACAGAAGGACGCGTTTATAGCGGGGTCCTCAAAGTTGGATCAAAATATCCGGAGAAGGCCCCCGAAATCGACGCCTTGATTCGACCAATTGTTCAAACCAAGATCAAAACGGCGACGAAGGTTTATGTTAATTTGGGCGAGCCGGAGTTGGTGACCGAAATCGCGAAGAAAAATGTCGACGGAGTGGGCTTGCTCCGGGCGGAGTTTATGATCGCCGAGATCGGAACTCATCCGAAAAAGCTAATCGAAGAGAAAAAATCAAAAGTTTTTGTCAACAAATTAACCGAAGGTCTAAAAACCTTTTGTGAGGCTTTTGATCCACGACCAGTAATATACCGAGCAACTGATTTTAAATCTAATGAGTATAAAAACTTAATTGGCGGCGCCAAATACGAAACTGATGAGCCAAATCCGATGATCGGTTACCGAGGTTGTTTCCGTTACATTTCTGATCCAGAAGTGTTTAATCTTGAGTTGGAAGCGATCAAGAAAGTCCGAAACCAGTATGAGCTGAAAAATCTTTGGTTGATGATTCCCTTCGTCAGGACGGTGAAAGAGATGGCCGAGGTAAAGAAATTAGTTTCTTCGGTTGGCTTGCATCGGTCTCCTTCCTTTAAATTGTTGATGATGGCCGAAATCCCTTCAAACGTAATTTTGATCGATAAGTTTCTTGATTTGGGAATTGACGGGGTTTCGATCGGTTCAAACGATTTGACAATGCTAACCCTAGGGGTTGACCGGGATAATTCTAAGATCGCCAGTGAGTTTAGCGAATTAGATGAATCCGTCTTGTGGAGCCTAGAACGGCTGGTCACAACCTGCCGCAAAAGAGGGGCTATGGTTTCGATCTGCGGACAAGCGCCTTCAGTGTACCCCGAGTTAACGGAAAAATTAGTCCACTGGGGAGCCACTTCCGTTTCCGTCTCTCCTGATGTTATCGATAAAACCCGCCAAGTGGTTGCTGAGGCAGAAGCAAAGTTAGTCAGGTCTAAAAAGTAACTAGGCTGATTAAGTAAAACTTAGATCAGCCTAATTGGAAAAGGCATTAAACCTTTGTTCCTTTTTCCTGTTCCTCTACTCTTAAAACGGACTTTAGTTTTGTGACTAATCGATGGCGTTGGATCTTAAACGCGCCATGGGTTGGGGCGTCGACTTTACCTTGTTCTTTCAGCCTCTTGTACACTTCAAAACTTAGCATTCCTGAAGCGATCAAAACACCGGCCGCAAGTAACCACTTCTTTTTTTCGTCTCCGCCAGTAACTTTTTCCACCGCTGCTCGAAGATCTAATCTATCCACTAATTCTTCAATGCCGCTTGGAGCTACACCTTCGAACCAATCTGCCAAAGGTTGAACGACTTTACTGTGACGGTTTTTGGCTCGATAATAGTTTTTTAAGTGGTTTTCAGCGATTTTGAAAAGCCAGCTCCCTACAGGAAATCCTCTTTCCTGATAAACGCTTAAGCTTCTTAGTGCTTTTTCGAAAACTTCTTGTGATAGATCTTCCGCATCAGCATGAAAGTCCAATTGCCTGCTTAGCTTCCGAAAAATGCCACCCCAATAACGGCTAAAAATCTCTCCGAAGGCTTCACTTTCCCCATTTTTAGCTAAAATGATCAGCTGTGAATCAGCTACCTGTCTATATTTTGATAATCCTTCCAAGAATCGATCCCTCCTTCCTCGAGAAGTAATAATACAATACGAAAAATGAATAAACAAGCAAAAAATAAGCAGGACACAGAAATTTGATTCTGCAACCTGCTGTAAGCAAATAGACAATTAGCCTTTATGTCAGTATTCTGACAACCACATAAAGGATTACGATTGTGATCAATAGTAAAATGCTAAAACTTCTTACGTCATCACGGGCGACTTTCCGGTTTTGCTCGGCAAGTTTCTCAACCTTTCACAGTGACGGTCCAATCAAAAGAACAACTACGATTGAAACAACTGCAACAATTAGTGCCAAAGTTAACCAGAGTAATCCTTTCAACTGCTCACCCATCTTCCATCTCAAACTTAATTGCTGTAAGCTCATCCATCAGGGTTTACGTACGAGGTCCCATTTTCTCCCTTCGAATAATTTTTCTTGATCGTTACGCCCCTAGTTGGTAGCTTGTAGTGTATACTTTTAGGCAAAAAAACAAGTGGTATTAATCCCTTGCTCAAAAAGCGACTCACTTGGTATAATCAAATAGATGCTTGAACAATTATCCACTTTCATTATCCATTTTATCCAAAGCACCGGCTACTTAGGAATTTTTGTCTTGATGACTTTGGAATCTGCTTTAGTGCCTATCCCATCAGAAATAACAATGCCTTTTTCAGGATTTCTAGCTGCCCAAGGCTATCTTTCTTTGCACTTAGTTATTTTAGTTGGCGCTTTAGGAAACTTGGCAGGCTCCCTGATAGCCTACGGCTTAGGTTTTTATTTAGAAGAAACGGTTATCGTCACCGGAGTAGAAAAATATGGGCGCTTCCTGTTAATCTCTAAGGAAGATTACTTGAAATCGGTTCATTGGTTTAAGAAATACGGCCAAAGCGTCACTTTTTTCAGCCGTCTTTTGCCGATCGTCCGAACTTTTATTTCTTTACCGGCCGGTCTATCTGAGATGAGTGTCGCGAAATTTTCTATTTATACTTTCGTCGGATCCATTCTTTGGTCAGCAGTTTTAACTTATATAGGCTTCTATCTAGGCAACCGTTGGGCTAGCTTTGAAGGTTATTTTCGACAGTTCCAAATTTTAATTACCGCCCTACTTATCATAGCCGTTCTCTTTTACCTCAACCACAAATTGAAGCTAATCAAACTTCCAGGAAAAAAATCATAGTCCCATAGTATGTTGACAATCGGCTAATTAAATGGTACAATTAAGAGTACTATAAATCAGAGGAGAGTTGGTTGTGGGAGATCTAACGCTGGAGGAACAAATGGCAAGATGTATCAGGCTCGTTTTGAGTGAGATAGAAACTTCTCCAGAGATAGCAAGAAAACGAGCGTGGATATGCCTAAAGATCGGGAAGGAGAATGGTATGGATATTACAAGACTGCTATCATATATCCGCCGAACCGAGAACTAACACGCAGGTTTATGAGGGGAGAGTTTTTGTTGGTAATTTCCGCGAAATACCTCCCCTTTCCTTTTTTAATTCTCTTGTTTTCATTGCATTTTTTGTTTACAATCTAATAAGAGAGGTTTTTTGTAATGTTAGAAATTAAAAACGAAGGCGTCATTTTAGAAAAAACTGATTTGGATTTTGAAAACGAAGCGGTACTAAATCCTGCTTGCATCGAGGTTGACGGTGTTACTCATATGTTTTACCGTGCAGTTAGCACTGGAAATTTTTCTACCATCGGTTATTGTCAGCTCAAAGACAATAACGTCATCCAGAGGCATTCCTCCCCAATTTTAGTCCCGGGACACGAGTATGAAAAACATGGACTGGAAGACCCGAAAATCGTTTTTCTTGACGGGTTTTATTACCTTTTCTACACCGCTTACGATGGGAGAAATGCCCGCGTGGCTTACGCGACTAGTACGGACCTAGTCCATTTTGAAAAAAAAGGCCCCATCACCCCGGCCATCACTTATGACGAAGCGGAAGATCTATTCCCTCAAGTCGGCCTGAAGGAAAAGTACCGGCTATTTGAGTCCCACCTGATGAAAGAAGTCGGGAAAAGGGTTCTTCTTTGGGAAAAAGACGCCTTTATTTTTCCTAAAAAGTTCAACGGCAAATTTGCCTTGATCCACCGAATACTTCCAGGGATGCAGGTAATATACTTTGACAATTTTTCGCAATTAAATGAAGAATACTGGAAAAACTATCTTAAAGATCTGAACAAATACATCATGCTGGATCCAAAATACTGGTTCGAAAGCAGAAATATCGGTGGAGGTTGCCCTCCTATCGAAACGGAAGAAGGATGGCTATTGATTTACCACGCCATCGAAGATACCGACGACGGAAAAATCTATCGCGCCTGCGCGGCGCTGTTGGACCTAAAAGACCCAACAAAGGAGATCGGGAGACTGGAAGAACCTTTGTTTTCACCTGAGGAACCGTGGGAAAAGAGGAACTTGAAAGAGCCTTGCAATGATTTAGTGGGAGTGGTATTTCCGAGCGGGTCGGTAATTAGAAACGGAAGAATTTATATTTATTACGGGGCTGATGACCGTCTTATCGCCTGCCGTTCCGTGAATCTCAAAGAATTATTAATTGAATTAAAGAAAGCTCGTCCTTAAAATACTCTTCATGCCTTTTCTTTTGAAACAGTTTGTTTAGCGATCATGCCGCCAAGGGTAGTTTCCAGAACCGTAAAGACTGAACTAATCAAAACGGGAACGACTTGGTATTGAATAATTTCAGTCGTACTTAATGTCGGATACGCCGGCCCAAAAGGAGTTGATTTTAATAAGGTGTAAGAAAGGCCAATGAAAATCAGGATTAAGACCATCGGAATCAGGCCGACAAGGAAACTATAAAAAATCGGCTTTTGCTTGATAATCCTTACGGCTAAATAACCGGATAAAACTGGCAATAAAACAGAAAAGACGTCGTTAAAATCTTTATCAAAGGTCGCAATTAGCTGGCTAGAGTATTGGGAAGCATCAAGAACGGACATCAAAAGATAAGAAGAAACATTTAAAGCTACTGCTCCACCCACCAAAACCAAGACTCCAACCGTTAAACCAAATAACCTTCTTCTCCAAGCAATAAATAATTTTTTCATTTTTTATCCTTTCAATCCTAGATAAGCTAGGATCTTATTTAATTTTAGCCTAAAATCTCTAGGAAGTAAACCAAGTAGGGTAAATGTGCTAGAATATAGTAAAACACTAAATGTGGGAGGGATTAAAAAGGATGTACCCAAAATATGTTCGACCAAACATGGAAAAGGTTTGGTCCGAAGAAAACAAACTGGACCTTTGGTTACGGATTGAGATAGCAATTGTTCGAGCGCGAGTAAAACTCGGAGAGGTTCCAGCGGAAGCATTAGTGGAAATCGAAGAAAAAGCGACCTTTGATAAAGAAGAAATCAGGCGGATCGAAGGACGGACCCAACACGATGTGGTCGCTTTCTTGGAATACGTCGGGCAAAGAGTCGGCGAGTCTTCGAAATATTTGCACGAAGGGATTACTTCTTCAGATATCTTAGACACCGCTTTTGCGATTCAATTAGGGGATGCCGCTAGGATACTCATTAGCGACATAAAAGAATTATTGGACGTTTTAGTGAGTAAAGCCGACGAATATGCTGATACTATTTGCGTCGGACGAACTCACGGGATGCACGCTGAACCGATGGTCTTTGGCTTAAAATTTGGTAACTGGGCCTTTGAAATGCATCGAAATTTGGAACGACTAAAAGCCTCAAAGGATGAAATATCCTTTGGCAAAATCTCTGGTCCGGTGGGAACATATTCCAACGTTAATCCCCAAGTCGAAGAAGATGTTTGTTTCGATTTTTGCTTAGAACCGGATCCTGTTTCAAACCAGATCATCCAGCGAGACCGCCACGCCCATTTCATGTCTGTTCTTGCTGTCTGCGCCGGATCGTTGGAAAGGATTGCCCTGGAGATTCGAAGCCTCCAGCGGCCGGAAATCGGAGAGGCGGCGGAACCGTTTGGAGAAGGCCAAAAAGGTTCTTCGGCTATGCCCCACAAGAGGAACCCTATCCTTTGCGAGAGGGTTTGCGGATTGGCCAGAGTAATTCGAGGTTATGCCCAAACGGCCTTCGAAAACCAAGCCCTTTACCATGAGAGAGACATTTCCCATTCATCAGCCGAGCGGGTAATCTTTCCTGACGCAACGAAAGCTCTGGATTATATACTCAGCTTGATGACTAACATTTTGGAGAATCTTGAAGTCTCCCCGGAAAAGATGCTGGAAAACCTTAAGCTTACAAAAGGCCTGGTCTTTTCTTCCCGAGTCTTAACTATCTTAAGCGAGAAATGCCCTAACCGACAGATGGCTTACGAGATTGTCCAAAGAGTTGCCCTAAAAGCCTCTCGCAGTGGTCAGAGTTTCAAACGCCTCTTGTTAAAAGATGCGGAGGTGAGAAAGTACTTGTCGCCTAAGGAAATAGCGGATCTTTTTGACGTGGGATACTATATAAGGAATACGGGCAAAATATTCGCCCGCCTTGGTGAATTAGAATACTAAGCTAAGGTGCCGTTTGTTAGTGTCGTATTGATAAAATGTAGACTTGGCGGGAGTTCTTTTGCAAGATTGAGCTCTCGCCTTTTTCTTTCCTTAGGCAGATTTGACAATCTTTACTGTTCCCCGCCCGCAATGGAGTTCAACAATGTCACCATCGTGGATTACCTTGGTTGCAATTTGTGTACCCACAATACAGGCTTTTTAAATTCCCTAGAAATAATCGCCGCATGACAAAGCATTCCTCCGCTATCGGTAATGATTCCTCCAGCTTTCTTCATTCCTTGAACGAAATCAGGGCTGGTCATAGTCGTAACCAGTATGTCCCCTTCTTCAATCTTTTTAACTTCACCAACTGTCAAAACCACTTTGGCTGTTCCCCGAAAATAATTATTCTCTCCAACTGAAGCTAGGATTCCATGGATCGTGTTCTTTTCGATATCCTTAACCCCAAAAAGAGGATCCGCCACAACTAACCCATTTGATCCAGTAATATTCTCGATGTTGTTAGCTTTTATTGCAAAAACCAAACATTTCTTACGAGCTAAAATGGTTTCCTCATTGATAAAATCTAAAGACCCTGAAAGCTCATCAGGTAATAAAAGTTTTAAGTCGGAAATCTCTTTTTTAGTTCTTCGCGCAAATTCCAAAACAAATAATTCGAGGTAATAGTCAGCTCGAAAATTATCCATTTTTCTTTCATCTTGAAGCTGGCTAAATTTCTTGGGGTTACGGGAAGCATGTTATTATTGACCACGGTGATAATGTCACTTCGATTTACGCCCATTTGAGTGAAATTGAAGTGGTTAAAGGGCAAGAAGTCGAAATAGGAGAAGTGATTGGCAAAGAAGGAGAAACTGGCTGGGCCACCGGCCCTCATGTCCATTTGCAAATTAACGTTTGGGGTATACCCGTTAACCCAAGAATATTTTTAGGAAGCGATCAGCCAAGTCTGGAGTAACTCACTTCCTTAACTTTCTCTTAAAATTTTGAACAATTGAGGGCTGAAGTAAAGAAAACGGTTCTTGTGAAGCGTTTTTCGAAGGATGTTATTTTGCTCTAAAGTTTGAAGGTACTTTCTCGCCGTGACATAGCTTAAGCTCATGTTTTTCTGAAATTCAGCAATACTAAAAAATGGATTGGTGAAGATGTATTCAACTAATTCTGCTGAGTAAACCTGAGGAATTTCCTCGCGTAACTTTTTGCGGGTACTTGCAATAACATGATTAACTTCTCTTAAAGCATGGGTTGTATATTCAGCTTGAACAGCGGTTGCTTTGGTCATAAAAAGTATCCACTTTTTCCAGTCATTTTCTTTGGTTACGGCCCGTAAGCGCTGATTGTATTCGTCTCTGTGCTCAAGAATGTACTTACTCAAAAAGATAACTGGAAGAGTAAGTCTTCTTTGTTTTAATAGATATAGTGGCATTAACATTCTTCCGGTACGTCCATTACCATCATAAAATGGATGAATTGCTTCGAATTGATAGTGAAGAATAGCCATCCTAGCATAGACCTCATGGGTTGGTGATTCCTCATTAAAGTACTCTTCAAAGTTTTTCAGAAGGGTTCGGATTTTTTCCTCTCCTTCTGGGGGAGTGTAATATATTTCCTTGGTGTGAGGATTACTTATTGTTGTCCCTGGTAGTTTTCTAATTCCGGCCCGGCTCGAAACCAACGTCTGTTGTAATTCTACATATTGATTTGTTGCTAAAAAGCCTTTCTTCAAAATAAAATCCATTCCTTGTACTAAAGCTTTTTGATAGTTCATTGCTTCTTTTTCGGCCCCGCTAATTTCTTTTTTATCTGTAACCGCAAGCGCCTTCAAAACGAGTTCGTTTGTTGTTGCTACGTCTTCAACTTGACTACTGGCGACAGCTTCTGGAATAAAGAAGGGAGAGAACATATGCGAAGTAATAATAACTGCAACCTCACTGTCAGTTAAAGTATTTAAAGCTGCAATAGCTTCAGAAGCCTCAAGAGAGGCGATCAGTATATCCTGGTCTTTAAAGTTTACTGTTGGAGGTAGGATTGGTAATTGATTGTATGGTTTTTTTGGGTCAAAGTTGCTCATAATGTAATTATATACTTTTTTGTCAAATATATACAGTTATTTTCTTTGTTGTATAGATTCTATACAAACATATTTTTAGCTGTATAAATATCTAAGGAAATTGTACTCTAAAAAATATAATCAAACAACTTCTTGTAGAGTAACTAATTATGGAAACAATTATTACTTCCATTTATGGGCATTTAAGCGAAATTGATGTTACTGAAGTACAGGAGGTTGATATCGGCCGACTCATCGGCAAAGAAGGCGAAACCGGCTGGGCCACCGGCCCTCACGTCCATTTGCAAATTAACGTTTGGGGTATACCCGTTAACCCAAGAATATTTTTAGGGGATGGAGATCCTGAAGATATTGTTATAACGCAGTCTTTTTCACAACCCGCTGGATTTATAAACGATGATCTGGTATATTTCGGGCATAAGACATGAGAAGAAAAGCTATAATTATCAGTGTTAATTAAAAAAACTCTGGGGTGTTAGGGCTTTGCGTTGTCTGAGTTTTACCTGTCCGTTATAACTTTAACAAAGGTTGGGCGGGATACAAAATCAAAAGAGTAACAAGCGTGCGTATGTTAAATCAGTTTCAAACACTCAAAAAACTCCTTCAAAATTGACTCTTTATCACCATTTGAATTTGGAACTGCTCCGTCATGCAATTCAATGTTTAGGTCATCACACAAACGGGTAAATTTCTGCAATTTTATCACATCATCAAAATCGACAATTTTTTCCTTGGATAGCTTAGTTGTGAATGTCCTCACGCTTTTCTTCTCTGCTATTTCCTTCTTTAAATTAAAATAATACTTACATTTGAAAATATGCTCTAAGACCTCACGACAATCAGCCTCAAATACTGTGTTGAATGCACGTGTATCTAGTATCTCTTTAAGCTTTTCTACGCGATGGGAAATATCATTGTCTGGAAAATCTTGAGCAAAATCAGTATGAGTAATCTTGCTTCTTTTCTGTCCACCATTAACAGATTCCTCAATTTTCAGAGTGCACGCGTTCGGTATTAAACGTGCCAATTCTTTTGCGAACCGATCTTCGTGAGTCAGGATAATTTTTTGCATAGGCAAAACTGTTTTCTCCATCCCGCCAGGTTCTTTATATTTGCAAACAATATCTGTAATCAAATGCACGGTTTTACGACGACGCTCGCTGTCAAAGCTCGACATAGGATCATCAAAAACAAGAATTTTTCGAACAACGGTAACTCTGGAAAGGAAAGAGAATGTTTGGATTTAGATGGAAAACAAAAAAAGGAGGGGTTAGCGCGTGAACGAGTCTCACAGGAGTCTCCCCGATAAACGGCAGCTAAAAGTAAAGCGGCTCACCAAACCGACCGGCTTCTGGTTCTGGCGGCGGTGCGAATACTTAGTATATTGGGAGGACAACAAAGGCATACAGTGGGAAGTTCTCCGAAATGAGTTTTGCAACCATAAACAAGCTCTCACTGCAGCACGAAAAATCGTGAGACACTAATCAAACAACTAAAAAAGGCCTCAAGAGGCAGGTTCAAAAAGGAACTGGCCTCTTTCTTTTTTCTAAATGTAAAAAGAATTAATGAGAAAATATATGAATAGATGAAGATATTCCTGTTCTTGGTGAGCCTAGTTGCTCGTAGGTGGAACCAAATTCTTCCAAGCCTCCTTAGTACCTTCGAAAAACTCAAAAAACTAGGATTTAAGTATTCCGAAGGAAAAATTAGCATCAATGTAGATCAAAAGGAGGCAGAAAATGTTTAACTTAGCGTCGTTTGATTTCTGGCCGTTTAAAAACAACTCTGCAAAGTTTTTTAACTCTAAACTCCACGATGAAACCACTTTTTATCAAGCTTTTATTAAGGATCTTAAGAATTGTCGGAAAGAAATCATTATTGAAAGTCCGTTCATATCTTGCCGACGAATGGCTGCTCTTGAACCGATATTTAAAGCGTTGATTAAAAGAAAAATTAAAATTTATATTGTAACTCGACACCCAGGGGAACAAGATAATTTAATGAAGGAGCAGGCGGAAGCGAAAATATATGATTTTGAAATGATTGGCGTTCACGTGATTATTAGTCCAGGTTATCATCATCGTAAACTAGCTATCCTTGATCGAAAGATTCTCTGGGAAGGAAGTTTAAACATTTTGTCCCAATCAACAAGCCGAGAAATTATGAGAAGAATCGACGGAACAAAACCGTCATCTGAGATGTTTAAGTTTCTTAAGTTAGGCAATTATATTTATTAACCTTAAAGAGATAATTTGGTGTATAATGAACCTATGACTAAATCAGGCAAATATGAAATTAATGAAAAAGATATCGAGAATGTAATCCGATTTTTGAAAACCACTGATCCGGACAATGCGACGACGGAAATGGCGATTGCCATTTTGGAGCACCTGCAAGCTAAATTTCATGAAATTGGTCATGCGGAACCGGAAAAGTTATTGGAGATTTATAACGATTTAAAACGAGAATTAAATAAAAATAATAACTAGAAGGGTAAAATTTCTGAAGAGGTAATTCCAAGGGCTTTAGTGATCTTTTCTATAGTTACAACTGACGGTTTTGCCTCTCCTCGCTCGACTTTTGAGTAGTAGTTGCTGTTAATACCGGCTTTCTTAGCAACATCCGTTTGCGTTAAACTTTTTTTCAGCCGAATTTCTTTTAATTTATTGGCAATTTCCAAAGTTAGTTTTTCGTTTTGATTTGTACTCATGAGCAAATTATACTACAAGATTCTGTGGTTGAGCTAGAGCGTAACTTCTTTATTTCCCGTGTTAATAACTTCCCTTGGTCTCCAATTGGCTTTCTTTGGATACTTTTTAAGAAAATTCTGGTTATCCTTTTCTAGATAAAGCGTAAAATAAATCATACCCTCTCGGTTTACGAGATTTATTGGTTGTAATAAACCTTCCTTTTCGAGTTTCGTTCTTCGTATTGGAGGGACTCCATAATCGTAACTTACTTGGCTCTTATCAAACCATTCACCATCATTATTATGCCTTGATTTTATCGAAGGAATTACACCATCTTTAATATTTTTGTGGCAATTTATGCAACGCAAGCCATCTAAATTCCACCATATTTCATTTCCATAATGTCCCGTTCCGCATATTCCGCAAGAATACGGGCCATCGTCAATATTAAGAAAGAACCCTTCTGGTTCCTTTTCCAATCTTCTCTTTCTCACGTTCTCAATTCCATCATGTTCGCCAAACACTCGAAATAACTGAACAAGATTATGGCTGCCGTACTTCATTCTTTTTTCATAATCCAATTCGGATTCTGGAGACTCTGTTTTCTTTTTCTTCCCTAGTATTTCCAACAAGTCATCTTCCCGCTCATACCCCTTTAGCCGTCCCGAAACATAGCCAAGACGATAATCAACATTATCGCCAATAAGCCTCCAGTTTGTTTCTTCGATGGTTTCTTTAATCAATTTTCGAAGATTGTCTACGCTTTTTGTTGATCTTCGACTTAGATCCGAATCTTGAGCCGTGAAGGGAACAATAACGTATTTGCCAATTTCCGGCTTCTCTAACACAAACTTTATATAACTTTCTTTTTCCAAAAGGTTGCTTAAAATTTTTTCTAACTCGGCGATGCTGAGCTTCTTTAATTGAGCTGATTTTTGGTACACTGGATCATCATATTTACGTTTTTCTTCGTTATAAACTTGATTGGCGTACTTCATTGCTTCAAGAAATTCGAGGCGTTCCTTGCCTTTTTCGTCTGATAAGCAAAATTCATTGCGATATTTTTCCAGAAGCTCTTTATCTTCGCGTTGTTTTTTCTCCCAGTCTCTATCGTTTTCTTCTAAGTCGTCCATTTCCGTTTCTCTAAAACCACAAGAAGGACAGGTAATTATTGAGGTAATAACCTTTCCTTTCCTTGTTCGAGCAACAGAAGCTTCAGTTTTGCATTTTGAACAAAGATGAGGCTTTGGTAATCGTTCTTCGCCATTGTCGTAGACCCCTTTTCGTCCATTGCAACTAGAACATTCGAAAAAGAACAAAACGCGAAGGGGCTCGTTAGGAAAATGTTCCAGATCTTTCATAGTGCTGTGCATCAAAGATCCGCAATTAGAGCAGTGAATTGATTTTGGCTCGGCTGTATTATCATACGTATCTTGTTCAATCCGGCCCTCGTCCATCCATCTTTTGATACTAGACTGCTTTTTGGCGTATTCTTCACCTTCCAAAATAAATAACTCCCAATTAAGAGCATGGGAAGCAGCTTTTTCTTTTTCCTCTTTATTTAGGCTTTCATCTTTGGCTTTGTCGTTACAAACTTTTCTCCAGTAGTTAATAGTACGGAGGCACCCCTTAATGGTAAGGAGATCGTAGAAGTCGACGTAGTACTGTTCGTCTTTAAGATATTGCATTGATTAGATTATAACGTAATAAGTAATGTGAGTGATAATTTATTTTTTTAGTTATAAATCCATTATTTTTATAAGTTATATGTCAAACAGTAGATTGATAGCAATATTATAGTCATTGACAATCTAGTTAATTTATGCTATAAGATATAAACTGGCAAAAAAATTGGCTTAAATAAAAGCTTATTTGCTGGTGCTCAAAAAAAGAAAGGGGAAAGAAAAATTGAGCGAAACTAATGCTGTCATGTCGCGTGAAGGCTGGAGCAGGTTTAGGGTCTATTGCGAGGGCGAAAGTCCCGTAATGTTCACTAAGCCGACAGAGGAAATTTTAGAAGCCTTACGGAAAGGCGTTTCGCAACCGAAGGTTAAGGACCGCCCCGCAAAAGAAGAAGCAGCCGAAAAGCTACATCGCGAAAACGGTGCTACAGGTAGGATAGGCATTCCTAGACGAATGCTTTTTGCCTGTTTGGCATCGGCTGGGCGTCACGTGACTTACTCGGGGAGAAAGAAAATGTCGACAGCGGATTCAACATTGCTGCCGGCGTTTTTAAGAATCCAAGAACGGTTTATCCCGTTTGGACTGAGAGACGAGCCTGGTTTGGACTTCGATAACGCTTGGGAAGTTGACATCCAGAAAGGCCAACACGAGAGTGCCGGCCGAAGGATAATGATTGTTTTGGTTCGGCCGAGGTTCGATCGCTGGGGATTCGAGGCGACTGTCTCCGTAAAGGACTCCGAGGTGGACGACAAATCCGTTCGACAGCTGTTTGAGGTTGCAGGATCGATGTACGGCATTGGTGCCTTTGGTCCTCGCAACAGCGGCGATTTCGGAATGTTCAATGTGGTAGACTGGAAAAAGCTAAGCTAACACAATCCATCGCGACCCGATGAAGTAAGGTAAAGTTATCTGCGGTTGCGTGAAGTGCCGTTTGGTTTCGTTGCCGTAGGAGGAGTTAGTCCGGAAGGTTATCTCCTCCCCCATTCCTGATATTGTCCTGTTCGGTCCGATACGGTATTGTTGGGTTCGGTAAGCTAAAGTTTGGTAAGGTCACGTTCGGTCGGGTTTTGTTGACCAAAGGGGAAGTTATTCCGGAAGGTTAGCTTCCCCACCAATACCAAATATTGTCTTGTCGGGTTCAGTCGCGTAGGGTTAGCTACTGTGATGTTCTGTCTGGTACGGTCATTTTTTGTGGTGTACTGGTTTGGCGAGAGTTTCTTTCGAAAGATTGACCTCTCGCCTCTTTTTATGCAGATTTTGTTTTAGGGTTTGATTGTGTTAAAATCCTGAAACAAGTTCGGCAGAAAGCAGAACTTAAATTTTGAAAGGGAGAGGAAATTGAATCAACTGCACCATCAGAACCATCAAGGCGAGCAAAGCCCTGAACTTCTGGCGCATTTTCCTTGGGAACAGTATCCAAACATTCATCCCAATCAAATGCAAGGCCTTGAAGTCATCGCTCGCCATCAGGATGAAGGGCAACCGATCATCCTGGAACTTCCGACCGGCAGCGGAAAGACAGCTATTGGTTACACTGTGCTAAAACGAGCCGCTGACTTAGGAAAGAAACCGCTCTTTTACATTGTCCCAACGAAAACTTTGGTTGATCAGGTGAAGTCGCTTCACCCAGAAGTCACTGTTGTCTATGGACGCAACGAGTACCTGTGCTCCTATTTCCCGGATAAGGAATTCACCGCGGAGGAAATTCCTTGCATGATGCTCTCCGATTGCCCTCACCGGGTGGACCAGGAAACGGGCCAGACGAAAGTTCCGGGGGAAACACCTTGTCCGTATCTATGGGCAAAGTACCAGGCGAAACATGCCGAAATCGTCGTTTGCACTATGGCTTTTTACCTTTACACCCAGCTTTACACTCGAGAATGGGATGAACCAGCGGTGCTGATAATCGATGAGGCTCATCGGATCGCTCAGGTAGTACGTAACGCTCTAAGCTTCGAAATCACCGATGCACACATCCGAACGGCCATCAAGCTGCTTCAAGGTGTGGATCTGGACGAGGCTTTAGGCTTGCAAAAGTTCTTGGATACCATGATCAAAATTGCCCGAAGCAAACCTTCTAAACGCCCGACTCTTTTGGAAGACGAAGAAATCCAGGAGCTGATGTCAACCCTTCTCCAAATTGATCTAAGAAGTCTAAAGTACAAAATTGGCGAGGCGGTTGAACGAGGATTAATCGACACAAACGAAAACATGGAAACTCTTCGGCGTTTGGAGAAAGGCGTTTACGAACTCGGTCGATACTTGAAGGCCTTCGAATACTCTCTTTCGACTGATCGACGGCAAGCCCTAAACTACACCTACGGATTCTATAATGAAGAACTCGACGAAGGAAAGAGAGTTCAACACAAACTGGTTATCAAAGCCTACTACGTTGGGCCGCTCATCAGAAAACTTTTGCCTTCTAGTGGATTAACCGTAGCCTACTCAGCGACGATCAGTAACGCGGAGATTTTCGGGTTTGAAACGGGAATCAAAGGAAAGTTCTACAGCTTTCCTTCCGATTTTCCAGTGGCAAATGCCCGAATTCTGATCCCGAAGGACACGCCTGATCTATCAGTGAAAAATCGAGGTAAGGGAGAACCGGAAGGATCGCTTCGCCAAATGGCGACCTCGTGTAAACAACTGGCTGAAAAAGGTATCAGAAGTTTGGTGGTGGTTGTTTCTGATGCTGAACGCGCGATGTTCTTGAACCTGTGTGCTAAGAAGGGGATAAGAGCAATTAGTTATGGAAACGGCGTTCCACCCAAAAAGGCGGCGATGAAGTTCAAAGACGGGGAAGGAGATGTTCTGGTTGGAACGGTAGCAAATTATGGCGAAGGAATCGATCTTCCCCGAAGCCTAGCGCCGGTGATCTTTTTCCTTCGGCCGTCCTACCCCTCGCCTTACGATCCGGGGACGCTTTTTGAAGAAAAACGTTTCCGAAATCAGCGCTGGTCAGTCTGGTTGTGGCGGGCCATGATGGATGCCCTTCAAGTTAGAGGCCGAAACATTCGAAGTGCCGAAGACGTTGGAGTCACTATTTTTGTCTCTCAACAGTTTCGACGATTCGTCTTTGCGTCGTTGCCGAAGTGGTTGGAAGAGGCTTATCGTTCAGATCTGACCCTCAAAGAATGCATTTCAGAGGCGGTAAGAGTAATCCAAGGGAAAGAGGTGGTTTCGTAGGAAAAGAAAGCTTTTATGCTGTGTTGTCTTGTGCAGCTCTGTTAAGTCAGGTCTCGTCTTGTCCTGTTTTGACGAAACCTTGGGAGGAGTTTCTTGGAAAAGACTCTCCTCCTCCACTTAAATCTTGCTTAATATTGTCTAGTACAGTTGGGTCTAGTAGAGTCTCGTCTCGTTTCGTGCTGTTATGGAAAGAAGGAGTTGAAATATCCATCCTCCTTCTACGTTTCTGTCCAAATATTGTTTCGTAATGTTCCGTGTGGTTAGGTGAAGTTTCGTGCAGTAAAGTTCGGTGTCGTCCTGCCTTTGGCGGAAATTCTTTCAATAGATTGAGTTTCCGCTATTTTTTTGTTTATAAATACCCAGACGAACAGTCTCTGTAATTATAAGGGTATTGACAGGCTATGATTGAATATGCTAGATTAGGTCTTAAGATGAAGGCTGCCTATATGGCAGCTATTTTTGTGGTCTTTTTTGAAGTCACAAGGCGGAATCTAATGAGAGTTAAGTTACCAATTCTCATATCCCGCCTGCCCGCCAAAGCTTTAGCCTCTCTAAAGCGGGATATTTCTCCCTCAATTTTCAACTTAATCTTTAATCATGATTTAATCTTTTTCTTGAAAGGAGGTGAAATCATGAAAAAAGCCATTGTTATTAACGGACTTATTTTGACGGCCTTAATCTTTGCGTCTCCCGTTTTTGCTGATGATCCGGATGTTTCCAAAATCCAAAGCTTTATCCAAAGTATTATCCAAGTTTTGGTTACTTTAGCCGGCTTAGTCTCAGCCGGTTTTTTTGTATGGGGAGGTTTTGGCTACGTCACCAGTTCCGGCAACCCTGAATCCTTGGAGCGATCAAAGCGCACGATTCTTTATTCTGGATTGGGACTAGCGATCATTCTGGGGGCGTTTGTCTTAAGCAACATTGTGACGCAGCTAGCAACTTCTGCCTTCAAGTAAAAAGGTAGGGCAATATGAAAATTATTTTTAGCCTGATTTGTTTCTTTGGGCTAATGGTCATATTTTCCTGCCCGGCAAATGCGGCTTCGGGGGATATCAAAAGTTACGCAACCGAGACGCTAAGCCTTATCGTTCTTATTTCTTCTTTAGCCTCCGTTCTATTTCTTATCCGCGGCGGTTACCTTTACGTTACTTCGGCCGGCAATCCAGAAGCGATCGCCTCTGCCAAGAAAACCATTCGCAACGCTCTTTTAGGTTTGGCGTTGGTGTTAGCGGCGACCGTTATTCAATCGATCTTTAGCAACGCTCTAAATACTTCTTCTACCGCTACCCCAACCAATCAATTTTCGTTATCCCCCATTCAGCCGGCTGACACAACAGGTGGACTAACGAAAGTTTTAATCGACGCAATTGCCGGTTTCTTGCAAAACATTATTGAAAGCGCCACTAAACCGTTAGTCGACGGAGTAATTGGCTTTCTAACCACTACTCCGAGCGTTGCTTCCAATTCGGTTATCTTTAACTTCTGGTTAGTGACTTTAGGCATCGCCGATTCTTTATTTGTTCTGGTGCTGGCCTTGCTTGGCTTGCAATTAATGAGCGCCGATACTTTTGGTTTTCAAGAACTGGAGTTTAAACAAATTCTTCCGCGTGTTGGGCTAGCCTTCCTGGGAGCCAATATTTCTATCTTTTTAATCGACCGGATCATTTCTTTGAATAACGCTTTGATTAAAACAGTACTGGATGCAACCGGCGGGATAGAAAAAGCCTGGGTGTTAAATGCTTTTGATCCAACTTCCTTAGCTTCCGGGGCAACCTCTTTGATAACTTTGGTCTTTATGATTCTTTTTGTCATTCTGGTCATCGTCTTAATGTTGTTTTATATCAGTCGAATGATTTTGATTGCTTTAGGAGCGGCCTTATCGCCGCTTCTTTTTTTAATCTGGGCCATTCCTAAAACGGCTGATCTTGCGGAAATTGCCGTTCGTGGTTACTTAGTCACTATTTTTAGCATCTTTATCCACGTGGTCATTATTCAACTCGCGTCAGCCTTTTTAACCATTCCCGGCCAGTCGGGAACTAATTCCGTGATTTCCATATTAGTTAGCATTGGTTTGTTCTTTACCTTATTGAAAACTCCGTCTTTGATGATGCAAATGGTTTTCTATACTTCAAAGAATGGGGCAGTGAAAAAGATCGGCGGGCAAATCTTAAACGTGATTGGCGGAGGAAGCCAAGCAGGAAGTAAAGAAGCAGTTGTCAGGGAGGCGAAAGGATAACTTATGAAAACAACGATCATTCCAGCCCAAATTACTACCGTTGAAGATAAAATTGCCGGGAATTTAAATTCCACTCAACTGATGCTTCTTATGATCTTTCTTTTTTCTTCGGCGATTATTTATCTAGTTCTTCCGCCTCGCTCGGGTGTGGTTCTTTACAAGATTATTCTAAGCGGTTTCTTTTTCTTAGTTTGCGTTACCTTAGCTATTAGAATCAAAGGAAAGATTGTTCTAGAGTGGTTGAAAGTAACAGGGGTCTATAACTTGCGGCCAAAATACTATCTCTTTAACAAAAACGATCTTTATTTAAGAGAGGTAGAAAATCAGTCGGTGGATTTAAAAATTGCATCATCTAAAAATCAGGCTGAAGAGATAAAAGATTTTGAGGCAAAAGAAACGGTAATTGATCAAGGTAATTTAATGGCGATTGAAAAGTTAATTTCGGGAAGAAAGTATAAACTGGCGTTTATTCCTAGTACCAAAGGAGGTTTAAATGTGGTTGTTAACCAAATCAAAAGATAAAGTTAGTTCTCGAGGCCAGATTAGAATCAAAGAAGTTAAAGACGGGATTTTAATCTTGCCGGATAACAGATACCGAATCGCGATTGAAACTTCCTCGGTTAATTTTGAATTGAAAAGCGATTCCGAACAGGACGTTTTAATAGAGAGCTTTCAAAGTTTCTTAAACTCGCTCCCCTGCCCGATCCAAGTCTTGATTCGGGTACGGGAAGTAGATATTGAGAGGTATTTGGAACAGATGTCGAAAGCCGAAGATTCCGAAACAGAAAAGGTGTATAAAGCTCAAGTTAAGAATTACTGCGCTTTTATTAAGAATTTAGTCTCCGGCAGCAAAATTTTATCGCGAAGGTTCTATTTAATTGTTTCTTACGATCACTTTGAAAAGCAAAATGATTTTGAACTCATTAAAGAACAACTCCGTCTTCGCCAGGACTTAATCGTGAAAGGTTTAGAAAACTTAGGCATGAAAGCTAAAGTGCTAGACAGCCTGGAAATCTTGGAGCTTTTCTACAGTTTCTACAACCCGAATCGTTCAAAAATTCAAGAACTCAAAAGCCAAGCATACGTTAGTTTGATGGAATCAGTTGGAGGTTAAGATGTTTTTAATTAAGCACGGTAAGAAAAGATCCGAGCAAAAATTAGCTCAGTTCTATTTCGGGCAACAAGACAGCGTTGATTTAATTTCCTATTCTGGTTTGGAAGAGTTTCCGACTTACCTTAGGTTAGAAGATAAATTTATCCGCACCATATTTATTTCTGGTTATCCTTACGTGGCAACAACGGGTTGGTTAAACATGTTTATTAACTTTAATCACAACATTGATATTTCCTACCACATTGAAACAATTGATCCATTTCTGGCTCTGCCAAAACTAAATCGCAAAATTACAGAATTGGAATCAACCAGACGGGCAATGCAGCGCTCCGGTAAAATAGTTGGTTCCGAATTAACTGATCCCTTGGAGTCAGCAATTGATTTGAAGAACAAAATCCAGCGGGGCCAAGAAAAGCTTTTCCAGATTTCCATTTACGCCACTATTACCGCCGATACATTATCGGATTTAAACAAAATTACGGCCAGTTTAGAAGCAGTTCTTTCCACTAAGCTATTTTATTCTAAAACCGCCACCTTGCAGCAACTAGAAGCTTTGCAGTCAGTTTTGCCTCGTGGAGAGAACATTTTAAATCAAAAAAGAAATTTAGATAGCTCTTCCGCTGCATTGACTTTTCCTTTCGTTTCTTCCGAATTGGTTCAGGAGTCAGGCATACTTTATGGAATCAATAAATCAAATAACTCGTTAGTTATTTTAGATCGATTTTCTTTAACCAACGCTAACAGCATTCTTTTTGCTCAATCGGGAGCCGGGAAAAGCTATACCGCCAAGGTTGAAATACTTCGGCAACTGATGCAGAGCACCAAAGTGATCGTGATCGATCCGGAAAGAGAATATCAGCAACTCTCCGAATCAGTATCGGGAACTTACATTAAAGTTTCCGCCAAGTCTAAAGAAAAGATTAATCCTTTTGATTTAACTTTGAACTCGCACGGGCAGGAAAGCTTATCGGATCATATTCAGGATTTAACGGAAATTATTTCTTTGATGTTAGAAGCTGGTACCGCCAAAGAAAAGGCCGTGATCGATAAGGCGATCTTTCAAATCTACAAACGTTTAGGCTGGAGCCAAGGAAGAAAATCGACCAAAATAAGGGAGTATCCCCTTCTTAAGGATTTCTATAAAACTTTAAGAGAAATGAAACAAAAAGATCTTTGCTTACGCTTGGAAAAGTATATTAAAGGTTCATTATCTTCCGTCTTTGATTCCCAAACTAACATTAAGCTTGATAACCGCTTAATTATCTTTGACATTAAAGATTTAAGCGAAAGTTTAAGGCCGGTGATGATGTTGGTGATTGCTAATTTTGTTCATAGCCAAGTGAAAGCCAAGCCTCAAAAAAGAATACTAGTGATTGATGAGGGGTGGCTTTTATTGCAGCATCAAGAAAGCGCTCGGTTCATTTCGGGGTTAGTCAGACGGGCTAGAAAGTATTACTTAGGGGTAACGATTATTTCCCAGCAGGCCAGCGATTTCTTAAACAATGAATACGGCAAAGCCATTGCTTCCCAATCATCATTGAGAATTTTAATGAAGCAAGACACCACGACTATTCGAAAAGTGGCGGAAGAATTTAACTTAAGCGAATATGAACAAAAGTTTTTATTAACTTGTAATCGAGGCGAAGCGTTAATTATCGCCGATCAAAACCACGTGGCCTTAAAGGTGGTGGCTTCGGAAAAAGAGCACCCATTAATCACGACTGACCCGGGAGAAGTTTATTCGAGTTAATATGGAAGCAATTTTATTAAAAAATGCTTTTTTAATTTTTTCTTATCGAAACGAGCTGAAGTATTTGCTTTTTACGTTTGTGGTCATTTTAGCCTTGCCAATTATCGCCGTGATTGTTTTGACTCAATCGGGAATTAGCCTAGTCTCGGATGCGCTAGCCCATTACAATCCGCAGACAAAATCAATCGAGCTTTTCTATCCGGATGGGACGAAGTATAATACAATCCAAGCGACGACCGTTTGGCCGGTGAAAGGAGTGGTCACTTTAGAGTTTGGCGACTCAGATCTTCCCTATCAAGTTTTTCATTCCGGAATTGATATCGCCAATCCGGATGGGAAAATTGGCGATGACGTAGTCGCGATTATGCCGGGGAAAGTAATTTACGCTGGCGAAATTTCCTGGGGATTTGGCAAGCACGTTATTATCGATCATGGAAACAATATTACCTCAATTTATGGCCATTTAAGCGAAATTGACGTGACTGAAGGACAGGAGGTTGCTATTGGAGAGATAATCGGCAAAGAAGGTGAAACTGGTTGGGCAACCGGTCCTCATGTCCATCTACAAATTGATGTTTGGGGAATACCAGTTAATCCGAGAACATTTTTAGGAGAGGAGGACCCTCCAGGAAAAATAAAACTATTAAGTATAATTACTTATCAACTAACTTTATCTCAGCAAACCCAGAATAAATTCCTTGACTTATAAATATTCTGTCAAATTTTTTAGGCAAATCCGTTTCTCTTAATGTATCGTCTAAATCGTGATCTGATATAAAGCTTCCCCCTGAAATAACTAACCATATTTCTTCAATATCTTGATCCTTATAATCATTAATAGACTTCGTTCTAATACGAGATATTACTTGGTTAATTATCGGCATAGGATTGTATCCAAGACGTTGGTCATAAGGCGCTCTCGATAAATTTGGATCAGCCTCTTCAGGTAATATTACCATTGTTTCTTCAATGCCAACTTTTCTGTTTCCATTTAACACACAAATTGCGTCAGGATTTTCCTGTTTTTCGTCCGAAATTCGTATTAAATTTCCTAAAGCTACGTTATTGAAAGATGAAATAAATGTATCAATGTTTTCTAGTTCATACTTCTTGAACATAATCATATCCAATCAATATCTTTAACTTGGCTGTTTGAATTTTGAATTTGTTTATATAGTTTCTGGGATATTTTCTTAACTCGCTGCCTTAATTTTTGGTCTTCAATATTTTGATAAGCGGTGTAAATCGTATTTAAATCA
>JAMCZT010000010.1 GCA_023485445.1 Patescibacteria group bacterium
ATTCTTTCCGAAGACAATCCTTCGAAGATACTTTTTAATTTGGGCTTCTGAGGGAATTTGATTAAATTTATACATAACCATATTATCTACTCCTAATGGTTATGTGCCAACTTCTTTTGATTACCCCAATCATCGTCCTTGACAGCCTAAACTCTATTGTACTAACATACAAAATATATGGTCCTGTCCCCTGAGAAAGTTGATAACAATTTAAGTCCTTCAAATGACCCACATCGACCAGAAAGTAAGCTTCCTCTAGCCATTTCCTTTATCATCATTGTTGTAATTCTTGGCATACTGTTCATTTACCAAGTGCTAAAGCCAAGCAGCCCTAAATCCATTCAAAATGCTATCACAAGCAACTCTAACCAAGCAACCCAATCAAACTCTTCCGGTAGGGCAACTACCGCTACTGGAAGTGTTGCTTCTGATCAGCAAATCGATCAAGATCTTCAAAGCGTCGAGAAAGACTTAAATAGCTTAGGCAATGAGGCAGCAGCTGTAGACCAAGGTTTTAACGATCAGCAAGGAGACCTCTCGGAGTAGCTTTATGGGAAAGACTTTCTTACTAGCTATTACTATTCTAGCCACGATAATTGTTACCCCCTCGCTGGCTTTAGCGCAGACGACTGAAAGTGCAAAAACTAACCAAAAGGCAAATCAGCAAAATCAGAAAGTGGCAACTCTGAAAACAAAGGCCGAGAACGAAATTAACCGTCGGTTGGTCTCCTTGAATAAGCTAACCCAAAAAATTATTTCTATCAAAAAGCTCTCTGCTGCCCAAAAAGCTTCCCTAAACAGCCAAATCCAGTCAGAAATAACTGCCCTTACATCCCTTAAAACAAAAATCAACGGCGACGTAGATGTTGCCACGCTTAAGGAAGATGTAAAAGCCATCGTCACTTCCTATCGGATTTATCTTTTATATATTCCTAAAATCCACCTTTTGGCGGCTGCAGACATTATGAGCGAAACGGCTGAAAAGCTTGCGTCACTTTCTGCTAAACTCGAAATAAGAATCCAACAAGCCCAAGCAATAGGAAAGGAAATCGTTTCTACTCAAGCTACTTTGTCAGATATGCAAAATAAGATAACCGAAGCAGGCCAACAGTACCAAAAAATCGAAAGCGCCGTTCTGCCTCTTGCCCCCGCTGGTTACCCAGGAAATAAAACCATTCTTCAAAGCGCCCGAGTACTTCTTCAGATCGGGCATCAAGACCTTCAAGCAGCATGGAAAGACGCCCAAAAAATTTCCCAAGACTTAAAATTGCTTAAAAATAAAGCTTCTTCTACCCTTCCCATCTTGCCTGCTACTCCAACCGCAGGTTCTACTGCGTCTAGCACTACCCAATAAACTCCAAATACCTACTTGACGGTTTTTGCTAACTTAGTTAATCTTATTTCAAGGGGGCGTCTAATGGCGGAAGAACTTTTTGAAAAAGTAGTCGAGACACCGGCGATAGCCATTGAAAAAACTCTTGAAACTTCGCAACAAATCAGCGAAACATTCGCGATTAATCAACCTATTGAAAAGGCAAAAGAGTATTGGCGTATCCTCGGCCCAGGTTTAACTACCGGAGCAGCTGACGATGACCCTTCCGGAATCGCTACTTATTCCCAAACCGGTTCTCAATACAACTTTCAACTTCTTTGGCTGGCCGGTTTTACCTTTCCCTTGATGGCAGCCGTCCAAGAGATGTGCGCCCGAATTGGCTTAGTTACCGGTCGAGGACTAGCTGCGAACATTAGGCTGCATTATCCAAAGTGGGTTCTTTACATCTGTGCTTCATTATTATTCGTCGCCAACACCCTAAACATTGGGGCAGACCTTGGCGCAATGGCAAAAGCGACCCAACTGTTAGTTCCGAATTTAAATTTTGGCCTTCTGGTTATTGGGTTTACAACCCTTAGTCTTACCCTTCAAATATTCACTAGTTATGAAAAATACGCTAGATATCTTAAATGGTTGGCGCTAGTTCTGCTATCTTATGTTTTTACCGCTTTTTTGATAAAAGGACTTGATTGGAGTCAACTATTAAAAAGTGCCGTCATGCCTTCGTTATCATTTTCTAAAGAGCAGATTTTTCTTATTACCGGTATTTTAGGAACTACAATTTCTCCTTACCTTTTCTTTTGGCAAACATCTCAGGAGGTCGAAGAGCAAATTTTAGAGGGTAAGACCAGTATAGCCGCGAGGCAAGAAGAAACCACAAATAAAGAAATTAAAAATATGCGGATCGACATCTGGTCAGGAATGTTTCTTTCAAATCTGGTAATGTTTTTCATAATCGCCGTCTGTGCCGCCACTCTTTATGCCAACGGGGTCACAAACATCAGCACTGCCGCGGATGCCGCTGCAGCCTTGCGTCCTTTAGCGGGAGAAGGAGCTTACCTTTTATTTGCAATCGGAATTATCGGAACAGGATTATTAGCTATCCCAGTTTTAGCTGGCTCAGCCTCCTACGCCATTTCTGAAAGTCTAAGATGGAAATACGGACTATATCGAGAATTAGGAGAAGCTCGTTCCTTCTACGGGGTGATTATTATCTCCACTTTAATTGGCCTTTTAATTAATTTCTTTAACATTGATCCCATCAAGGCCCTGATCTATTCGGCAGTCGTTAATGGGCTAGTTGCTCCAATTGTCCTAATCCTTATTGTCCTAATCAGTAGTAATAAAAAAGTTATGGGGGAGAGAGTTAATCATCCTGGCATCACTACTCTTGGCTGGATTATTACCGGAATAATGTTCTTAGCTGGCGGAGCAACAATTTTATCCCTGTTATTAGGTTAGGAAAAGTTAATTGAAGAAAACTGGAGATGGACTTGGTCACTAGTTTTTATCTTCTTTCCCTTAATTGTTCCTGAAGGTAATTCAACCACCAGATTGTAACACGGATTCCACAAAAAGATTCTGTTAGGAGAAAGATTTTCTTTCAGAGAAGCAACTCTGTTGCTTTGATCCAAAATTAAGATATCGATCGAAAACTTCATTCCGAAGGTATGAATCCCAAAACGGGTTTTGATCAGTAGGGGAGTGGGAACAGTTTCTCTCAGAAGGCCAATCACTTTTTCCTTAAAACTTTTTGCCTCCCAAACGGTTAAAGTAATCATTTACTTTTCTTTATTCCGTAGTGTTTTTCTAAAAGAAACAATAATTCAGGATGAAATTTTTCTTTATTATCAATTAGTTCTTGGATTTTACTAAGGTTAAAAAATTCTATCTTTTCCAATTCCTCGGGATTAACTTTAAACGGACCGTTAAAAATCGCTGTAAAAGTGACGATAAATTTTGGCAACCCCCAGATATTCTCAAAATAATCTTTTTGGAAAAATTGAAATTCCATTTTTACCCCTAATTCTTCTTCCAATTCCCTTAAGGCTGCCTGCTCATAATTTTCGCCTGATTTCACATGTCCACCCACAGCCGTCCCCCAGTGTCCTGGGCAAAAGGCCTTATTCTGGCTACTTAATTGAAGGGCCATCTCTTCTTGTTCATTGAAAATAAGGATATGGACTATTCGATGGCACAAAAGTCTTTCCTTGATTTCTTCCCTTGGTGCACATCCAATCACGCAATCTTTATTATCGACGATATCCAAAATTTCCATATAAGAATATATTACATCTTTAACAAACAGTTTGCTATAATAAGCATATGGAAAATCCTCAAAAACAAACTAATGAAGAAATCATTAACATGCTACTAAATAATGAGGATCGAAAGTATACTGAAGCCGCTCATGCTGAAATTTTCGTCCGCCTAATGGAGTCAATAAGAAAGTTTGACCAATCCTCAAGAGCTGGGGGACAAAGAATGTTTTTGTTAACGATAGTTATCGTTTCTCTGACAATCTTAAACGTGACATTAGCCGTCTTTAATTTCCTAACACGTTAGTCTATTTATCTTTTCGGCCTAGCAACCGACACCGTAACATTTCTTCCATCCATTTGAACCCCGTTAAGTTCTTTAATAGCCTTTTGGGCCGATTCATCGTTTTCCAACTCTACGAAACCAAATCCCTTACTCTTCCCAGAAAATTTGTCCATAATCACCGCCGCCGAATCAACTTTGCCAAATTTAGAAAACATCTCCATCAACTGCTGATCAGTAATACCAAAAGGCAAATTTCCCACGTACAACTTTGTCATTCTAAAACACCTCCTTGTAACTCTCATCTTAAGATTAACCTAAGTTATGTAGCAACAGCTAAGCTAATACAAGAAAGGTTGCAGTGAGACGCATAATCCTTTATAATTTCTAACTATAGAAAGTGGAGAGATTAGATATTAAATTTCATCCTTGCATCTCTCTAAGAACCCTAATGGAGGAGAGAAATGGATTATTGGTTTCCTCAGCCAGTCTGCAAGAGAAAGGGGGGAAAGATAATTGCTCTAGGTAATTTCGTCGTCCATTTTCCAATCGAAGGATGGACGCCGGAAGAGATCCGAAGAAATCACGAGGAATGGTTTCCCGAATATCAGGACTGGAGATTAGTTGGTTATGAGATAGGGCTAAAGGGAAAGGTTTGTCTCGGCTTTTACCTTCGAGAAAAATCTTTCACGCCAATATCTCTAAAAGAAATCATTGAAAGCACAAATCCTGGAAAACCTTTTCCAATCGGTTTCGTGATAGCCAACGAAAGACAACTCACAATTATCGCTTGGGGAAGCTCGAGTTGGCTCAAAGAAAAAGAAATCTGGAGGGAACGATTAGGGCAATGTCTTAAAGAAGGCAGGATAAAGATAGTCGATCTTTACGAGGATGTCTTTCTTGCCCTCTTTAAAAGGCTCGCTTCCTTAATTTCCTTCGGACGGGTTTACCAAACCTAAAAGGAGAAAGAGTGGAGACAGTCATTTCTATCCTCGCGGAACTTACCTCTTGGTTCATGGTAGGAGTCGGAATAATCTGGGTAGTCATCAAGCTGACTTCGTGGGAGGAAGATAAAAGAAAAGGAGGAGTAGCCGAAAACGAAATGAGTTTTCCTCTCCGAGTTGCTCCCGTCTTCATCAAAATCGATTAGTGGAGAAAAATGGGTGTCTAGATTTCTAGCACCCACTTTTTTAACCAGTTTACGAAGCCAGAGGTTCGTGGTATGCTTTTTTAAAGGGACTTCAGATGAAGGATATCTTCCTAACCTCAACGCTCCATCACCCTTGGAACGTTGATTTCAATCCAAAACTTTGCCAAGCCCTTGAGTCAAAAGGTTTCTCTTGCTACTTTCCAGAAAGAGACACCAATCAAAAAGGAAAGGCCGAAGAGATATTCAATCAAAACACTAACGGAATAAAAAATGCCAAAAAAATATTAGTTGTGGCGATGAACGAATCGCCTAATTGGGGAGCGGAAGTCGGTTTTGCCTTCAGTTTAAGAAAGGAAGTTATTGGTCTAACATCCAAAGAACACGAAATCCCTATCATGGCTTCTGGATTAATAAGCAAAACCCTTCGAGTTGAAAGCCTAGATAACTTCGAAAATTACCTTGAAGATCTGATCAGCGTACTAAAGGAATAATTTTAATTCTTTGTTAGCTTTTCAATCAGTTCTGATTGACACTGAATTTTCTTTTCTTGCTCTTCTAAACGAGATAATATTTGCTCTATTCCTTGGTAAATAGATTCCGTCGTTTTAAATTCTTCCTCCGCCCGAAGCTCCGCGTGCCGTCCCTGAATATTTTGCCCCACCATGATCAAAGGCATCAAGAGCAACTGGATAATGTTCCCAAGAAACAGTAAAAAGGCAAAGGGATAGGGGTCAAAGGGTTTGCTTAAGGTTGACTGCCAGATCATCCAACCTGTCATGAAAACACCGAAGAAATAAACAGCATACATCGTTCCAATTCCCGTAGTGATTACCAAAGCTACCCGATCTTGAAATCCCAACATTTTTTCATGGACAACATTAACGTTCTTGGGGCGGTGCTTTAAATACAAGTCCTCACGCAAGTCTTCTGCCATAAACCCTCCTACGAGACGATTATAAAAAAACTCCTTCTGAAAGTAAAGATCTTCATCCAAGCATCTTCTCCCTTGACGGCCAGCCCAGCTTTAAAGTATGCTCAAAGAGATGGGAGTCTTTTTTTAAAATGGAAAGCCTGACCAATAATTTTCCCTTGTGGACCAAAGAAAAAAGCGAAATATTTAAGCTTCTCCAAACTTCCGAAGAAGGCTTATCTGAAAAAGAAGCCAAACGAAGGCTAAAAGTTTACGGCCTAAATGAATTAGCAGTAAGAAGAAGATTCGACCTCTTTTTTGAGTTCATCTCCACTTTTTTGAACCCTTTGATCCTTCTACTAATCTTTGCTGGTTTAGTCTCCGCCTTTTTGGGAGAAGCCACTAATTTTGTTATTATCTTGGCCATTATTTTTATCAGTGGTGTCTTAAACTTTTATCAGCATTATCAAGCCCAAAACGAGGCAGATAAACTAAAACAAAAAGTCCTTTTGACAACCGCCGTGCTTCGAGGGAACAATCAAAAAGAGGTTCCTTTTTCCCATATCGCCATTGGGGATATCGTCCTGCTCTCCGTTGGAGACATCGTCCCAGCAGATTGCCGAATTATTCACGCCAAAGATTTTTCTATTGACGAATCCACCCTCACCGGAGAGTCGTACCCTGAGGAAAAATCAGCCGAAAGGATCGGTGAAGAACATCTCGAACTGACCAAAAGAAAGAACATCGCCTTCATGGGCACCCATGTCATTTCTGGAGAGGGAAGGGCAGTGGTTTTTGCCACGGGAAAACAAGCCGAATTTGGCCAACTTTCCAAAGAGATCCAAACTGCAAAACCGGAAACTTCCTTCGATAAAGGCCTAAACGAATTTGGTTTCCTTTTGATGCGTGGCGTTTTGCTCCTAACCCTTTTCGTTTTCTTAGCCAACGCAGCCTTAAAGCACGACATCCTAAATTCGTTTCTTTTTGCCTTAGCCCTCGCCGTCGGCTTGACCCCCGAGCTTTTACCGGTCATCTTAACCATAAATTTAGCCAAAGGAGCGGCGAAGATGGCCAAAAAAGAAGTCATCGTCAAATACCTTCCGGCAATCCAAAATCTAGGAGGAATGGATATCTTATGCACAGACAAAACCGGAACATTAACCGAAGACAAAATAACAGTCCGTAGTTTTGAGGACATTAACGGGAGGGAAAACCAAGAAGTCCTCCAATATGGTTTACTAAACAGCCATTTCCAAGCGGGATTCAGGAATCCTCTCGACCATGCCTTACTTAAAAATAGGGGAAAAACCGTTTTTGGAGACTTTGAAAAGGTGGACGAAATTCCCTTTGATTTTGAAAGAAAAAGACTTTCCGTAGTCTTAAAAAACAAGCAAAACGGCAGGCTTTTCCTGGTCACTAAAGGCTCTCTTCCCCGAACTATTCCGACCATGGACCGGTACCGAGAAGGGGAGAGGGTCGAGAAAATCTCGAAAGACTTCTTGGAAAAAGTTCAGAAAAAATATGAGCAATTTAGCTTAAGCGGCTTTCGGGTCGTGATCGTCGGGATTAAAGAAATCGAAAAAAAGGACTCCTACGAAGTAGAAGACGAAAAAGATTTGGTTTTCCTAGGTTTCTTAACCTTTTTTGATCCGCCCCAAAAAGGAGTTTTAAAGACCGTTAATCAACTCAACCATTTGGGAATCAGCTTAAAGATCTTAACCGGAGACAACGAGCTGGTGACAAAAAGGCTCTGCGAAGAAATCAAACTAGAGGTTAAAGGAATCATGACGGGAACAGAAGTCGACTCGCTCCATCCAACAGACCTAAAAGAAAGGGCGCTGGAAACTACTATTTTCGCCCGGCTAACTCCCGAACAAAAGTCAAAGATCATCCAAGCGCTTAAAGAAACTGGTCATACAGTCGGTTATCTGGGAGACGGGATCAACGATGCTCCTCCGCTTAAAAGTTCCGATGTCGGAATTTCTGTTCATAACGGAAGCGACGTCGCCCGAGATGTCTCAGATATTATTTTGATGAAAAAAAGTTTGTCGGTTTTGCAAGAAGGAGTAATTGAAGGGAGAAAAACTTATGCTAACATTCTCAAGTATCTCATGATGGTCACTAGCTCCAATTTTGGCAATATGCTGACTGTCGCCGCAGCTTCTTTATTCTTGCCATTCTTGCCGATGCTACCAATCCAAATCCTTCTGGCCAACCTACTTTATGACATTTCCCAACTTGCCATTCCTACCGATAACGTCGACTTGGAAGCGGTGCAAACCCCCAGAAAGTGGGATAAATCTTTTATCAAGAAATTTATTCTCATTTTCGGTCCGATTAATTCATTAATGGATTTTTCGACATTTTTTATTCTCCTATACCTTTTGCACGCTTCGGTAAATTTATTCCAAACCGGCCTATTCCTCGAAAACCTAGCTACCCAAATTTTGATCATCTTTTCAATCCGAACGCATTTTGTGCCATTCTATAAAAGCCGGCCAAGTAAAATATTTTCATTAAGTATCTTCTCAATTGTCGCCATAGGCATGATTTTACCAAATTTAAGCTTTTTTTCATCCTATTTTTCCTTTGCCAAATTACCAAGCTCTTTCTTTCTTTTCCTTATCTTGATTATTCTTCTTTACTTTTTGGTAGTAGAAAAAACAAAATCCTGGTTTTATGGGCGGAATAAGTTACTTTCTTAAAAAGGAAACAAATGGTTGATAAACTTAACTTAGACCTGCTTACTGGCTTATCTGAGGAAGAAGCGGCTAGAAGGTTCTCCGAAGAGGGGGCCAATGAAATCCCAGCTAACAGGGGAAGGGGTGTTTTTACAATCCTTGTTGACGTGGTCAAAGAACCCATGCTACTGCTTCTTCTTTCGGCAGGCCTGATTTATCTTTTACTAGGCGAAGCTAAAGATGCCTTAATGCTCTTTAGTTTCGTTTTTGTCGTTATCGGCATTATTTTCTACCAAGAACGGAAGACTGAGCACGCTCTTGAAGCCCTACGTGAACTCTCCAGCCCGCGGGCCTTAGTCATCCGAAATGGCCAGCAAAAAAGAATCGCCGGGCGCGAGGTGGTCCGAGAGGATATTTTAGTTCTCGCGGAGGGAGATCGAGTTCCAGCAGATGGGTTGATCCTAACCTGCGCAAATTTAACCATCGATGAGTCGCTTTTGACGGGAGAATCGGTTCCAGTCAGAAAGGCCATCTGGGATGGATCGGTAGAAACGAAAGCTCCTGGTGGAGACGATCTTCCTTTTGTCTATTCTGGAACCTTAGTTACCAGCGGACACGGAATTATCCAAATCAAAGCAATCGGAGGTAAAACGGAAATGGGCAAGATTGGCAAAGCCCTTCAGTCAGTTGAAGAAAAGGGAACTCTTTTGCAAAAAGAAACCTCCATCTTGATAAAAAATTTCGCCTTGGTCGGTCTATTCCTTTGCCTCCTAATCGTCATCGTCTACGGCCTCACTAGAGGAAATTGGCTGAATGGCTTGTTAGCGGGACTCACTTTGAGTATGGCCATGTTACCGGAGGAATTCTCCGTCGTCTTAGTCGTTTTCCTAACTCTAGGAGCTTGGCGAATTGCAAAAATGAATGTCCTGACCAGACGGTCTCCCGCCATCGAAACTCTTGGCGCTACCACGGTGCTTTGCGTCGACAAAACCGGAACGCTTACCTTTAATCAAATGAGCTTGGAAAAAATGTTTTGCGAGGAAGATTTTTTTGATATAAGTAAAGAAACCAAGAAACTACCAGAAAAATTTCACACTCTTCTTGAATTTGGCTTGCTCGCCAGCCAAAAAGAACCTTACGACCCGATCGAAAAAGCTATCAAGTCGTCTCTCGATAAGCATCTATCCGACACCGAACATGTTCACCATAATTGGAATCTTGTTTTGGAATACCCTCTTTCGAAAGAACTACTGGCTCTTTCCCACGTTTGGTCTTCTTCTAGTGAAAAAAGGTATGTTATCGCCGCCAAAGGAGCACCAGAAGCCATCGTTGACCTGTGCCATCTTCCTGAAAAGGAAAAAGAAGAAATTTTAAAACAGGTTCATACAATGGCGAAAGACGGGTTAAGGATTTTAGGCGTTTCACGCGCTTATTTTCTGGACGCTCAGCTCCCTAAAGGGCAACACGACTTTAAGTTTGAATTTTGCGGCTTGATCGGTTTTGCCGATCCAATCCGTCCAACAATTATGGCCTCCGTCAAAGAATGCCAAGAAGCGGGGATCAGGACGATCATGATTACAGGAGATTACCGAGAAACCGCTTGCAGTGTCGCCAGGCAAATTGGCCTAAGAGAACCAAACCAATGCATCACTGGGCCGGAGCTTTCGGAAATGAGTGACTTGGAATTGCGGGAGAGAATAAAACTGGTTAATGTTTTTGCCCGCGTCATCCCGGAGCAAAAACTCCGCCTAGTCAATGCCTTGAAGGAAAATGGTGAAATCGTTGCCATGACAGGTGACGGGGTAAACGACGCACCAGCCCTAAAATCTGCTCATATCGGAATTGCTATGGGTAAACGGGGGACGGACGTCGCTCGGGAAGCTTCTTCTCTTGTTATCTTGGATGATGACTTTTCTTCCATCGTGGCTGCAGTTAAACTCGGTCGAAGAATTTTTGATAACTTAAAAAAAGCCGTTTCCTATATTTTTGCGGTTCATATTCCCATCGCCGGGATGACCCTTATTCCCGTTTTATTTGACCTGCCGCTAGTCCTTTTGCCCGCGCACATTGCCTTCTTAGAGTTAATCATCGACCCAGCCTGTTCAACTGTCTTTGAAGCCGAGCCGGAAGAGAGTAATGTTATGAAACGACCCCCACGAAATTTTGATGAACACCTACTGGCCAGAAAAACTTTGTTCGCAAGCCTTTTTCAAGGCTTGAGTGTCCTAGTTTTCTCGCTGGCTGTTTTCTTTATTATGCTAGGGGCAGGAAAGGTTGGAGAAGAAGCTCGCACAGCCACTTTTATCACCTTAGTTCTGGGCAACTTAGGATTAATCCTTACCAATCGCTCTTGGACCTTGCCGATTTATAAAACGTTTGCTTCTAAAAATACGGCACTGGCTTGGGTTCTAGGCGGAACCGCCCTTTTGTTAGCCTTCGTTCTCTATATCCCAGCCTTGCATAATCTTTTTCACTTTGGTGCGCTTTCCTCAGATGGAGTAATCCTTGGCCTAGTTGGAGGATTAGCCAGCCTATTCTGGCTTGATTTATTTAAAATTATTTCTACCTCACTGCCTTTCTCTCTCTCAAAAGCTTCTCCGTCATCTTCAAAAAGAGAGCCAATGGAGTGTGAAGGAGTTAATTAGATAGTACTTGGACGATTTTGATTATTTAAAAAATACCGCTTCACGGTATTTTTTGCTAACCACCATTTTAACATTTTTTATTAGTCTTCATGGGCTGAAGGGCTAGCGGATGGGGTAGAGGAAGGATTGTTATTTAGGACAATCCTAAAGCCCTTCCTCATCTGGGCTACGTCTGAACGAATCTTGGTGAAGCCATTGCGAACATGGGCCAGGTCATTTTGCACCTGATCAAAAACCTCCTTAGGACTACTAGTCGAAACACTTACCCCTAAAACATTGGATTTATCTGTAGAAAGTTGGACGTTAATCGTCGAGAGTTGATTATTGATGTCATTAAGTAAAGCCTGAAGAGCAGTCACGTCCTTACCTTGAAATTTCAAGGAGTCGATCAAATCCTGTAACTTCGGAGTCAGTCCTTGTAATCTAGATAATAGGGCTTGAAGTCGATCAATAGTAATGATTAATCGTGTCTTAGGGGTCAAGACTTCATACACTCGATAGCTGCTAACTATTTGCTTCATGTCATTTCTCACGCCCTCAATATTAGTCTCTTCGTCAATCTTGGATTTTAATCCATTTAAAGCGTTAATTACATTTTGGATGTCATTTTTCAAGGAAGACTTATCCGTTTCAGAAAGTTGCTTGTCTTCGTTGACTCGATCTATAAGCTTATTTAATTCTTCATTCCTCTTGCTGATCATTTTTTCGGCGACTTTCTTGAGACTCTCTAGATTATCGCCCTCTTTCTCAGCCGTGCGGCTTGCCTTGTTTTCCATTCCTTTGACATCTTGGATCAGACGTCCTAACCCCAAGTCATCCTTATTCTGGGCTAAGGTTAAACTGGTACTTTGGAAAGTTAAGATCATCGCCAAAAGTGCTATTAGAAAATACTTTTTCATTTTTCACCTCCTTCATTTTCAGAAATAATTTTCATTTGATCTAGATCCTTCAAATCCTGATCCATTTGATTAAGTTCTTCAGCAATGCTATTGTCCGCTTTTTCTAAAACTTGGTTGGCATTTCCAGCGGTAATAGACTGGTTTGTTGGTTCCTTTTCGTTGCTAGGTTTAGCCAAAGCCGCCTGATCTTGGCTAGATTTTTCTCCAGAATTATCCTTTCCATGACTAAGGGCATTTGTCTGGTTTAGATCAGGAGTTTTTGAGCGAGTATTATAATAAATTGCCCCAGCGACAGTGCTCAAGGCCAAAACCATGGCCAAGCCAACCGGCAAAGCCATTTTTAAGGGCAAGTTTTTTAACATGCTGGCATTCCTCCATAAATTGATCGGATAAAAGGAAAAAATAGAATTCCTCTCTGAAGATAACTCGGTCATCCTCGTCAACGTCTTGTCAAAAGACATGGCCGAAGGAGAAAGTTTTTTTCCTTGGGTCGAAAGAATTTCGACCAAGGGAAGTAGTTCTAAAAGTTCTTCTTTATATTGCGGATAAAATTGCGCTATTCTTTCAGAAGAATTCCCCTGTTTTTTCAATTCAATTGATTTTTCAAAAACTGTTTCAAAATCTTCTTTCATAACTTTTTTTAATTCTGGTATCCTCAAACTTTAGTGTCAAAAGACTCCACAGAATCAATTTCCTTTAAACGCTCCCTTAGCGCTTTCAAAGCTCGACATTGGATTTGTCTAATCGCTTCTTCACTTCTTCCGAGCATTTTTGCGATTTCGTTATTTGGCAATTCCTCGATAAATTTTAATATAACCACTTCCTGCTGCATGGTATTTAGTCCTTGAATCGCCTGGTGGATTATCCTACTTTTCTCATCCCTCTCTAATTCATCCTCTGGGTAATCTTCTTTACTCAGTATTTGGTCATCTAATGGCAATTCCTTTTTCCGGCGCCAAAAATCAATTACCAAATTTCTAGCGACAATGAAAAGATAAGCTAAGAATTCTTGGCCGATATAATTAAATTTTTCGATTGATTGGTACGTTCTTAAAAAAACCGTCTCCGTCAAATCTTCCGCGTCTTCTTTTCTTCTTATTCGAAAGTAAACATAACGAAACACCGGCGCGTAATACCTTTGATAAAGATATCCAAAAGCCTCCCTATCGCCCGCCCTCGCTTTTTGGATTAAAAGCCTCGGATCAATCTGATCAAATTGATTACCCATCATAAGGAATAACGAAGTTCCTCCCAATTTGTGACAATGAAATAAGTATTAGTATAATACAAAAATCAAGATGAATGAGAGGTTGATTGGTGGTACCTTTAAAAGTTAACGGAAGGATCGATGGGCAAGAGTTTCTTTGGCAATAGTGCTAGAAATTCCATGGCCAGGATAAATCGTCGTTTCTGAAGGTAATTTAAGTAGTTTGAAAATTGATTTAACCATTTCAGCTGGCTCGCTTCCAGGCAAATCTGTCCGGCCAACACTGCCCTCAGCAAAAAGAGTATCGCCGGAAAAAAGGCACTTATTTTCTGATTCGTAGTAACATACACTGCCCGGAGAATGGCCTGGAGTATAAATTACCTCCAACTTAATTGTTCCAAATTCAATTTTGCCACTCTCTTTAACAAAAAAATCTGGCTGGCCGATACTTATCTCCAGCTCAGGAAAATTACCTGCCCATTTCGACCAGTCCAGATTTAACTGAACTAAATCATCTTGACAAATCCCGATCTTTGCTCCAGTTGCTTTCTTAAGGGAACCTGTTGCTAAAATATGGTCTGGATGTCCGTGGGTCAAAAGAATATATTTCAACCTCGCTTGGTGTTTTTCCAGTTCTTCTAGGATAGATTCAACCCCACCTCCAGGATCGATCACTGCTGCATCACTTGAACTAATCAATAAGTATGGATGTTCCCTAATAGGACCAACCGTAAATCGTTTTAAAATCAATTTCATCATGATAACCCTAAACCCTCAAGAAACTCAAACTCCAGAAGTTTCTGATCTCGGTCAAACATAAAAGCAGCTTCGATGAAAGTACCACCTAATACCTTCGGCAACCAATGGATATCGTCAGACCACATCGATTCGAACGGAATCTCGGCAATATTGAACCATTTTGGGGCCATTTCCTCCGATTCAATCGGTTGACCCTCCCAACGATCCACTAGGTACACCATAACCTCTTGATTCCAATCGTTCTCGGGAGGAACTTCGGGAAACAAAAAGTGAAGGGTAGCGACTTTTTTAAGAGAGAGGGGAGTAATACCTATTTCTTCCTGGGCTTCCCGAATGGCCGCCTCTTTGATACTTTCATCACGTTTTAGCTTGCCACCAACCCCATTCCATCGGCCTTGCCCGAAGCCTCTTTTTTTCATTGCTAAAAGAATTTGACCCTCGCGAACAATCAAGCAGAGGGTAGATTGCCGTAATGGTTTGGTTAAGCTTTTTCGGTATTCACAGAGTTTCACACATTCATTTTACCAAAGGCTGGAGAAAAAACGTAGAGTTAGCTTGCCTCTGTCATTTATCCTTTAGGTAACAGTCCCAACAAAACTTCATTGGTTAAAAATCCTTAATTAAACAGATCGCATCGATTCATAAAGAGCGTGACTGTCGTTATAAGGAAAGGGCTCTCCCGAGGCGTAAAGTTTGCCCACATCGGTTGCCATTTCTTCAATTTCTTCATCGGTCGTTCGAAAGCCCACTCTAGCTCGGTTATTAAGATATTCCAGTAGTTCCCGCCAATTATTCGCGCCAGAGTTTTTTAAGGCCAGATCAACATCCATTTCGTCATATCTTCTAAAAGCCATCAGTACCTCCTTTATTTTTCAATTTCAGACACTGACACTTTCCAGCGTTATCCATGTTGTAAGCGACTTTTGGCATACCTCCTTCAAAACCAACTAAGCTTATCAAAAATTATTCAAACTTGCCAATTTCTTCCGTTACCGCATTTGGTCCATTGTAAATTCTCTCTGGAAGTCGCTCTAAGGTTTTGAGAACTTCCTCATCCGCCCCTTCTCTTCTCGCTGTTTCTAACAAATCACCCTTTGAGACCGGGTAGTCTACCCCCTTTAGGTACTTTTGGACTTGGATTGGATTAACAAATTCTCCCATTCTAAACCTCCTTAGACTTTATCTTCTAAAAATTTATGTTGTCCCATCTCTAGCGAAGTTTTCTCTAAAAAAGCTTCCCTGCTGACTAATCTAATAACCCGTTCTAGTTCTTCCAGTTGGTTTTCCGATAGGGCAATTGCACCGCGCGCTAACTTGGCCAATTGGTAATCCCCAGCCTTCTGGGCAACTTCTTTTATCTGCCACCAACCAACTTTAGTCCCGTAAGCCCCCGAAACAATTTTCTGTAAGTCCTCGAAATCTCGTAGGTCAGAATTCGCGCCCATTAAACCCACTTTCACTCCAAACTTTCCAAAAAATCCCAATGTTTCTTTCAACCAATCCGTACCGCTTCCCCAAACCTTACGGTAGTTTCTAATCTCATTCTTAAGGTCTTTCAAGTCTTGGTTAATTTCCTCTAGGTTTGTAAGGTTGCCACTAAAATTTTCAACCACTCCCTGGTAAATCTCTAAGGCCGCCATTTCGTCGGCAAGAAAAGTTTTTAAATTTTCCTTATTAATCTTTGACATGTTTTTATCTTAAAGTTGGGAGTGGGGAAGGGCAAGAATTAACAAAGGGAACGGTTGAAGTTTAAAAAGCAACTGTAAAAACCTATAATAAATATGCGCTGTAACCTATAACTCTAATGGTCAAAAAATGTTGACAAATCAATCTATTTTTCTCTTGACAACTAAGGGAATTTCTGCTAGGATGCTAATAACATGAAACGTCTACTGCTCACCTTTTCCATCATTTTTAGCTGGTTTTTAATAAGCTTCTCAACTCTAAGCGTTTCTTATTACTTTTACCAAAAAGCATCGGAAACTAAGGAATTAAACTCTTTAGTAAAATCATTTATTTCTGGCACGCACAATACGTACAGGATTTACTCCGCTGCACCCCCCAGTATTGGCGACATCGTCACGGCGATTAACTCTGGGGACGCCCGACCAGTGTTAGTGGACAGATTTTTAAAGGCCTACGGTTCGCCGATGCAAGGATTAGGAAAAACCTTCGTCGAAGTTGCGGACAAAAATGGCTTAGATTATCGTCTAATACCCGCAATTGCCTTCCAAGAATCAAATTTAGGGAAAAAGATTCCTAAGGGATCTTACAATGCCTGGGGTTGGGCGATTTACACCGGGAAAAACAGCGGCGCCAATTTCGGTAGCTGGGAAGAAGCCATCGAGAAAATTGGCCAAGGAATAAAGAAAGACTATATTGACAAAGGCCTTAAAACCTCCAAACAAATCATGAGCAAATATACTCCGAATAGCAGTGGTTCATGGGCTGAAGGAGTGGAGTTTGCCATGGCTGAAATAGAGGACTGACATTGTACGTAGCAAACGCTTCGTCAAAGGAAAGCATCCTCCGAGAGCAGACAACTCCGGGGGCTTCTGATGTTTCTGCAAATTCAACCCTTGTAGAAAAGAATCTAATGGGGGCATCTTTGGAGAAAAGCTCTCCGTTAGCATCTCCTCAAAAGCAGGAATTTATCCAGCCAAATAGAAGCACCAGTAGGTTTTTTTCTCAGGCCTCATCGGGAAGTACTCACGTAACCAATTCAGTCTCTGCACCACCTAAACCTCCAACTGGTTTTTTCAACCAGGAACTTACCCCGGTAAACCATAATTTCTTTAGTTCTTCTACCTCAGGAAAATCTTCCGCAATCCAACAAAACACTGCTAACTCTTACCTCAAGCCTTCTCCCGTGGACAATATCCAAAGTCCCCGAATTTTAACCTCATCGCAGGAAAATTCAAAAGCAGCCTATGCGGAACACCATAGCTTTTCTAAAAGTACCGATACTCTTCCCCAACGAAAGAACAGAGCAACAACCCAAGATTACCTTCATCAAGCAAGCAATTTCGCCACTATTGGCCTTCTTATTTTATTAGGAGGTTTGATAATTTACCTTAACGCGGCCCCAGCAGATCAAGTCAGCAAAATCCTTCAACCATTTGATTTCATCTTACATGTTCTATTTTGATTTACTATCTTTTTCCTATCATTTTTGATCTGTCAAGAGCAAAAATTTATTGAAATATCGGCATATTTACCCTCCTAGCAACCCGTGATATGTTATAATGTTTTTCGTCTTCTGCTCAAGGCAGAAGATTTTTTTGGTCTAAATAGACCAATTATGAGTAAAATTACCATCTGGGCAGCAACGGTTTTGGTTTTAGCGATTGTTATTTCTATCGCCAAACCGGTCTTCGCCAAAACATCGCAAGGTATTTTGGCGGGATTAAACTACAATCGAACGATTCCAAAAGATTACTCTACCAAGGCTAAGGAAGAGTCTCCGGTTAACGCAATCTCTTTTAGTATTGGTTACAAAGAGGTTGAAAACCGAGTTCTTAAACTTGAAAAATACTTAAATAGCCGCAACTCTCCTATGGCTAATTCCGCCGCTGATTTTGTCGAAATTGCCGATAAATACAACCTTGACTGGAAACTTCTCCCCGCTATCGCAGGAGTAGAATCCGGTTACGGAGTAGCTACACCTGGAAACTTCAACCCTTTTGGCTGGAACAACGCCTTGACTGGGTTCGCTAATTGGCGAGAATCGATCGAAACAGTTGCTTCAGGCTTAAGAACTAATTATATCCGAGAGGGAGAAATTACTCCTTCCAAAATCGGACCGAAATACGCCCCTCCCAGCCCTTTTTGGGCTTCCCGTGTGGAGCGTTTTATGGCAGAGATCGACAAGACTGTGCTAGAATAAAGGATATGGATTTTCGCTCAAAACTAGCGCTAGCCTTTGGAAAACTGACTCTCAAAATTAATCGTCTCACGGGCAGTGGAGGAACTGCCGCCCCAGGACTAATAGCTCAAAAGATTGATCCTCAAATTTTGTCTAAACTTGCTAATCATCTTTCCTTTGGCGCGATTATCGTCACCGGAACCAATGGAAAAACAACTACTAGCCGAATTCTTAGCGGTATTCTCAAAGAAGCCGGTTTTTCTCTCATCCATAATCGCACTGGTTCCAATCTCATTCGAGGCATCGTCTCAACCTTAATCCAAGCTTCTGATTCTGTTGGTAACCTCCCAGCGGACCTCGGACTTTTCGAGGTTGACGAGTTCACTTTACCCTTAGCCTTAACCCAGATTCAACCAAAAGTAGTTGTCATCACAAACCTCTTCCGTGATCAACTCGACCGTTACGGGGAAATCGACACGATCAAAAAACACTGGAAAGAAGCTCTTCAGCAGCTCCCTGCCGAATCGATCGTAATATTAAATGGCGATGATCCTTCCGTAGCCCACCTTGGTCAGAACTTAAAGTGTAAGGTCCTGTACTTCGGCTTGGAGGATAAAACAACTGCTTTAACTGTTAAATACCACGCTACCGATTCCACCCGTTGCCAAGATTGTGGCAACGATTTGGACTATGAAGTTTATTTCATTTCCCACCTAGGCAAATATCACTGCCCTAAGTGCAATTTGTCCCGGCCTAATCCGCAAATCTTTGCCAGGGAAATAAAACTTGAATCAACTATTGGTTCTGACTTTTTAGTTAATCAGCCTGAAACCGCTTTTAATATTCATCTAAATGTCCCAGGACTTTATAACGTCTATAACGCTCTGGCTGCGATCTCCGTTGCTTATTCGTTAAAAATTAGGCAAAATAAAATCGAAGAGGGCTTAAAAAATTTTAAGTCGGCTTTTGGCCGCATCGAACAAATTCAAATAGGGGAGAAGAGTATCCTCCTAACGTTAGTTAAAAACCCAGTTGGTTTTAATGAAATACTACGAATGATTTTTTCTGAAGGTACCAAAAGGAACGTCATGATTTGTATAAACGACTTGTTCGCTGATGGAAGAGATGTTTCCTGGCTTTGGGATGTTGATTTTGAATTAATGAAAAACAAGACCGACCATTTAACTATTTCAGGATTGCGGGCCGAGGATATGGCAGTAAGGATAAAGTATGCTGAGATCGGAGAAGAAAACTTAAAGGTGGTTAAAAACTTACCTGAAGCAATCAAAACCGCCCTAGACTCAACACCAAAGGATAAAACTCTTTACGTCCTTCCGACCTATACCGCAATGCTAGAAATTCGAAAAACATTAAATAAATTCGGCTACGTGGGACAGTTTTGGGAGGAATAAGGGCAATCAAATTTATGAAACTTACTATCGGCCATCTCTACCCAAAATTAATGAATATTTACGGCGACCGGGGAAATATTATTACCCTGGCTAACCGCTCCCGTTGGCGAGAAATTAGTGTGGAAGTAAAAGATATCTCTCTGGGGGAACCAATCGATCCTGAAATCGATTTATTTTTCTTCGGCGGGGGACAAGATAAAGAACAAATTCTTGTAGCCTCCGATTTACAAGAAGAAAAAGGACGGGCTTTGATTGAAGCGGTTGAAAACGGTGCGGTTCTTTTAAGCATCTGTGGTGGCTATCAACTCCTCGGCCAGTACTATCGACCGCACCTTGGAGAAGACCTTCCTGGCATTGGCCTTTTTGACTCCTACACTGTAGCAGGAGAAAAACGCATGATCGGCAACGTGGTAATCGAAATATCCGATAGCCTTCAATCTGATTACAGTCGTCATGCTGAACATCCCAAAACTCTCGTCGGTTTCGAGAACCATAGTGGAAAAACATATCTTGGAAAAAACTGCCAACCCTTAGGCAGAGTCGTTATCGGCTTTGGCAACAACGGCGAAGATAGACAAGAAGGCGCCGTTTATAAAAATGCCTTTGGCTGTTATCTGCACGGCCCAGTCCTTCCAAAGAACCCTCATTTCGCTGATTACCTGATTCAGCAAGCCCTCCGAAGAAAAAATCCCGATTTCCAACTTTCCCCTCTTAATGATTCCCTCGAAACCCTCGCGCACCAAGCCGCCATCTCCCGAGCCAAATCTACTCGCTAATCTGTTATAATTAATTTATGAACATCCTGATCTTTGGGCATGTCTGTCTTGATCGAAACATCGTTGAAACAGGGGAATCTAACACTTGGGGCAGTCCGGTGATGTTTATTTCAACTGTACTTCAACAACTCCCTGATGCTTCCGTCACGATTGTTTCCAACTACGGATCTAACTACTTACCATATTTAAAAGACCGCAATATTTACCCGGAAAAACCTAGCACTGAAAGTACTTTGACCTACCGAAATTTTAGTCAAGGAAGAGAAAGAGGCCAGAAAGCGCTAAATAGGGGATATTCTGAGCCAGTCGAAATTGACGAAAACCTCAAGGGAAAAATTGAAAACGCAGACATTATTTTCTTCGCCCCGATTTTGCCCAACTTTTCTCCTGATTACGTCAAAAAGGCCCTTAGTTTAGCCAAAAAAGACGTCTTAAAAATTCTTCTTCCCCAGGGATATTTTCGTGATTTTGATCAAGAAAATAATGTTATTTTTCGGGCCTTCCCAGAAGCCTTAGAAGTTTTGCCATTAATGAATTTTGTCATTCTTTCTGATCAAGATTTTCCAAACATTGAAGAAGTGGTTCAAGGCTGGATCGAGAAAACAAACGTCAAAGTAATTCTTACCCGAGGAGAAGATGGAGCCAGTGTAATTTCCCAAGAAGGAAAGAGGGAAATCCCAACCACTCCAGTACCTTTGAAGGAAATTGTCGACTCGACTGGCTCCGGCGACACTTTCAGCGCTGGATTTGCTTACCAGTACTTTCTAACCAAAGACGAGGTCAAAAGCGTTCAGTTCGCTCACAAGCTTGCTACCGCAAAGCTTTATTTCACGCCAGAAAATATTAAGTTTGATTACCCGAAGCTACTTAAGTAACTCTTCAATCCTCTTGTTTACTTCGCCCCAGTTAACAAGACTCCAAAAAGCCTCAACAAACTTGGCTCTTTCGTTTTTGTAGTCAAGGTAATAAGCATGCTCCCAAACATCCAGAACCATGATAATTCGAAAATCAGGAAAAACGTTTACATTGTGCTTTTCGATTTGCATGATTATCGGCCGCCGAGTCAACCGACAAAAACTAAGGGCTGCCCAACCCGACCCTTCTGCGCTCACGGCAACTTTAGTAAACTCATTTTTAAATCTTTCAAAGCTACCAAATTCATCTTTAAGCAAGTCTCCCAAAGTACCACTTGGCTCGCCACCCCCACCTTGGTTAGCGGAAGCAAGATTAGACCAGAAGAGAGAGTGCAGTACGTGACCGCCAATGTTAAAGGAAAATTCTTTTGCTAGCGCGCTAAGGTTTAGCTCAGCCCCTTCTTTTCGGGCTTTGTCTAGAATTTCTAATACCGTATTAGCTTTAGTCACATAAGACTGATGATGTTTGTCATGATGAAGCCCTAACTGTTCTTCAGAGATGTAAGGCTCTAAGGCATCGTAAGAGTAGGGGAGTGGTGGTAGAGAGTAAAACTTCATCTTTTCTTCCATATTAGCCGCCTCCTTGCGGCAAGAAAACCTTTCAGCTTGTCTTCATTATCCGCACCTCTCAATCCCAAGAACAACAGACAACCGCCATTAGAATTACTCTTTTCGATACTCTTTTTCTCTTTCTGTCTTTAAAGCCTTCGCGTACCAGATTAGCTCGTCTAATAATTTTTTAACCCGGTTAGAGTAAGCTGCATCCTTAATTTCTCCGTTTTCCTCAAACAACTCGTTAATCTCTGAAAAATAAACAGCTTCCCTGATCGGGACTAAATGAAATTCTACACTTACCAAACGAAGTTGCTCCACTGCACGAGCCCCACCTAATGGTCCAGCCGAAACTCCGCAGATTCCGATTGGCTTATTCATGTACTCCTGATAAAGCGCGTCCAACATTAGCTTTAATTCTCCGGGAAAACTATGATTATATTCTGGAGAAACGATGATCAGGCCATCCGCACGCTTCATCTTTTCTGCCCACTTTCGCGCTAGCTCTGTGGTTCCTGTGTTATCCGTATGCCCAATCAAAAAGTCTCGTACATCGACCAATTCCGTTTCCAACCCAGCCTTCTCTAACTCCACCAGCACAAACTTTGCCGCTTTTTCTGACTGTCGACCTTCTCGAGCGGTACCTAAAATAACAGGCATATACATTTACTTTCCCCCTGTTAACTCTTCAACCTCTTTTCGACCGTTTTCTAACTCCTGAACCTGTTCTTGATCTAGATTCAAAAGTAAGGCCTGAAATTCTCCCACGTGAGTTTTTTCTTCTTTTGTTACGTCCATCAAAACTTTTTTAAGATTAGGATCTTCAGTTAAATTAGCCATTTGTTCGTAAAGATCAATTGCGTCAAGCTCAGCGATGATACTAGCCCGAAGAATCTCTTTATCCACGTCTTCTTTTTTCACTTTGGTCAAATCTAAGGGAATCAATGATAGCATATTTACCTCCTTTGAAATTTTTTATCAAAATCCTTAGTAAATAACAAGAGGCAAGTTCCTAGGAAGTCACTCCTTCTTTTGTTTTGAAATGTAATTAATTACCAAAGCTACACCGCCAAAAGCGATAAAGGCGAGAATAAATAAAATGTCTATCACGTTACCTCCTTTAGATCAAACCTTTTAACTTCTTCATTTAACTATACTGCAACCATATAGGAGAAACAATAAAAGGGCACCTTACTTCTTATCAGCAAAGTGCCCAACAATACAATCTCTAAATGCTAGACCATGTCCACGAATTTTTTTGTCATCTCCGCAACCAAAGCATAGTTTGCTTTGAGACCCTCCATTGTCAAGCTCCCATCCCGAAAGGTCTGTTTATCAAGTAGTTGCGAGGAATCTCCGGCAATTACCAACTGAAATTTATCCACCAAACAAATCCGCCAGGAATCGCTGTCGAGAATATCCCCTACAACCAGACGACCATCTCCGGTTTGACCAACTTCAATTTTGAGGTCAAGAATTACAAGATCCAGTTTGGCCAGAGCCCGCTCAAGCGTAAGGAAGGTCTCTTCAAGAAGGCCTTGCAGCTCTTGATAGCTAAAGGGCACCGCAAGAGTCTCGACGGAAAGACTTCCCAAGTAGCTATCTTTTCCAAACAAGGGCTGGTGGGCACGGTAGAGGTAGAAACAGCGTTCAAGAGTATCCCACAGCATTAGAGGATCATGCCTAGCGTCATCCTTGTAAAAGAACTCCGTTCTCAGCTGCTCGAACTGTTGGCCCCTCTTAACCATAGGGCATCTCTCTAGGAACGAGCCAAAGGCAATTCGCCTGGCCACCAGCTCGATCGGAATCATCCGGAGACGAAGCGCCCGGAACGTTACATCGTCGACCTGATCAACAAAATGTGTTGGTATCCCAGCTGATTCGAGTAGTCGGAAACAGTTGCGGGCCGTTTGAGTAGAGTAGCGTGCTTTATCAGTCATTTCGTCCCGCTTTGCGCCGTCCCCGGCAGTGATCGCATCTTTACTCCGAATCAATACCATCTTCTCATTTTTTGGATCTGCATAGATCTTCTTGGTTTTGCCTTCTGCCACAAGGTGTCCTACAGGCACTAGATTCATTCCTCTTCTCCTTCAAACGAGAATATTCCGATTTCTGCAGGCGTCTCTTCTAGGCTTTCTCTCAAATAGCGTTTGTAAGCCAGTCGAACCTCAGGATCAACCTTCGCCACAATTTGAATAGCCAGAAGAGCAGCATTGGCTAATCCCGCCTTACCCATGCCCGCATACGCCACGGGAACACCTTTCGGGTTACGGGTAATCGTAAGTAGCGCATCAAGACCATCGAGCTCTCCCGCAACTAAAGCCACCCCGATAACTGTAAGGCCACGAACCTTAGAGGCTACCGCCCCCGGTAAAAGTGCGCTCATTGACGCCATGCAGATAAAGGCCTCTGCCCCTTCGGCCTCTTTCCTCACACAATACTCAGCCAACCTTGCCGCATGGCGATGGGCGGAAATAACGGAGACCTCGTAAGTTACCTTACACTTTTGCAAGATCTCCAACATCCCAGATTCTTTCATTACCTTCTCATCACTTCTGCTGCCCATAATTATGGGGACTTGATGTGCCATTTTCTCACTCCTTCTCAAAAAAATATCAAGCCAATCGAGAGCAGGCTTGATTAATTAAATTAATATTAAGCCAAAATCAAGCAAAAGTAAATCCCTTCAAAGCATGAAAAAGCTCTGATCTTTCGACCAGAGCCTTGTGTAATCTCGCAAAAAACAATATCAGTGTCTGAAGCCTCGCGCTTTTTTATCAGAAAGTGAATACCTAGTGACACCTCGCTCCTTAAAGATCTCAAAAACTTCAGAATCTCTGACAGAACCGCTGGTAATGAAAACGATCGCCGCTTTAGCGTTCACGATAATCATCGCCCCGTCAATTTCTGGCAGAAAGCTATCGCTTGCCACGGCGGCCCCGGCAGTATTGTGGCCATTTTTTGTCGCGTTCCAAACCGCCACTTCGCAGCAATCAACACGAGCCTTCTGACCAACTCCGTTCCCGATCAGCTGGCCATTCAACACGAAGGTCACTGTGTTACTCGTACTTGTCCAGCAAATCGCCGTCGCCTGAATCAGGTCTTCGAGCTGTTGCGGAGTCGCCGCCCCGCACTGGTCCAGTTCGGAATCCCGCAGATTAAGGATATTCGTGTTACTTGGTTGAAGAAGAACGCCCCCGCGAACCCGACGGAAATGAATGGCCGTATCCAGACAATTTTCGTCGAGATTTTCCAAGGCCTTGTTTCGAACGAGTCGACATTTACTGCGAGTGCCTAGGACTTCAATCGCCTTAGGTGTAAAACCAGGCGCCACAACAGTGTCGAGACGACGCTTTTTCTCGGATTCATAGCAAAGCAGGGTTTCCGCATCCTCTCCATCGAGCTCAAAATTGCTCATAACCACCCCACCGAGAAGGGCAATACGATCCCCAGTCACCATCTTCTGGAGTGCTTCTTTTGAACTTTTCCAGCTCACTCCCATTCCGCAGGCGTTTCCATGTTTGACCCCAACGACAATAAACGGCGTCGCACTAAAGTTCTTGTAAAACATGGCGGCGGTCAGAGTAACGGTAGACAAGGCCCGATCAGTATCGAGAATGTTGTTGTAGCTTCTGGGCTGACCGGAGACGACCTGGAACTTATCCATCGCCAGAGGATCATCGTTTGGCTGGTCTATTCGGTGAAACTCCGCCGGCACCTGGTGCTTGTTTTCCCCGTAGAGCAATCCTTCCAACAGCTCGGTGAAAAGCGACCAATACCTGCCCCGACTTAAGTATCTCGCTGAGGTATCGACGTACTTAGCCACGTAGCGCTCAGCTTTGGCTGCCAAAGCCCTCAAGAATTCTTCTGCGTCAGGTCGACCCTCCCTCAACCAGGCGATAACCCTGTCCCAATCATCTGGGTCGCAAACCACGATCCGCCACCCTTTGGCCCCCGCAGGAGGGTAACCCTTGGCCCCCATTCGCGCCATCAGCGGTCCACCAATGTCGATCTTTTCGATAACTGAAGCGAGGGTGCTGCCAATTTTTTCGATTTCTCCTTTCAAGTCGTAGAAATTGACGTAGATGAAATCGAAGTAAGGAACACCTTCTTCCTCGAGAATCGCTAGATCTTCTGGAATGTTCCTTGCCAAGCAACCCTCTGCGAACGGCCGGGAAATAGAAGCCACTCGGTGATTAAATACCGGAGGTCCTCCCACTAAAGGGCTTATATCCCTGGCTGGAACACCGTTTTCGTTAAGCTTCCGAGCCGACCCTTCCGTTCCCCAGAATTCACAGTCTTCGATCGCCATCAGCTCTCTAGCTTGTTCCGGCAACCTGGTCTTGTCCGCAATCGAGACAAAAACCCTCATCATTGACCTACATCTCCTTTCTCAAATAAAAATATCAAGCCAATTTAAGAGCAGGCTTGACTTCTTAACACTAATGTTAAATTAAAAGGGGAGAAATGTCAAAAAGAAATTGAAGGTTTGTTCAAAAATTTTGAACTTGGCACTTTGAATTTTTAATTATTTATGGTGCCGAGGAGAGGACTCGAACCTCCAAGCCCTTACGGGCACTTGGTCCTAAACCAAGCGCGTCTGCCAATTCCGCCACCCCGGCAAGAATTATTGTCTATTTTATCACGTCCAGCCTTGGGACTCAAGAAAGATTTATCTCCAGCAGATCCAGCCATTGACAAAAGCGCCTTATCCGCTTAATATTCTTTTAATGAGGGTAACAACAATCTTTCTCACATTCTATCATTTGCCCAAAATAAATTTAGTGCAACACTAAACAGCTTCTTCCGTGGAGCTGTTTTTTGTTGCGGCATTTTTAACAATCGGGTCAAGGAAAGGAGTCTAGAGAAATGTCGAGCGATTTGAAAAAGTATTTAGCAGTGGTGGGTCATTTCTATCAACCGCCCCGCCATCACCCGTTCACGGGAAAAATCCCTCGAGAAATCTTGAACGGGCAGTACCGAAATTACAATGAGTTAATCACTGCTCAATGCTATCGTCCTCTGGCAGAAGGAGGTATTTTCGGCCTTATCAGCTTTGATCTCGGGCCAACTTTAGCCAGTTGGATCGAAGCAAACGCCCCAGATGTAGATTACCAAGTCAAGAAATCCGTTTACGAGCATCACGGTGCTTACGGATGTAGTCCTGCTCTTGCCCAACCGTATAACCATTCAATTTTGCCTCTTCTCTCAAACAGGGATAAACGAATCCAAGTGGCTTGGGGGCTTAGCGACTACAAACACCGCTTCGGATTAAAGGCAAAAGGGATGTGGCTTCCCGAAACAGCAGTCGATTTAACCACTTTGGAAATCATGTCCGATTTTGGGATCCAGTTTACTGTTCTCGCCCCATGGCAGGCGATAGGAGTAATCGACCACCAGGAACCAGCCTATCGGATAGACCTCCCGAATGGAAAGCACATCGTAGCTTTTTTCTTCGATGAGGGCCTAAATCGGGCTGTTTCTTGCAACGAAAGTGAGTACCTCACTGTCAATGCCGACACTTTTTCGCAGGAAGTCCTTTGCCGCCAATTTACGGAGAAAACAGGACTAGCCATTATCGCTAGCGACGGGGAAACTTACGGCCACCACCATCAGTTCCGAGATATGTTCCTTCATTGTTTACTCACCGTTAGTGCACGAAACCACGGCTTTGAACCTATCACCCTAGCCCGTTACTATCATGAAAAATTCCAGATTGAACCGCCAGGTAAAACAATCAGGATCATTGACGGATCATCCTGGAGTTGCTGGAAAGGAGTAAAACGCTGGTCCATCGGCGGAGATTCAGAATGTGGGCTGATTGGCTGCGGAGATTGTCACGGGCCATCTTACCGCCTTGCTCTCCAGGAAACCTTTAGGCCGCTTGCCGATAAAATCGACAAGATCTTTGAAGAATGGACGACTGGGATCCTAAAAGATCCGTGGAAGGCAGCGGAGAAATACATCGAAGTAGTTTCGGGAGGTCAAAGTCTTGAGAATTTCTTGTCAAACCAAGGGCTTTCCCATCGAACAGAATTAGAAAAGAGAATAACAAAACTATTGCTCGAGGCTTTCTATCTCCGCCAAGAAATGTTTACCAGTTGCGTTTTCTTCTGGGGCAATCAACCGCGAATTGAAACGGCTAGGGGAGTGGTAGTCGCCAAAGCGGCGATTCAAAAAGTACGGGAGGCCACCCTCATCGATCTCACCCCCACTCTCGAAGAGGGACTAAGCAAGTGCCAGATTAACGGGAGGAATCTTTACGACCTATCTCAAGAGTGCTGGCGAGAGCTTTCCCGAGCAGCTTAGCTACTAGGACAGAAGTTTGGAAAAGTAATTCCTGCTTCTGTCCTTTCTTTTTTTAAAAAGAAAAGGTCCGCGATTTCCTTAAAATCAACGGACCAAAATGTCAATTCTCAACCCCACCACACTTCTCTCAATTCCTATCCTACACCGATCTTCGACCTGTTAATCTTCCCATCTTTTCTGCCACCCCACGGATTCGAGCTTCGATTGCTTGAACCTCCTCGAAAACCCCTGCCAGCTCGTCACCCTCTGCGATATCTTGCTCTAAACCTATCCTTTCTGCCATCAACTGCAATTCAAGAGTCTCGATACGAAGCCGACGGGCTGATTTTCGAATCTCGTTTCCATGAATCACGCTCACTACCTCTGCCAAAGCCCCTCGCCATTGAAGAGGCAAATCGAGCGTTGCAGGAGATGAATCAGTCTCCGAGGGACTTCGAAAATCTTCTGGAACAAGAGCTTGAGTTTCTATCTCCTCCGGAGGGAGCGCTCTTTCCACCGAATCATTGATCCCATCAACTTGATCCCGATCAGTCCGAATTCCCATCGAGGGAACTTCTTCCTCCTCAAGCTCAGGAAGTACTTTCTGATCTTGAAGCGAAGGAATACCATCACGATCAGCGCTCATTAGCTGATTATAAGAAAAACCTGTCTTCTGGCTAACGCTCTCTATAGCCTTATCCAAGCTTTTACCTTTCGAAAGTTCTCGAACTCTCCGAACTGCCTGGAGTAGTCTCGTCTGATGAAGATCCTCCAAGTAGGCCAGCTCAAGGAGATTTTTCTTGGCAACTTCTTCGATTGCCACCTTCAGGCTCTTTCCCCGCAACAAAGCCTGTTGGATTTGTAGGCAGAGGTTTTTAGCCTCTTCCTCTTCTGGCACTACTCCCTGATTCGTCAAAAGTTCAGAAGTGACTACTTCCTCCTTGATTTGGGTCGTCACTCCTTTTTTCTTCAGCCACTGATAATACTTCGTCGTTAGAGAATTGGTCTTAAGGGGGTATCTCCGAGCAACCTCCCTTATGGCCGCAGCCACCGATAACTTTTGCGAACTCGTTACCAAAGCATGTACTTCTTCGCAATCAAGGTATCTGTTAACTTTCGAAACCGTATCAGTCGCGGTACCTGGTGCATCAGAAGTCTCGGCAGTCTCTTCGCTCACCACCACGGTTTCTTTCAGGGCTTCTGAAGTAGAAAGCCAGATGGATTCCTGCTGATGAAACTTCATATAAAGAGTGTGTTTATTGAGGCCATGCTTCTTGGCAACCAGTCCCACCGCCATCATCTTCCCTACGACTTTTTTACCCTCGAAGTATCCAGTAGAAATCACTTTCGCCAGTTCTCGGCAAACCTCGTCAGGCACTTCTTTCCGTTTTCGTGGCTTAGAACTCTCTGCTTTAGTTGAACTCCCGTTTCTGGAGATAAGAGTTGCCAGCTCTGGAACAGGAGGTTTTTGGGAAGACTCACTGTTTTTGCTCATTCTAGAGTTTTCCTCTGCAAAGCTAGCCGCAGCTTCTGCAGCCAGGTATTCATCAAAAGTGGCGTCCTCTTTTTCTCCTTCTTCCGCCCACTTCGTCTCTAGCTCCTTAAGCTGCAGGCGAGTTACCCGCGTCCAACCATTTTCTAGGTAAGCGTCGTATACTTGCCTGAAATTCTTGCCGTAACGTGCAGCTACCTTTAAAACTGCGTCTCTTGGCCCAGTAACCGTCTCTCTGTTGTAGACTCCCTTCTGTACAGCCGTACACGCAACCAGGCATTCCTCAAAAAAGAGTTGATCAACTCTGGGAGAAACTTTCTCCCCTTTTCCTTTCTTTGACACTTGGATTTCACCCTCCGAATCTTTTTTTGGTATTACTTCTGCAGAAGGAAAACTCATCTCCCCGTGAGACTCTGGCACTCCTGATGGGCCATCTTCTTTCGACTGTTGCGTTTCCAAAACCTCTCCTAACCTAACGAATTCATACCAGAGACCGTTCAAAACAATGGTGTTCTCAACACTTTTTGGAACTTTTCCCCGAAAAGCAGCCACCACTTCGATTGCCTCTCTTAGGCCAGAAACCTTCTTTCCATTAGAGATCCCTGCTGTTAAGGCGCTCCTGACTTCTTCGCATACCCCATCAAACTCCGTGCGTCTTGGCCCAGTCTCTTCAACATCAGATCCCTTTCGAATGGCAGTCCTCTTGTCTTCCTTCCTTTTTCTCTTTTTCCCTTTAACCACTGTTATCTCACCATCCTTTCGATAAAAAGAATTAAGCATTAATGGGTAAAATTATAGGATCTGATTAATCAGAGTGTCAATAGGCCGCTTACAAGCAAGACTTGCAAACCTAGCAAATGTTGATCCTTGATTCTTCTCATAAAAAGGGCTAGTATCAATTTTATGCAGATTAAATTTTTAGGCACTTCTTCTGGTTGGCCTCTGCCTCGGCTCGGCCATCACTGCGACATTTGCGATTCGACTAATCCAGAGGATAAAAGGAATCGCTCTCAAGTTTTAGTTAACGAAAATATCCTTCTTGATGCAGGATTAGACACTTATGAGAATCTCATTAAGGAACTAGAACCTCAAAAAATCTCAGCTATTTTGATCACTCATGGGCACCCAGACCACATCTTCGGTCTCTGGGACTTGGGCCACCTTTATGATAAAAAGGAAAAAGCAAAACTTTTCGCCACGAAAGAAACGCTGAAGAAAATCCGCCAACAAGGACTTGGTTTTGAAGCACCGAGTGAACAAATAGTAGAAACTTTCAAAGAATATGAAATTGCCGGATTAAAGGTTCTTTTCTTTCCGGTTAATCACTCAAAAACCACTCCTGCCTGCGGAATTCGTCTAACTGACCTTAAAAAATCCTTCGTTTACATCCCCGACATGAGTAATCTACCTGAAGAATCTATTATTTACGCCAAAAGCTCACAGGTTTTAATCATAGATGGCTCATCTTTAGAACCAACTGGATTAAAAAGTTGGGGACACGAAACCATCCCGGAAGGAATTAAGCTTTCGAAGAAACTTAAGGCTAAGGTCATTTATTTCACCCACATTGGCCACGGTAAAATTTCCCGCCCCCATAAACAGCTTGAGCAGTATGTTCAAGAAAAAGGAGGAGCGAACTTCCATGTCGCTTATGATGGTTTGAGGCTAAATCTTTAAGCCCTTGACGCTTTTGGTTAATTTTTGGTAAAGTTATTTTGTGGACTTTCCTACTTTTTTCCCTGAAAAATCAACCGGAGGCGAACCAGAAAAAGAGGCTGGGGGAGGATTGGCAAGTCAAATGCGCCCCCAAACGCTTGATGATTTTGTTGGTCAAGAGCATCTCTTGGGCTCCGGAAAGCTTTTGCGCCAAGCGATTGACTCCGACCAACTTTTCTCGATGATTTTTTGGGGACCACCGGGAGTAGGGAAGACAACTTTAGCACGGATTATCGCCAAAAAAACCCGCGCCCATTTTGTTCATTTCTCAGCCGTTACCTCAGGCGTTAATGAAGTCAGAAAAATAGTTGAGGAAGCTAGGATTCGTCTCAAAACCTACCAGCAAAAGACCATCCTTTTTGTCGACGAACTGCATCGGTTTAGTAAGTCCCAACAAGATGCCTTTTTGCCGCACGTTGAAGATGGAATCATTACCCTAATCGGGGCCACCACTGAAAACCCTAGCTTTGAAGTCACCACCCCACTTCTCTCTAGGTCAAAAGTCTTAGTATTCAATTCCTTAACGGAAGAAAACATTAAGCAAATTATCCAAAATGCCTTGAAAAAAACGTCAGTCAAGATCGAACAAAAAGCCTTGAATTTCCTCGTTGAAGCCGCCCGGGGAGATGCCAGAGTTGCCCTTAACGCTTTGGAATTAGCCCTTAATCTAACCAGACAAGAAGAGGAAATTAATTTGACCAGTGCAGAAGAAGCTACCCAACATAAACACCTCCAATACGATCGGGCTGGGGAGGAACACTACAACCTCATTAGCGCCGTCCATAAGTCCATGCGGGGGAGTGACCCAGATGCCGCAATTTACTATGTGATGCGGATGCTGGAGGCTGGAGAAGACCCAATCTTTATCGCCAGGCGTCTAGTTAGATTTGCTTCCGAAGACATCGGCAATGCAGATCCGCAAGCTTTAACCTTGGCCGTTTCAGCTTTTCAAGCCTGCCAGATGATCGGCCTGCCGGAATGTAAAGTTATCTTAGTTCAGTTGTCAGCTTACTTAGCTCTTGCCAACAAAGATAACAGCGCTTATATCGCCGAAAAAAAGGTTTTGGAAGATGTCCAAAAATATGGGCCGCTTCCTGTACCTATAAAACTGCGAAATGCTTCGACTAAATTAATGAAAGAACTTAACTACGGAAAAGGCTATAAATACGCGCATGATTTTTCAGAAGAAGAATTAAAGGGGGAAGTTTATTTACCGGAGAAATTAAAAGGAAAAAAGTATTACTTTAAGAAAGCGCAAAACTAAAGGGGCGAATAGTTCATGTTTTTGATTCGCCCCTTAACCTTCCTTACTTTGATGAAACCACCTTCCTTACCTTCGCTAAAAATTTATTCATATCTAGTGGCTTCACTACTACTTCCCGAATATCTTCATCTAGGACTCTCTCTAAATCTTTAGCAAATCTTTCCAGCGTCAAGACGACGATCAACGGGATTCTTGTTGTTTCCTTGCAGCTTCTCAATTGCTGAAGTAGCTGGTATTCCGAACTGCGATAAAATGAAAGGTCTAAGTCACTGTAGAGATAAAGATCAAGGATGACCAAGTCAGGGCAAAAGTCTGAAACGTGCGCAGAATCGGCCTGCCCAACTACTAGGGACAGAACTTCGTAACCATCTCCTTCCAAAAAAACTTTAAAGAACTCCACCGTGTCTGAGTCGTGACCAATAAAGCAAATTCTATCTTTTTTTGTTGACTTTTCTTTTCCCATCTCATCTCCTTTCAGTTTTTCCCTTATTTTATCAATGGCGGAGAGAAAGTAAAGCTAGAGCCGAGAGCCTGGAGGATAAAAAATATTGCTTACTTTCTTCAAAGCTGATAAACTACTTCTTATGCGCAAGATTTTCTTATTTCTTTCTTTAGTCATTTCTACTTTCATTCTTGTTGGCTGTAACACTCTCGAAGAAAACGTCAATCAGAGTAATAATAATCAAGGAGCAACAAAGGAGGCTAAACCTGTGAATAAGTCAAAATTAGAAACTTTAAATCAGGAAATTGAAAATTTTAAAAAGGAAAACCCCTCCCCAGCAAAGGTTGCCACCGTCGAGATGGAAAAAGGCGGAACTTTCAAACTGGCACTATTATCTGACGTCGCCCCAAAAACCGTCGCTAATTTCGAAAAGAAAGCTAACGGGAAGTTTTATGACGGACTGACCTTTCATCGGGTGGAAGACTGGGTCGTTCAAGGCGGAGATCCCTTGGGTAACGGGACAGGTGGGGGAAACATGGAAACTGAAATAAACAAACGTTCCTTCATCCCCGGATCGCTCGGGGTGGCTAGAGGAGGAGACATTAAAATCAGTAACGATAGCCAGTTTTTCATTAATACTACAGATGCCAGTTTCTTAAATGAACAATACACTAATTTTGGACAGCTAATCGAGGGAGCGGACGTAGTTTTGGGTATTCAAATCGGAGATAAAATTAAAAGTATTCATGTCCAATAGAGTATCTTTGACTTTAGCCCCTTTTTTTGATAAAACAAAATTGTGAAACCTTGGGTTAAAAAGTTTGCTATCGCTGTTATCTACCTTATAATCATTACCTTCCTGAAAGGCCATACCGATTGGTTTTTTGTGACCGGAGGGCTAACAAGCATTTTTCTAATCGATTTGTTAGATCGTTTTTCTTTTATCTTCGTTACCGAACCAAGCCTAGACTCTTCTCACCTCATCAGACAAAATTTAAAGAAACTAGACTTCAAGCCGCTCATTGATGGGTGGCCCGATTATCAACAAGCTAAAGAAAGAACCCTCCACAGCGTCCTTTTTCAAACCGCTTTAGTTATTTTCACTTTCTACGCCGTTTCAACAGCCGCCGACACCTTGATCGTCGGCTTTCTTTTTGGCGCCTTAATTCATCTTTGGCTAGAGCAATACCTCGACTTTAAAAAATTCGGCACGATAGAACATTGGTTCTTCTTGACTGGTATCATTCCTAGTCCAACGCAAGCCACTGTCTATTTAATCGCTGCCGGAATAGTTTTTGTCCTCCTTAGCTGGCAATTTGGGGTGCGCTAAATGCGGTCAAAAAATCATAAAAAAAAATCAAAAATCATTGCAATTTTTTTTCTTTTTTCTTTCTTTTTTACGATTTTATTTTTATTGGTTCCAGGAGAAAAAATACGACAATTGAACATCTTTAATGCTCTTGTCTATAATCCTCAAAATTTCCGTTCGGATCCCCTAAAAACCGCTCCGTCATCAACCAACCCGAACTATCTCCTCCCAAATGAGGCTCCAAACCTTACCCTCGGAAGCATTTTTGAAAACGCTACTGCCAGCTCAACCCTCGATTTAGCAAAATTTGACCCTAAGAAATTGACCACTATAATCGTCACAGGGGATATTATTCCCGCCAGATCAGTTAATTATAAAATGACTACTTATAACAACTTTAGGTATCCCTTTGAAAAAACCGTCGATTTCCTAAAAAGCGGCGATTTAACTTTTTCCAACCTTGAGTCTCCTTTAACTAACGACTGTCAGGATACCACCGAAGGAATGACTTTTTGCGGCAATCAAAGGTTCATCGAGGGGTTGACTTACGCCGGTATCGATATCGTAAGTTTAGCCAACAACCATAGCGGCAACTATGGGTCCGAGGGGATTAAACAGACAGAAGACCTTTTGTCGGAAAACAAAATTGACTACGTCGGGGCAGGAAATACTATAATTAAAGAAATTCATGGGGTTAAATTTGCTTTCTTGGCCTTCAACGGAGTAGGGAACTACTTTGACCAGGAAGAGATTAAAGGAAAAATCCATGCCGCCCGGAAAGCATCCGACGTGGTCATTGTCGCCCCTCACTGGGGAAAGGAATATGTTTCGATTCCGGAATCTTCTCCTGGAGTTGCCCCTGACGATCCCAAAGAAATTGCCCATTTAATAGTCGATGCTGGAGCGGATTTGGTCATCGGAAATCACCCCCATTGGGCCCAGGGAGTAGAGATCTACAAAGATAAGTTTATCGCTTACGCCCACGGTAATTTCATTTTTGACCAAATGTGGTCACAAGAAACGCGAGAGGGAGTCGTCGGAAAGTATACTTTTTATGACAAAAAATTAATCAACGTTAAATTTTACCCGGTTCTCATTGAGGATTATTCTCAACCTCATTTTCTTTCAGACCAAGAAGGGGACCTTATCTTAGAAAGAATGCGCCAAGCCAGTGAAAAAATCCAGGTTCAAACAATTAAACTCCCCAAGGGTTGATTAGCTGCTCTGAAAAAGTTAAAATATATTAGCTGCCTATGATTGAGCTTAAAGACGTTTCAAAATTTTATCCCATGGGGCACGATCAAGTTCGCGCTCTAGACGAAATCAATCTGAAGATAAAAGACGGCGAATTTATCGCTGTTACTGGTCCCTCTGGTAGTGGTAAATCCACGCTCATGCATATTATCGCTGGATTAGAAAAGCCGACCGTAGGCGAAGTGAATATCGACGATTACGATATTACTAAAGGAAACGACCGCTTCCTTTCCAAGTTCCGCAACCAGAAAATTGGCTATATTTTTCAAAACTTTCATCTTCAACCAACCTACAATTGCATCCAAAACGTGGCCTTGCCCTTGGTTTTTAGTAAAATTGACCGAAAATCTAGAGAGCAAAAAGCCAAAGACTTACTTGC
>JAMCZT010000022.1 GCA_023485445.1 Patescibacteria group bacterium
GCTGGAGGATGTAATTTGGGAGCTTAACAACAGGCCCAGGAAAATATTACAATACAAGACAGCTCAGGAAGTATTTAATGAGCACCTTAATTTGCTCTAGGAGTTGCGTTCGTTCCTAGAATACGGGAAAAATAGAAAATATATTCGAAATTAAATAGAGAGGCAGACGATATTTTTGATTATGAAAATTATCAGGAGGATTACTTTAAAGATAGATTCGGATTGTAACTTATTTTTCTTTCATTTTCTTCGAGGTACTCAAACCTGATTTCAATGGTTTTCTCTGGCAGAAGGCTTTTTATTTTTTCCGCCCATTCGATAAGAACGACGTTTTTTGGATCAGACCAGATTTCTTCTAACCCTAGGGCTTTGGCTTCTTTCGACTTCTCCAATCGGTAAAGGTCGAGGTGGTAGAGAGTTAAAGATTTTCCACCTTTCTTAAAAGGATATGAGCGCATTAAGACAAAGGTGGGGGAGAGAACTCGTTGTTTGATTCCCAAGCCTTCCGCTAACCCCTGGGTAAATGTAGTTTTTCCGCCTCCGAGATTACCGATCAAGGCGATAACTTCCCCTCCCTGAAGTTTCTGAGCAAATTCTTGGGCAAATTTTTTGGTTTCTTCAGCTGAGTGAGAAATATATTCCATATTTAAAGTTTATCTTAAAGGGGGTGGAAAAGCAAAAGTCGTCTTCCTGAGCGAAGTATTGGAAAGACGACTTTAGGTTGATTTCTCCGCTTTGTTAAGAAACCTTGGAAGATGCCCTAAACTAGGGAGCGGTGATTGCTTTAGATGTTCTGACAGCGTTGTTTGGGAAGAATTCTCGAGTTGCTGGCATCTATCTTGTGCTCGGCAATCGAGACATGGCCACAATTTACCATTTTTATGCACATTGCAGGAAAGGGAGAAGTGATCCCCGACCACTACCAGATGAGTTACGCCGGCGATTGTCTCAACATAAACCTCTTCCCATTCTTTAACATTGAAGGGATCAAAAGGTGGAATAACTTTCCCGTTTTTGCCTAGCATAGTCTCTCTCCAAAATCAGAATTTAATTTTAAAAACCCTGACGAAAAAAATGCCCAATACTGATCCGATGGAATCGACGACGACATCGGTCGCTTTGCCCTCTCTCAACGGAACGAATAATTGGTGGATCTCGTCACTAATAGCGTAGAGCACACAAAGGGAGAAAGCAAGAGGCAATTTGCTTTTTTGATAACCAAAAGCCCGAAAGAACAGGATGAAAAGGATGGCGTACTCGGTCAGATGGGCTAGTTTCCGGGAGATGAGGTTACCGGTTGGTTCCGAAGTTGCTTCTAGTTTTGGAATCCCTGAAAGGTAAAAGATTAGGCCCATGAACAAAATTGGCGGCAGCCAAAGAAAAAGAAAATTTTTTAATTTTTTATTCATAAAAGTATTATAGCTTATTCAGATGTTTCTGTCTGGATTTTTTTAAGATCAAGCCGAGAAAAATCAAAGGAATTCCGATGGGTAAAGAAGCACCGGTAACGGGCAGGATTTTAATATCGGATTGATACCGGGGTAACAACCGATAGCCTGGGTCGTTTTTGGTTTCATATTGGCTAACGAGACCAGTTACTTCGATTATTTCCCCTTTTTTCATCTTTGGCTTATCGATTCCGGTTGAGTCTTTTATATATACTTTTGCTTCTCCTGATCCGTCATCGAGATAAAAAATATCGCCTTTCGTTTCGACCACTTTTCCCTTAATCTTTACCAATTGACCCTCGTAGTTTTCCTGGATCTGGCGGGTTTTAATTTCTTTTGGCTGGGGCGGGACAGCTCTGACTAAGACAAAAACTTCCGAGTTTTTATCTACGTCGATGTACCTTTCTCCCCGTGTCGTTTTTACGCTGCAGCCTACTCGCACACGATCGCCTAAATTTAGGTTGATGCTTTTTGGGCTGGGTAACTTAACCATAATGCCGCTGGTTTCATCTTGGATGTAGAAAACGCCTTTGCCCAAAAGGTTAGGAGGGGCAGTGACGATTCCTTCGACTGAAACGACAGTTTCGTCAGGCTGGTTTCGGATAAAAGTAATCGAAGTTATCGCCGCGCCTAAAACATTTTCTTCTTGAGCTTCTTCGGGGGCAGAAGTGGCAATGATAGTATAAGGATTAGAATCAAAATTTATTGTTCCATTGGCCTTTCTTATTCGCATTTCCAGAATATAATTTCCCGGATCGGCCGAGTCGGAGATTTTCGCTTTCAACTTTCCCGACCACTGGCCGTTGCTATCTGTGGTTAAAATGGGAAACTTTGACCAATTATCCGAATCGCTTAGCCAATCGTCCGGGGTTAAGTTATTTTCATTAAACGTTTGGCCTCTGGTTAACTTATCGGGACTTAAGCCTATTCTCAGCTTTGTCCAATAATCGGTTAGGGGATCAGCATTAATGATACTTATTTCCACAGCAAATTCCGCTCCGATTGTGGCCGAAGTCGGGGAAAAAAGAGAAATGGTAAGCTGTGCCGAGGAAGTGGATTGGATAACGGGTTTGGTTAAAATGATGTTTTGCGTCGGTGAATCTAGATTTGACGTAGTGTCAATCTGGCGGAGGCGGATAAAAATCTGATTACCGCCTTCTGGCGCATCCTGAGGTGATCTAGCCTTGAAAATAAAAGTAGCACTGCCCGTGGCACTTGTCTTGATTATGGGAAAATCTTGCCAACTGGCGTTCCAAGCCAGCCAACGACTTGAGGTTTGGTTGAAAGTGTATCCGTAATTGTTAACGAGAGACTTAATGTAGTAGCTTGCTTCAGGTGAGGCTCCTTGAAGGTTAACCAAAATATCGAAAGGGGCGTTGATTTCGGCGGTGGTGGGAGTAGAAAAACTGATCGTTAAGGGGTTTTGAGGAGGTTTGGTTTCTAAGAATGAAAGTTCAAAAGTGATGTCATCAAAATAGATCGTTGTAGCTAGAGCGCTGGGAGGATCAAGCATGAGTTTTAATTTTGCACTCAAAGCGTTAGCCGGAGCGGTGATGGAGAGAAGCGAGATTTCATGGAAAGCGGTAGTTGCCGCTGAAAGAGAATCGCTATCATTATTGGAGATAGCGGTTCCAGTTCCATCGTTTGACTCATACCAACTAATCCTTAAGTAAACAGAAGAATTAGCATCGGATTTTAAAACGTGGGCGGAAAATTTATAGCTGGCACCAGCAGTCGCGGGAACAGTTTGATAAAGGTACTTATTGCTGGTGGTGTTGCTAGTAAACTTGGCCGCTCCGGACCCAGATAAAACAGGAGACCGAGTGGCTTCTAAGATCCCGCCATATTTTGACCAATTTTCTAAACCTTCTCCCGCTGTTTCGAAACCAGAATTTAAAACCAAGTTTTGGGCAAAGACCGCCTTTGGAATAAATAGGAAAGCAAAGAGGAAAATCGTTAACATTAAGAAGCGTTTGGGGAGCATGCCTTTATCTTAATGCCCCCCAACCAAAATTGTCAACCTCGAAATATCTTGAACCAGTAAGCTAAACTAAAGGTGATAAAGGCTACGATTAGGCCATAATAAAGATTTGGAATGGAAAAAATTTCGCTTATCACTTGCCCTCCGAAAGAAACCCTCAAAGCTGCTCTTAAGTTTACTTTTTTTATTCCCTATTGTCTACAAACAAGCGATTAAGTATAATTATTCCTACTTCTATTTCAACTGGTTATCTGCAGCTGGAAGTTTTTCTGCCAAAAGTTAAAAATTAAAGAAAGGAGGAGTCGTTTTGGTTAGAAACCGAAAAATAATAGTTTTCAGTTTTCTATTATTCCTTGGGAATTAGTGGGTAGTGCTTCGAGATTGATCCGTAAGATTAGGCCGCCAGAAGGGCTCCTTCCGATAGGCGCCCTGCCAGAAGACTTTGAGTTTGAAGTAGAAATTACTGAGGGCGACTGGGTAGCCTTTTCCTGTAAGATTAGTTTCATTAAGGACCTGAAGCTTGGCAAAAACCGGTATGAAGCTATTCTTGATTTTGAAGGCCGTTGGAGGATGTTTCGCTTGATGGAGATAAGGGGAGTATCGATGCGGAAAGCGGCCACCCGGACGGAGATTGTGGAGGGTCTTGGGGTAATTCAGAGCTGCTTGAAGTATTTTCCAATGGAGATTTCTGTTGATGAGGAAGGCCGAAGAAAGTTGCCTTTGATTGGTTTTATCCAAGCGTGGCAAAGCACTTGCCCTGACGAGTGCCTTTCTTTAGGAAACCCCTCTATCAGACGGGAAATTAGAGAAGAAAATGAAAGAAAGCGAGAGGAAAACGAGGAGGAAAGAAAAAGGCAAGAGAACGAATGGTTTAAGAGAAAGTATCACCAGATGCCGCTTTCTGCAGAATTATACCAACTGTTAGAAGCCGACAGAAAATATCGTGACAGAAGGAAAAAGGAGAGGAAAAATGGGTAACCCTAGCTTCGATTAAAAACAACAGCTAGGGTTTTTTACTGGATATGCCAATAAATAGTTTTCATCCCGTTGCCGTGGTCGATGATAATACCTTTTCCTGGGCCCGAACCGCAGCCTCCATCGGTGTAAAGTTCGGCGTCGCCATCTGCCGCGGCAAAAATAGGCGTCCCATAACCGCCAGTCATATCGAGGGCATCATGCCCTGGGATGCCAAAAAGGCGCATATACATGCTATAGTTTTCTCCAAAACCTTGCGTGATGATTGGGTTAACTTCCGGCCAGCCTAAGTTACCCGACTTTAAGTATTTCATGGGATCAACGGCGACTCCATTAACCCGAACGCCAAAATGAAGGTGGCTGCCGGCGGTAGGGTTTGAGGGAGTAGGCGCCGGGAAAACGCAGCCGTGATTTCCTTCGAGAGCGATTTGGTCTCCTTTTTTGACTGGGCCGATTTTAATCCCCGTACTAGAAAGAGCATTTTGGATTGATTTAAACTCATTTTGGATTTGGGTCAGTAGTTGTTGGTAACTGGCTTCATTATTTTTGGTTACTTTCATGAGATATTCTTTGTCCTTTTTCTGGTCGGCTAAAGCTGTTTGGCGATACTCTAAGTTTGCTTTTTCGGTGGTTACGTCCGCTTTGAGGTTTTCGACTTGAGTTTTTTTGTCTGATAGAACTTGTTTCTGATCATTGTAATTGGTTTGAGTTTCTTTCATTTGCTTAAGGAGCCTAATGTCTTCTCCTCGAACGACACTAAGATAGTGGTATTTGTTAATCAAATTACCAAAACCTTCATTATCTAGGAAAAATTCGAAGGGTTGGATAAAACTAGCTTCATGACTGGTTCGCACTCGTTGAGCTGAGATAGACGATAGCTGAGTAAGGGACTCATCCAGCCGCATTACTTTTTCCGAAAGAGAACCGATGTCTCCTTTAAGCTGTTCAATTTGACTTTCGGCTTGTCGGATTTTTGTTTTGGCTTCTTCGATTTGCAATTGAGTGAGGCTGATTTGGTTGTCCATGTAGGAAATTTGGGAGGCAAGTGTTTTCTGTTTTCGCTGAGCGTCGTCGATTAGACCTTTCAACCGTTCTTGATCGTCAAGGTTTTTCTTTAAGTCATCATAAAGTGTCGCTCGTGCCGGAGTGATAACACCAAGAAGGACAAAGATGGTTAGAAAGATAAAAATTCTTTTTAACATATTAAAAGTCTCGTAACATTTAGAATTATGTTAACTTTTCATTTTGTACTTTAACTGAAGCTAAATTAAACCTTCAGATATTTCCAAGTAGCGATTATCGCACTGACGAAACCTAGGATAATTCCGACCAAAGCTTCAGCCCCCGCGAGGGTAAGCATGGTTTTTGCTGATACGGGCAGGAGAGGAATACCGGCAAAGAACTGGGCGATCACTGGACTAAGATAAATAAGAGAGGCCCAGATGACAGACACAGCTAGACCCGATCCGACAACACCGTAAATTACCCCTTCAAAAATAAAAGGGATTCGAATATAAGAAGAAGAAGCACCAACTAAACGCATGATCTCGATCTCATCTTTATGGACGGAGATGTTAAGACCGATGACTACCAAGGTAATCAAAAGGGAAGTAATCATTAGGAAAGCGACGATTCCCATACCAATATTCCGGATGTTGTTAGTCCAGGTTGTTAGGGTTTCTACGATCTCTTTTTGGTAGATGACTTCTTCAACTATCTTTTCTTTAGATAGGATATCGGCTAAATTTGGAAGGTACTTGATGTCGGTAGCGGAGACTTCCAAAGAAGCCGGAAGCATATCAGCCGTAACCATTTCTAAGAGGATTGGCTCCTTCTTGTTCTGCTCCTTATAAATTTTCAGGGCTTCTTCCTTCGAAACGTACTTGGCGGAAGATAGGTATCCAGTGTCAGCCAAAACCTTCTTTAACTCGTTTACTTGTTCGACAGTCGTGTCGTTTTTAAAGAAAGCTGTAACCTGAGGTTTTGATTCAAAATAACGAAGAATGATGTTAGAATTTAACAAAATTAGCGCAAAGGCGGCAGCGACAAAAAAAGACATGAAGAGAACAAAAACGGCCGCAATTGCATGATATGGATTACGAATAATCCGCTGGAGAGTGGTTTTAATTAATCTTCCGATTGTTGTAAACATGGATTTGATTCCTGCTAAAAATTATTTCTTTCCTTTTATCTCTGAATCTTTTATTATCTTTCCGTGCTCTATCTCTACTACCCGGTGCGGTAAAGTTTGGACGATATCGGCGTTGTGGGTTGCCATAATGACGGTAGTCCCTAGTTCGTTCAGCTTTTGCAAAAGGGCCATGATTTCCCAGGCGCTTTTTGCATCCAGGTTTCCGGTTGGTTCATCGGCTAAGACGAACATTGGTTTTTGGACAACTGCTCTGGCAATGGCGACTCGCTGCGCTTCTCCCCCGGAAATTTGATGCGGAAAAAGATTCTGTTTATCTTTCAACCCGACCAAATCTAAAACCTCTCTGGTTGTTTCTTTAATTTCCGATTCTGGACGGCCGATGATTTCTAATGCAAAGGCGACATTTTCAAAAACTGTTTTTTTTGACAATAGTTTAAAATCTTGGAAAATCGTGCCAATCCGCCGGCGCAAATGCGGAACCTTTCTATTTGGTAACTTCGTAACGTCTAATTCGTCCACGAAAATTTTTCCTTCAGTAGGAATTTCTTCTCGAATGATAAGTTTTAATAAGGTAGATTTTCCGGCCCCAGACGGGCCGACCACAAAAAGAAACTGGCCGTCAGGAATTTCTAAGTTGATATCGGCGACAGCCGTGGTGCTACTGGGATATTTTTTGGAAACCTGTTGAAAAGTGATCATGGCAGCCCTCGAAATTAAAACTAGCGGTATCTTGATTGCATAATTATTATATCATAGGTTAAAATGCCCTCAAAGTGTATTTTGTCTTACGACAGCAACTTTAGCTCGGATTCAATAAATCCATCTAAGTTACCATCCAGCACACTTTCAGTATCTGAGGTTTCGTAATCGGTTCTTAAATCTTTTACCATGTGATAAGGATGGAGAACGTAAGAGCGGATTTGATTTCCCCAGCCAGCTATCTTATGCTCACCTTTAAGGGTTCTTTCTTCCTCTTTCCTTTTTTCCTCCGCCAGATGAGCTAGTTTCCCGAGAAGAACCTTCATCGCATTTTCCCGGTTTTGGAGTTGGCTTCGTTCTGATTGACAAGTGACGACGATACCTGTAGGGAGGTGTTTCAGACGGACGGCAGTGTTTACCTTATTGACGTTTTGTCCTCCCGCTCCTGAAGAGCGGAAGGCTTCCATCTCAATTTCTTCCGGCTTGACGTTTATTTCGGCGGCACTACTGATTTCCGGCAGCACTTCTACATTAGCGAAAGAGGTTTGCCGTAAATTATCGGCGTTAAAAGGAGACTGGCGAACAAGCCGATGAGCTCCCGCTTCGTGTTTTAAGTAGCCGTAGGCGTTAAGGCCGGTAATTTGGACTGTGGCGGACTTAATCCCAGCTTCTTCGCCTTTGTTTTCATCAATCAATTGAGTCTTCCAGCTTTTATTTTCCGCGTAACGTAAGTACATCCGCAAGAGCGTCCCAGCCCAATCCATGGCTTCTGTCCCGCCTTGCCCTGCGTGGATAGAAAGGATTGCGTTAGCTTTGTCGTAAGGCCCAGCCAAAAAGAGCGTTAACTCCAGTTTCTCGAGCTCGTCAGAGATTTCTTTAAATTCTTTCAGGAGTTCTTCACGCATTTCCATGATTTCGACCTCTTCACTCCCCGGGTGTTCTTGTTTACCTGTGACTAAATCAGTAATTTCCAAAGCATTTTGAACTCTAGCTTCAAGGTCTTCTACGTCTCGTAGTTCCCTTTGCAAAAAAGAAACTTCTTGCATGATCTTTTGAGCCTTCGAAGAATCGGCCCAGAAGTCAGATTTTAAAGATTGGGCTTCCAGCTCTCGAATTTTTTGGCGCTTTTCTTCTAGGTTGATTTTCTTTGCCAACGACGCGACTCGGCTTTTTAATTGTTTTAATTGCTCTTTTAACTCATCCATAATGGTTAAATTTTACCATATTTTGTTCATAAACTTAAGTAGCCCGTATTCTAGGAACGAACGCAACTCCTAGAGCAAATTAAGGTGCTCATTAAATACTTCCTGAGCTGTCTTGTATTGTAATATTTTCCTGGGCCTGTTGTTAAGCTCCCAAATTACATCCTCCAGC
>JAMCZT010000023.1 GCA_023485445.1 Patescibacteria group bacterium
TTTCGATAAACTAACTGCATGAACATATTCACTTTTTGGTAAGATCTTGTAGGCTCGCATATACGAGCCACTATACATTCCCCTCATTAACCACTCAAGTGTTACGGGATCTATCAGGTCCTGGACAGGAATTCGTTGGTTTTTAAGCTATTGAAAAACGATTAGGGATCATTTATGATAGTTGATGGAGGGCTTGTTTTTATGGCAAATATTGCTTCCATCTTTGCACGAAGAATTCTTGATTCCAGAGGTAACCCAACTATTGAAACTAAAGTCGCGTTAGACGATGATTCAGTGGGAGTTTCATCAATTCCTTCTGGGGCTTCAACAGGCAGTTTCGAAGCCCTCGAACTGCGAGACACCACTTCGAAACTTTATGGAGGATTAGACGTTTCGCAAGCCATTAATAACGTTAACCAAACTATTTCGCAAAAATTAATCAACCAAAATGCCTTAAACCAAGAAAATATCGACAAGATCATGATCGATCTCGACGGGACGGAAAACAAAGAAAGCCTTGGGGCAAACGCCACTTTATCCGTTTCGGAAGCTGTTTGCCGCGCTGCTGCTAATTCCAGAAAACAACCACTTTACCAATATATTAATTTATTATTAGGTTCAAATATTCCCTTAAGCCTTCCGACGCCAATGTTTAACATTGTCAATGGAGGAAAGCATGGGGGAATGGGAAACCTAGATTTCCAGGAATTTATGATCGTTCCTGAAAAAAATATTCCCTACCACGAGGCATTAAGAATGGGAGTTGAAATTTACCACAACCTCAAAACCCTCCTTAAGTTGAGGGGAGCAACGACTGTCATCGGGGATGAAGGAGGATTCGCCCCTAACTTTAATTCAAATAAAGAAGTGTTGGCTATTCTAACGGAAGCGATTAAGAATTCAGGCTATGAGCCGGGAGTCCAAGCCTTCATTAGTTTGGATATCGCCGCAACGCATATAAAAAAAGGTGACACTTATCAGATTAAAGATTCAACCACGCCACTTAACAGCGATTTGCTGATAAATTTTTATAAAGATCTAAGGCAAGAGTTTCCAGTCCTTTCCATCGAAGACCCTTTTTCAGAAGACGATTGGGAAAATTGGACTAAGATGGTCAAGGAAGTCGATGGGAGTCTTCTCGTCATTGCTGATGATCTAGTCGCCACCAACCAAAAAAGGTTTTCTTATTGCTTAAGCCAAGGAGCAGCAACCGGAGTAATTGTTAAACCAAACCAAATTGGAACAATCACCGAAACATTAGAGGTAGTCAGAATGGCCAAGCAAGCTAACGTGGCAACCGTTGTATCCCATCGTAGTGGAGAAACGAACGATAGCTTCATCGCTGACCTCGCCGTCGGTGTCGGATCACTTTACATTAAGGCCGGAGCGCCTGCTCGTGGCGAGAGAGTCGCAAAATATAACCGGTTGTTGGAAATTGAAGAAGAACTAAGCAAATCTTGATATTCTAGTTGGTCCTTTAGTCTAAGATCATGTTTTCAAGCTCATTTTAAATTTTTGGTAATCTATTATGAAATCTAAGGAAACGAAAATTCGGCCAGCTGTTTTGATCGTCCTCGACGGTTGGGGAATCGCTAAAGCCGGACCGGGAAACGCGATAACGCTAGCAAAAACGCCTAATTTTGATAAATTTTGGTCCACTTATCCACATACCCAACTTTTAGCTTCTGGAGAATCAGTCGGCCTTCCAAAAGGAGAGTCGGGTAACTCAGAAGTTGGGCATTTAAATATCGGCGCCGGAAGGATCGTCTACCAAGACTTACCCAGGATAAATATGGCAATCGCTGACGGAACATTCATCAACAACCAAGCCTTTGTGTCAGCTTGCCGAATTGTTAAGGACAATAAATCATCCCTCCATTTAATGGGGTTAGCTAGTCCAGGGGGTGTCCACAGCAGTCTTGAACACCTTTATTCTTTACTTTGGTTAGCAAAAGAAAGGGGAGTGGAAAAAGTTTACATCCACATGTTCACTGATGGTCGGGATACGCCACCAACATCTGCCTTAATTTATTTAGCTGAACTAGAAGAAAAGATAAAACACATTGGGGTAGGAAAAATCGCCACTGTCTCGGGCCGATATTACGCAATGGATCGTGACAAACGATGGGCAAGAACTAAGAAGGCTTACGACGCGATCGTTAATAACGAAGGCCCAACCGCTTCTTCAGCTTATGAAGCGATCGAAAGAGCTTACCAAACTGGGCAGACCGATGAATTTATAGTCCCAATCGTTATTTTAGAAAACCAAAAACCCATCGCCCACCTTTCCTCAGAAGACGCGGTTATTTTTTTCAACTTTCGCCCTGACCGGGCTAGACAACTAACCCAGGCGATCGTTCTTCCAAGTTTTAATGAGTTTGAAAGGGGTACCTTTTTAAAAAGGGTTTTTTTCGTTTCTATGGCTGAATATGAAAAAGGGCTACCTACCGTCATTGCCTTCCCTCCCGAAGGAGTCGACGTCCCTTTGGCAAGAATCCTTCATCAAGAAAATTTACGTCAGTTGCACATCGCTGAAACTGAAAAATATGTTCACGTAACCTATTTTATCAACGGGGGCAGGGAAGACCCATTTTCAGGAGAAGACCGAATCCTGATTCCATCACCAAAAGTAGCCACCTATGATGAAAAGCCAGAAATGTCAGCTTATGAAATTACCGACGTGGTAACCCAACGGCTGGAGAAAAACCTTTATGACTTTATTGTAATTAATTTTGCTAACGCCGACATGGTTGGTCATACGGGAATCATCCCTTGCGGGATTAAAGCCATCGAAACAATCGATGATTGCTTAGGAAAAGTGGTCAACGCCACCTTATCGGCGGGAGGAGCAGTAGTCATTACGGCAGACCACGGAAACGCGGAAGAAATGGTTAACCTCCAAACTGGAGAAGTAGACACGGAGCATTCAGCAAACCCTGTTCCGTTGCTTATCATCTCGAAAGAGTTAGAAGGCGTTTCGAACAAACAATTAAACCAAGGCATTTTGGCCGACGTCGCGCCAACCATTTTAGACTTGATGGGAGTAAGTAAACCGGAACCGATGACCGGAAGAAGTTTACTGGAACAAATAAAGTTTTAACTTTTTCCTGATATAAAGACAGGTTTTTGGAAAATTAACATGTACGATGTCATTACAGTCGGTGGAGCCACTTTAGATATTTTCCTTCACAGCAAAGATTACAGTTTGGCTGGAAACCAGTTTTGCCTAACTTATGGCGGAAAGCATGTAGCCGAAGAAATGGCGCTTGATGTCGGTGGGGGAGGGGCAAACGCAGCAGTGGGCTTATCCAGATTGGGACTGAAAACCGCTTTTTTTGGTAAAATCGGCCAAGATCTGTTGGGAAAGCTGGTCAAAGGAAGGCTGCGGGAAGAAAAAGTCGGTCAAGATTTACTAGAAATATCCCCTGATTCATCAATTTCAATTGTTCTTCTTAGTAACACTGGTGAAAAAACTTTGATCATGTATCGAGGGGACCATGATCAATTGGAATTAAGCTCTGAATTAGAACAAAAGCTAAAGAAAACGAAGTGGATTTACTTAGCTGATCTAAGGGGAAAAGTTTTTACTCTAATAAACCAAGTTGTCGCGCTAGCTAAGGAAAACGGGATAAAAGTTTTTTTTGTTCCCGGCGTCGGGGAGCTAGAATGGGGATTAAATAAGTTAGTAAAAATTTCAAACAACAGTGAAATCGTGATCATGAACAAGGCAGAACTGGGGGGACTTTTGCAAGAGGACATTAATGAGTTAGACATGACCCAGGATTTTACTAATATTTTTGGTTGCAAGATCGTCGTCATTACCCAAGATATTGAGGGCAGTTTTGCTTACAACGGTTTTAAGGTTTTTCATGAACCGGCAAAAAGGGTAAAAGCTGTTGATGCTACGGGAGCAGGTGATGCTTACGCCTCAGGTTTCCTAGCCGAATTTATCCGCACGGGTGAAATTTCGGCAGCAATGGAGATGGGCACTCGAAATGCTGCCGCGGTTATCGCTAAAATCGGCGCCCAGAAGGGATTATTAAGAAAAGGATAAAAAAATGGCCAAAGTCTTAGTGGAAGTTTCTGCCAGGCATCTTCATCTGACGCAAGAACACGTTGAAACTCTTTTTGGAAAAGAGCATCAGCTCACTCCTCTGAAGTGGCTCTCTCAACCAAAAATGTTTGCCGCAGAAGAAACAGTCACCTTAGTTACTCCTAAAACGTCAATTGAAAACGTCCGCGTCCTGGGTCCAGCGAGAAATTATACCCAAGTTGAAATTTCCCGCACTGACGCAATCCGTTTTGGCTTGGAACCGCCCATTCGGGATAGTGATGAGATAAACTTGGACGGAACGCCCGGGATAAGAATCATCGGTGATAAAGGAGAATTAAAATTAGAAAAGGGGGTAATTATGTCCTGGAGACACCTGCACGTTTCCAATAACCAAGCCTTAGAATTGGGTGTGACTGATGGCCAGGTTGTAAAAATCAAGATTGACGGTGAACGAGGTTTAATTTTTGAAAACGTCTTAGTTCGCGTCCACTCAGATTTTTCCTCAGCCGTCCATCTAGATACAGACGAAGGCAATGCCGCTGGAATTAAAGGTTCAGTAATCGGCGAGTTAATTGTGGAAAAAAATCAACTTTGTTAATCCATGAATAAACAAATTTTAGTTTTAAATGTCGGTTCTTCTTCTTTTAAATGGAAGCTTTTTTCTGCTCAAAACCTAGTTGAGCTGGATAGTAATTCCAAAAACAAGTTACCTCTAGAAAAATTGTTAAAAAGTCTTTCGCCCAACCTTAAAGCCATTGGCCATCGGATCGTTCACGGAGGAGAAAAGTATTTTCGAGAAACAGAGCTTAACGAAGAGGTTATTTCAGATTTAGAAAAAATAAGCCACCTTGCCCCGTTACACAATCCTCCAGCAATCGAAACTATTAAAAAATGCCGAACTATTCTTCCAAATGTTTCCAACTATGCGGTTTTTGACACCAGTTTTTTCCATTATCTTCCGCCGAAAGCTTACCTTTACGCGTTGCCTTATGAACTTTACCAAAAACACGGGATTCGCCGTTATGGATTTCATGGGATTTCCCATGAGTATGTGTCTAAAGAAGCAGCAAAAAAACTAAGGAAACCCATTAGTAAACTAAACCTGATTACCGTCCATCTCGGGCAAGGAGCAAGCGTCACAGCAATAGAGCAAGGAAAAGCAGTCGATACTTCGATGGGTTTTACTCCTTTAGAAGGGTTATCAATGTGCACTCGAAGCGGAGATCTTGATCCGGCAATCATTTTTTATTTAGTTGACCAACTCGGTTACTCCATTTCCAAAGTCGAACAACTTCTTTACTCACAATCAGGGATTTTGGGCTTAAGCGAGTTAAGTGGTGACATGAGAGATATACTTTCGTCAAAAGAAGAAAAGGCAATATTATCCATCGATGTTTACTGTTATCGAATCCGCAAATACATTGGAGCTTATTTAGCGGTATTAGGAAACTTAGATGCCGTGGTTTTTACCGGGGCGATTGGATTTGGCTCAGAAAGAATTCGAAAAACAGTGCTCAAAGGGTTCTCCCAACTTGAGAATATACCAGTTTTTCCAATCGAAACAAACGAAGAGTTGGCCATTGCCCAAAAGATTATCTAACAAAAGAATTTTTACTCACCACCTAAAACTATCGTTATCTCACCTTTAACTTTTTTTCCTTTAAAATAATCCGAAACTTCGCTCACGCTGCCACGCTTAATTTCCTCGTGAATCTTAGTCAATTCCCGCGTGACTACGATCGAACGATCACCCAAAGCCTTAAGAATATCCTCAAGGGCTTCAACCAACCGAAAAGGGGATTCAAAGAAAATAAGGGTTGCTTCAAGGTGGTCATACCTTTTGAGCATTTCAATTCTTCTTCCTGACTTTTTAGGTAAATAGCCAAGATATATAAATTTATCAGTCGGAAGTCCTGAAGAGGTCAAAGCAACTAGGACAGAAGAAGCACCCGGAATAGACTGGACGTTAATTCCTTCCTTGACACATTGCCGAACGAGTTTAAAACCAGGATCAGAAATCGTTGGAGTGCCCGCATCAGAAACTAAAGCGACGTTTAAACCAGACTTTAATTTACCAATCAATTCCGGAATCCGATAAATCTCGTTATACTCTTGATAAGAAACCATCGGTTTCTTTATTTCATAATGGCTAAGCAACAATCCGGTATGTCTAGTATCCTCAGCTGCGACTAAGTCAACCTCTTTCAAAGTCTCTAAGGCTCGAAGGCTTATGTCCTTCAGATTTCCAATCGGCGTTGCCACCAAAAATAAAATTCCCATTGTTACATTATACATCACGCTTCAAAAACAAGACTGATAAAATTTTTTAAGTTAAGATGGTCAGATTGTGATTCGGCGGTATGGCTCGAATGGACACCGTTACCATACCGACTCCTTCATCGTAGTCAATTTCAGAAGTCTAAGTAAATCTAACATCAACTTTTAGTTGCTTGTTTAAGTATATTAAAAAAATAACAAGCAATACAAACCTTAATTTTCTAGCAACTAATTTACCCGCTTGACTAAAAATCAAGCTTATGTTGTAATTAAAAATAGACTATGAAAAATGCAACTGTTATTTTTATTATTCTTATTTTTACAGTAGTTATTGGATTTTATCTTAAAAATAATCTAAGTAGCGAATCAAATAATTCAACAGATACAGATAAACTCAAAGTGGTTTTTTCTTACGTAAAAACCCACCAACTGGCCTCAATCGTTGCCTCCGAAGAAGGTTTTTTCAAGAAATATAATCTAAAGGTTGAAATGGAAAAGGTAGACAAAAACGTTAACACCGTTTTAATAGGCGGTAAAGCGGATATGGCAGTGGGAGCGCCTTCGACGTTCTTAACAGCCTCAATAGAAGGGGCTGAACTCTCCTGGGTCGGAACGGCCGCCAATGATCATCACGCCGTCCTTATTTCAAATAAGCCCTTGCAAGAAATAAAAGTCGTAGGCACTCAAAGTGGAGTAAGCCGGTTGCTTACCATCAACGCTTTAAAAAATTTAGGCATCGATACTAAAAGTATCACTTTCCAAGATACCGGGTCACTTCAAGCTAAATACGGAGCATTTGTGGAGAAAAAAATTGACGCGATTTTTACTCCGGAAAGCGATTGGTTGATTTTTAAGAAAAAGGCTAACAATAGGGAAGAATTCATCACACTAGCAAATTCTGAAGTTGATGAAAGCCTTCAGATTCCCAGTACGATCATCGTTAGGAATTCGTTTCTGAAGGAAAAAAGAAAAGCGGTTGAAAATTTTGCTAAAGCCATTATCGAAGCAGATAACTGGATAATAAAACATCCAAAAGAAACGAGTAAAGACCTAGTAAAGAACTCTCCAGAACTTTCTGAAGAAGACGCTTCCATTTATGTTAACAGTTACATTCCAGCCGTGAAAAATCTTAAATTTGCCCCAAGTAAAGAAAAGGTAAAATCTTTGCTTGGCCTTTTACAGGCAGAAAATCCGAAGGCGAAAGATTTCACAGAAGAAAAATTTATCTCCTCTGAAATTGCAAGCTCACTACAAAAATCAGGATTTTTAAGCCAGTTTGGGTTTTAGGCCTTAGCCTAAATGTGAAATGATGTGTTTTTGCTTGGTGGAAAAGGAAAGATTTTCGACGAATTCTACTTCCAAAGGCAAAAATACTCCCTTTTTTACTAATTCTGCTAAAGTCATTTTAGAAGATAAATAAAGTTTCTCCACGATACCCTGCTCTAAAACTGATCTTATCTGTTTTAATTTTTCTTGCTTTTCTTTAATCGGCACAAGCTGAATTTTTAATTTCGGCAGTATCTTTTCCCCCCTTACCTCTTCAAAAATGTGCATCTGCCATTCAATTGAAGCAAGATATCGCTTAAATGGTTCTAATGCTTGATAAACTTGGCTAGAATAAATAACTGTCCCTTGAATTTTTGCCGTGTCGTATTCTAGCTTCCCAAAAACTTCCATTAATACCTCCTGACCACAGTCACATTTCGAATCAACCATTTTTATAGCGTCCTTAGTCTCATAACGGATTAAGGGAAAGGCAATTTTGTTACTAAGATGGGAAATCACTAAAGAGTTGTTACCTTCAGAATTAACAACCTCTTCATAATAAAAAATTGGCAAGGGATGAAAAAAGCGAGAGGGGAGGTCATTCAAAACGTTGCAACGGAAACCAAGAACTTCAGCCTCAATACTGCCGTAACTAAATTTAAAATAAGCCTTTTTAAAGACGCTCTTGAAAAACTGTAACTTTTGTTCGGAACAAAATTCGCCCGCCAGGTAAATATATTTAATTTCCTCCAAATTATATTCTTGCTTTAAAAAGGGGATAAAAAAGTAAAGAATCGTTGGCGTAGTTTGAATGGAATCAATTTTTATTCTCGCGGCAACTTTGGCTGAAAGCGATAAATTATTTATATCGCCCAAAACCCGCGTGAAGCCG
>JAMCZT010000015.1 GCA_023485445.1 Patescibacteria group bacterium
ACAAGACTCTTTCAGTCTTTGTTAATTTAGTATGTTTGCTCAAAATATTCACCTCCTAACTAGTTCAGGAAGTGAATTTTACTCTTAATTATTTATCTAGGGGGTTGCAATCGTTTTTAGAACTCGTGTTAGTTGTCCTGGATCAGTACTTTTGAGACGACCCTCCTTTTAGAATACACGGTAGTCATAAGACTACGATATACAGTATTAGAATATTTTCGTCTACGGTAAACAATCTTGTTAAAATCGGCTGACAATTTACACTAATTGTCTCAAATGTGTTTGATCTTTTTCATTAGTCTTTTTGAGGTTTCCACGTTTGAAAACGTTTTTCAAAATAACTTACCGTGGCTGTTAAGGAAACGCTTACAAGAATTACTATTAATATGACAGAAAAGAGCTTTGCGGTTTGGAAAGTAGCGCCATAAAAGGTGATTAGGTAGCCTAATCCATGGCTGGAAACATAAAACTCCCCCACGATCATTCCGATCATTCCTCTGGAAATCCCCATCCTTATTCCGGCCATAATGTAGGGAATTGAGGCCGGCAAGGTAATAGTTCGAAAGATGTCGAAATCAGTCGCCCCAAAAGATTTTCCTAGAGTAACGAAGTTTTGGTCAAGATTTTTGACACCGGAAATAGTGTTAATCAGGATAGGAAAAAAAGCTCCCAAGAAAACAATAAGGACTTTAGACCACAGCCCTAAACCGACCCAAATGATAATCAGCGGGAGAAGGGCAATATTAGGCGTAGAGTACAAAGAATAGATCAAGGGACTAAAAAAAGCGTCAAGTTTTTTGTACTGACCTATCAGCCATCCAAAAATTATTCCAAAAAATATCGCTAAAATTAAACCGAGGAAAAATTCTTCCAAACTAACCACTAAATGAGGGTAAATGTTTCCTTTATCGATCATTTCTAAAGCTTCGGGCAAGATTTTTGAGGGAGAGCTGATAAAGATAGGATTAACTACTCCAGATTCAGAGACAATTTCCCATGTTAATAAAACAGCGCTAAGGCCAACTAATCCTAGGTAAAAGTTTGGCTTAGATCGAAACTGTCTGGTTACTGATTTCATTGGAGAGTAACTCCCAAACGTACTGCTTTGTTTTATAAAATTGACCCTTGTTTTTGAGCGGCAAATATCTGGGATGGGGAAAATCAATCTTGATTATTTCTTTAATCCTCCCCGGCCTTTTACTCAACACAATTAGTTTATCCGCTAGAAAAATCGCTTCTTCTATGTCATGGGTAACAAAAAGAAAAGTTTTTTTAGTTTTTTCAAAAATGTTTAAAAGTTCTTGCTGCATCCGTTCCCTTGTTAGAGCATCGAGATGAGAAAAAGGCTCGTCCAAAAGGAGAATTTGGGGATCGTTAGCTAAAGCTCGCGCCAGGTTTACCTTTTGGCGCATTCCTCCTGATAGTTGATGAGGATAATAATTTTCAAACCCGTTAAGGTGGACTAATTTAACGTAATAATTGCTTTTCTTTAAAATTTCTTCTTTTTTTTGTTTTTGCATCTCCAAACCATAACTGATGTTGCTTAAAACCGTTCGCCAAGGCAGAAGCAATGGATCCTGGAAAACTAAGCTTCGATCTTTTCCGCAGGCCGTTATTGTTTTATTTTCAAAAGTAACCTTTCCGCTTTTTGGTTCAAGGAGGCCGGCAAGGCAATAAAGAAAAGTGGTTTTTCCACAACCGGAAGGGCCAACAACGCTGACAAATTCACCCTTTTTTATTTCAAGGGAAATATTTTCTAAAGCTTGGATTTCGTTGGCTTGGTTTAAGAAACTTATAGAAAGTTTTTCAACCATTAAATATTTTGAATCATTTTCCATTTTAAGTATTATATCATCCAAAAAAGCCCTTGATAAAGGGATTAAATTTTGATATTCTTTACACAAAGTCTAATTTATGAGTTTTAAGAAAGAGGAGCAATTATTAATGAAACAAAAACTTCTCTGGTTAGTTATGCTGCCAGCGGTGATTGGTTTAATCGTTTACAATCTTTTCTCTTTCCACAAACCTAAAATTTTAGACAATCAAAAAAAGGAAGCAACTGTTGCCTCGGAGAGTAATGATGTTTTGGATTGTAGTGAGAATGTACAAAAACAGGAACTTATAGATGAACTTTCCTCTTTGATAGACCAAAGTCCAAATGACAGTTCCTGCCTTTTTATTGGTTGTAGCAATTTCTTTTAAGTAATTTGTGGTGCTGCCTAAATGAAAAAAATCAAGTTAAAATTTAAATTACTACCAATTTTTATTGGGTTATCGACAGTTTTGCTATTATTAAACATTGCTTGGTTTGTCTTTTTCCAAAAAGTCATTTCTGTTTCCTACAAGACAAGCTACTCTGGTCCGAAGCCTTTCATCTCTGAAGTTTTCCATTTTAAAAATTTGTCTATTTTGTCGATTGATTCAAACTTTTACTTGATTGGGCTGGCTGTTTTTCTTGGCTTGGTTTCTTTCGGTTTATTCTTGACCCGAAAGAGATGGGAACCTTACCTATCGGACATCTTGTCTTGCCACCCCTATCCACGGTTAAAGAAGTTTACTTTCCATAAGTATCTTCATTGGATAATGCTTGGTCTTACTATTCTTACTTTAGTTTCAGGATTAACTTTAGATTTCAAACAAAACGTCAAAGAATCCAGCGCGCGTACTTTTGACGTGACCAGAAGTATTCAAGCGGAATTTCAATATGCCAATGGTGTCTCTGGGACAGAGTCTTCTCGAACTAATGTAGATATTACCACTACTCCAGGCGACGTGACTTTAACTAGGCAAACTACTACTGTCGATAACGGTGACAATGCCAGTAACTGGGTTTCATCTGATACTGGAGGTTTAGCCATTTCTCAGGAAACTACGGATGTCAAAGAAGGGACAGGAAGCGTCAAAGCTGTGGGGACGATTGGGGCTTTGGGAAGCTTTTCCGCGACTAGCCCCGCCTTACCGCAAGCGTTATCGGATCATTCAACCGTTAGTTTTACTCCGACGTCGATTGCTTCGGGAACGGAAGCGGATGGAACTTTGGATTTGTCTTTGGGAAATGGGGTCGGAGGTTGCAACGGGTTGGGACTTTCTTGGGATGCTACTACGTCTACCTGTACAATTAACACCGATACGAAAAACATTTTCAACTTTACGACAATCAATATTACTTCCGGATCGACCTTGACCGCAACCGGTTCCGCGACGGCGACTAAATTTCTTACCTTAAGAGCGACGGGAAACGCCACGATGGCGGGGACGATTGACGTGAGGGGAAAGGGTTATGCGGCTGGAAGTGGTCCTGGAAGTGGAGGCGACACCCCAACAACTGTCTGTACTAGCTATGTCAACTTTTCCGGCGCTGGAGGGGGAGGTTATGGTGGCGTGGGCGCTGCGGGAAACGGCAACGGCGGTTGTGCCCAGGACCTTCCGGGTGCTGCCGGTAGTACTTACGGTGACGCTGATAGTTTAGATTTAGGAAGCGGTGGAGGTACCGGTAGGGGTAATTCTGTAGCTTATGGTGGGACTGGGGGAGGTGGTCTACAAGTTGTCAGTGGAGCGACGCTTACTGTGACCGGAACTATAAATGCGAGTGGTAGCGCTGGAGTGGATACCCCTGTTGCTTCCGGTGGGGGTGGCGGTGGTAGCGGCGGAAAGATAATTCTTCAGGCTGATACCCTCACGGTTTCCGGAACCTTGAATGCTAAAGGCGGAAAGGGGGGAAGCTCTGTTCATTATCATGGTGGAGGCGGAGGTGGGGGTGGTAGGATAACGCTTAAATATAAAAGTAGCTTGGGTTTGACCGGGACAACTGATGTTTCCGGTGGAAATGGCGGCACGGGGGAAATTTCCTCAGATGACGCTGCCGCTGGCAGTAGCGGTGTTCTTACGAAAATAGATTTAAATGTGCCGGTGCTTTTTACTTTGGGCGGAAATAGCGGTGCAGGCGCCCAATCTGCTGTTTCTAAAATGGCCATTGATTCTTCTGGTGTCAGTACTTTTTCTACTGTCACCCAAAGTGCCCTGCCTCAATCTTTGTACGGAGAAGCGGTTGTCCCGATTGCCCCTTCTTTCGGCGGAACGGGTACCGATGGGACTTTGGATTTATCTTTAGGCGGTGGTGCGGGTGGCTGCAATGGAACAGGTCTTTCCTGGGACGCTGGGACTTCTACTTGTACGATTAACACCGATACGAAAAACACTTTTAATTTTACAACGATCAATATCACTTCTGGATCGACCTTGACCGCTACCGGTTCCGCGACGGCGACTAAATTTCTTACCTTAAGAGCGACGGGAAATGCGACGATGGCGGGGACGATTAATTTAGACGGGAAAGGCTATCCTAGTGACAGCGGACCGGGAGCAGGCATTGTTGGATCTGGCGTTAATGGTCTAGGTCGTCCGAGGGGTAGTAGTGGCGGCGGTTACGGCGGAAAGGGCGGTAGCGGTTACCAGTATGTTACTGGTTTCTGGGCAGATGGGGGGATTGCTTATGGGGATTCGGAAAGTTTGGATCTGGGTAGTGGAGGCGCTAGTCGGAGTAGCACTCTTGGCGGGGCTGGTGGGGGAGGAATACGAATTACAAGCGGAAATAAGATTAGTATATCGGGGGTCATTAAAGCCAATGGCTTAACCTTGAATTCTGACGTGGGTGGTGGTTCTTCTGGTGGGGGGAGCGGGGGAAAAATTGTTTTGAAAAGTAAGGATATTGATATTTCAGGTAGTGTTACGGCAAATGGGGGAACGGGCGGTTATTCTAGGGTTTATTCATGTCCTAAGGCTTGCACTTGGGATTATGATGATGGAGGGGGAGGTGGTGGAGGGGGAAGAATAACGATAAGTTACACTCATGGCCTTTCTAAAACTGGCACGATAAGTGCTTTGGGTGGAGCGGGAGGAGACGGAGGGGCATCTCTTGCTGGGAACCCAGGAAATTCGGGGGTCATAAATATCCAGGATGTTGCTCAGGGGATATACGTACTCGGAGGAAATAATGGAAGCTCTGCCCAGTCGACTACTTATCGCGGTAGTATTGATCTGGCTAATATGGTTAGCAGCACTCCTTCTGCGACAAATCAGGGCGTCTTGCCTCAGGCTTTGTACGATCACCGTGCGGTGAGTGTTTCTATTAACAATGTAAACTACTTGTACGTTTTAGGAGGAAATAATGGGTCTATCGCTCAATCTACTGTGTATAAAGCGACAATAATTGACGGGGACATCAGTTCCTTCTCGACTAGTTCCGCCTCCCTTCCCGTTGGACTTTATGGTCATTCCGTCGTGACCGCCAACGTCGGCGGAACTAATTATCTCTACGTTATTGGGGGGCACGACGGAACCAGCGCTAAGAATACTGTTTATCGTGCGATTTTAGATAGCAACGGAGATATCGGGGGGAGCTTTTCTACAACCAACCAGGCGCAACTAACGGTTAATAGTGTCGATATTCCTTTATACAACCATACGACATTAATTAGAAATATTGGAGGGACTAATTATCTTTACGTCATTGGTGGGAATAACGGAACAACTGATCAGACAAAAGCTTACCAAGCGATAATTGACAATTCAGGCAACGTAGGCTCTTTTACATCTTTAGGTTACATATTGCCTACGGCCTTATCTTCCTTTACTAGTTTTTTTGCGACTGTTAGCTCTAATTCTTACGTCTACATCTTAGGCGGTTCTAGCGTAGGGACAGCCCAATCAACAATTTACCGCTCCACGCTTTCCGCTTTACCCATGATAGCCAACGCTATTAAATCGCTCGCTCTGGATTTGTCAAACAAATCAGGGCTAGCTTTTTGGATTAAGTCTTCTAAAACTGGGCAGTATTTGCAGTTGCAGATGGGGGAAAGCACGGCTAATGAAAATACTTATGACATTACGATAAACCAAGCTGATACCTGGGAACAGAAGACTTGGGACATCACAGGAATCGGTAACGGAAGTAAGGATGGGATTACAAAAGTTGCCCTAAAGGTAACCGAGAGCGCTTCTTCCGGTTTTACCTTGTACTTAGATGACCTCTTGGCGGTAGGTTACATCTCTCCCGGAGAAATCTCTAATATGGTGATTGATGCCGTTGGTGAAGCGGCTTGGGATACTCTTTCCTGGAATTCCTCTACTCCGACTAATACTTTCCTCGCCTTTAACGTCCGGACCGCCTCTACTTTCGGCGGCTTAGCTTCTGCCTCTTGGTCAGCGTCAGTTTCGGTTGGCATGCATAACCTTCTGGCTCTTTCTTTACCGAATGACCAATTTTTGGAAGTGAAAGCATCCCTTACTTCCACTAACGGCGTAAATACCCCGACATTATCTGACTTTACTGTCCGTTATGTCCAAAATGCTCCCCCATCCTTGACTTCTCCTTCCGTTACCATGGCGACTGACGGGAGCGGTATCATCACAGTCGGATATTCCCTTTCTGATTTTGAGGAAGGGGCTTGCACGGATAACGGTTCCTGCGCGGGAGTTGATGATGGGTTGGTGAACGTCAGTTTTCAATACTCTACAGACAGCGCTGGTTGGATTACCGCTTCGACCGTTTCCCAGTCTGGCCTGATCGTTAATTCTGGCATAATTTCCGTCACGAATGTTCACCAAGCTGATACGGTTTACTCCGCTACATGGAATACCAAGACAGATCTTGGGACGAATGTTGACGGAATTACTTACTACGTTCGGGTTCACGCAGATGATGGAAACTCTATCCGTAATACCGCTAACACTACTCCAGTTTCTTTGTCAGTTGATACCAAGGCTCCCATTTCCCCGTCGATTGTCATCATGGCCTCCCCGTCTGCAGTAGTTGATAGCGTCAAAAGAACTAACGCCAAAGAAGTCACTTTAAACCTTTCCGCAACGGATTCATCAGCCATTTCCATGATGATCTCAAAAGACGCTAGTTTTACCAACGGGATTTGGGAATCATACGTCGCAACGAAGTCCGCCTACCCGCTGGATACCTCTTCTAATGAAAAAACTAATACCATTTACGCTAAGTTTAAGGATGCTTTTGGTAACGTTTCCTCAACGGTTACTGACGTCACTGCTTATGATTCTTCCGCCCCGAATACTCCCGCCAACCTAAAGATTGCCGATATTTCAGATGTTGATTCAAATGTTTACCGCCTAATCGTTTCCTGGAGCAGGATTGCCACCCCAACAGCTAACGACTTTTCCGCTTACAAGGTATACCGTTCTACGGACGGGACGACTTACGCTTCAACTCCGATTAAAACTATTATCGACCGGACAGATTCGTACTTTGTTGACCAAGATTTAATAAAAAACCAATGGTATTACTACAAGATCAAATCCGTCGATGCCGTTGGAAATGCTTCCTCTGACTCAAACTTGATTTCCGCGGCTCCTTCTATCGGAGACTTAGCTGCCCCGGCCTTAACTCAAAGTTCTTCGGTTTCCGTGGCTGCAACGACGACGACCGCTACCTTTACTTTTTCCACTGACCGGGTCGCTTACGGCTATGTTGACTACGCCCCCTCGATTTCTCCGACTTACATTAAGACTGTCGGAGAAGCTAGCGCTGTTTCGGCTTCTCCCGATGCCCATAACATTATTTTGACTAATCTTAATCCTAATACTATTTACAAGTATCAAGTTAGGGTAAAGACGGTTGTTAATTTCGAAGGGAAAGCGAAAGAAGCAACGGTAGAAGAAAACAAAACTTTCACGACCCTGCCCTTAACGATTAACATTTCTAACGTCCAAGTGTTAAATATAGCTACTTCTTCTGCCGTAATCACGTGGCAAACTTCTGAAACGACTAATGCCGAGGTTCAATATGGAACTACTTCTTCTTTGGGTTTGACGCAGTCAGAGTTAAGTACTAATAACGCGGAGACAGGTTTAGCTCACTCTGCCCTTTTAACCAGCTTAACGCCAGGAACAACCTATTATTACCGAGTGAAATCAGGTGACGTGTTTTATCCTGAAAGCAATATTTCTCCCTCTTCTTTTACCACGGCCAGTTACACTAAAATAGTTGGCGTTCCTCCTATTATTTCCGGAACTGGTCCTTCTGTGACATCTCTGTCTACATCAGTAACCGTGACTTGGTCGACGGATAAAGTTTCCGACTCTTACATTGAATATGGTTTGCTTGGCAGCTACGGGACGGTTTCAGGTAAAGATGACTCTACTTTGAGTCACTCCGTTACCATTACGGGTTTAATCCCTTCCACTACTTATCATTTCCGGGTAAAGTCTAAAGACTCTGACGGTAATACGGGAACCAGCAATGACTCTACCTTTACCACCAAAGATAAGTCTGTCATCACCGAGGTAACCATCTCTGATATTTCCCTAAACTCCGCCATTCTTTCCTGGACAACCAATGTCATCTCTAAATCTAACGTTAAGATCGGGACCAAGATAA
>JAMCZT010000028.1 GCA_023485445.1 Patescibacteria group bacterium
AAAGTTTTTGTTGTCGAACTAGTGCTACCGGTTGGATTGTTCGTACTGCTGTTGCTGCTCGTATTTCCGTTATTGCTGTTGTTATTGTTTCCACTGTTCCCGCCGTTATCACTGATTTTGTTTTCTTTGCTATCACTCGTACTTGCTTTAACCTCAAAACTGATTTCCCCGCTTGTCTTACTATCTGAAGTAATTATTTTGACTTTGATTGTTCCAGCTGATAGCGAAGGAACTTTGACGGAAATGGAGCTATCCCCCCAGGTAACCTCCAAGTCCCCGACGGATTTATCTCCGAATTTCACTGTTCCTTTACTCGTGCCAAAGTTTGACCCGCTGATGGCCACTGCGTCGCCAACCTTTCCGCTGCTTGGATTGATGCTGCTGATCGTTGGATTTAGAGTTTTATTTGGAGGGTTATCAGTGATTGTGAAGCTGACCCCTCCACTAGTCTTACTATCCGTGGTAGTAACCGTGATTTGGAAAGCTCCTGCAGAAAGCCCGGAAGGAACTTTAGTCGTAATAGATTTATCTCCCCAAGTCGTGTCATTGTCCGAAGCTGTTTTATCTCCGAATTTCACTGTTCCTTTACTCGTGCCAAAGTTTGACCCGCTGATGGCCACTGCGTCGCCAACCTTTCCGCTGCTTGGATTGATGCCGCTGATGATGGGATTTTGGATTTCTGCATTACTGATAGTGTAGCTACCATTAACAGGAATGTCTAATTCGTCTAAAACTCCGTTTTTAGTTGTGGCAACATTGTTTTCATAGCGATTAGTGTTATCAAATTCTAAAGCAACAGTCGGGTTTGCAGGGACGCTGAGGGCTTTAAAATAAATTGTGGCTAAAGTCATGGATTTACCGGGATCTGTTCTGATATAATTTGGCATTTGGCTCCAGACAGATAATTTAATGTTCATTACTTTTGAAACCAAATTATTAGAGACGTCATAATCTATGTAGTTTACGTCAGTCCTTTCCCTTTTTAATTGAGTTCCCGCTTTTGAATCGTCTTTATCAACAACGATCAACTCCGGGTCAGCATTACCATATCGATAGAAAAGGGAAAGCTCTGCTCCTTGAATTTCTTCCCCTTGAGTATCTAAATCTATTTTAACTGGTGTTTCCTGACCCACTAGGAAGGTTCCTTTTTCTGGGGTAAGAGTTACTTTGATTTTACCGCCAGGAATCGCTGCTTGACTCTTATACTGCTGTTGCTGTTTAACCAGCCAGACGGTAAAGGGAATGCTAACTGCGATAAGGATGATACCGATAATAATTAATAAACGTTTGTTCATGAAAACCTCATTTTATTGTATAAAAACCGTCATTTAAAATTTTTGCGATGTTTTTATTTGTCTTTGAACTAATGATTCTCGTTTCATTTGAATCAAAGGTTATTGCGCTTTGACCGGAATTATTTAAGAATCTTACGTTTAGTGTTGCCAGTGTTTCCTCACTTTCCGTCTTGAGACTTTTTTCAAGATTAGAGAGGCCAGCAACTTCTATCTTGATTTGTTTTTTTACCGGATCAGTAGTAACCGCATTTTTGACAACTTGAACACCGCTTAAAGAGGCTACTTGAACTTGAGTCCCGTTTTTTGGGTTTTTATCAGCGTCTGCAATCTCTATATCGGGAGTAGAAGAGGTATAAGAATGAATAAGTGTAACTTCAAAACCAGAAGCGGAGCTGCCTTTAGTATTTATTTTTATTTCGATTGGTGTACTTTCGTTAGCCCTAAAGGTGCCCTTGGAAGGGGAAAGCGATACTGTTGCCAGATCTTGGCTGACGGAGGTAGCATTTGATTTTATGGTTCTTGTCGGATCAATAAGTATGATAAAGCTAAGAACCACAAATAAGGCCACTAATGCAAGTGTTAGGTTATCATTTAGGTTTAGTAATTTCATAAGGGCAGAAACCTTTTCGACAATATTTTTTCATTTTTATAATACCGCATTTCAAGCAACTATGTAAAGGGTTAGTCCTTCGGTTTTAAGGATCTCCAGTCCTGATATTTGAGACGTAGTTATTTAATAGATAGCCGTAATCATAAAGACTGACCTTTCCATCGTAGTTAAGATCGCTGCGTAAGTTTTGACTGTAATAATCATTCAACAGAATTCCGTAGTCGGCCAAGCTGATCTTATTATCGGGAGCTCCTTCCCCTAGGCTTCCAATGTCAGCGGTTGGCAACTCTTGGCCAGTGAAATCGTAATTGTTAGTCTGGTTCAAATTAAATCCGATAAGAGAGAAATTCTTGGCTAAATGTTTCGACCCTTTAATGTGCAGTTCGTAGTAATCAGAACCTGTGGTTGGTTGCAATCCTTCAACGCTTACTGTTCCCTTAAACCCATTAGTAAAAATCCCGTTGTTTTTTTCAGCTACTGTGGTAACCTTTGTATTCAGGATATCTGTCTTAATGGTTCCAGAGACCTTTCTCAGGATGAGAGTAATCTCTTTATCCGAAGCGGCTTTAGCGTTAGAAAGAGGATAAGCGGCTTGAAATTTAACCGTGAAGTTTATAACAGTACTGGTAAGGGTGGTTACCTCAAAGGCCGTACTTGCAGCTAGGTTATCTGAATTAGTGACCGTTAAAATCCAAGTCCCGGTCGATTTGTTGGTAATGTCGAAGTTAGCGACGATTTGCGAAATATTACTGCTAACAATACTTCCAGCAATCTCAGGAGTATTGGCTTTTGTTAATTTAACACTCGGGTTGTTGAAATGATTACCGATAATTGTAATTTGAACTGAGGCACTGTTGGTGGCGGAAGCTGGATTAATAGTGGCTATTGAGGGAGAGTAGGCATCAACGGTAAAGATCTTATCGTTGTTGCTTCCAACCGCATTTACAGAAACAATTACTGGTCCGGAGGTAGCGTTTTCCGGAACGCGCACCGTTACCACGCTTGTTGTCCAACCGAGTATTTCTGTTGCTTGCACCCCATTAAAAGTAACCGAACCGTTTGCTCCAAAATTGCTTCCATTGATGACCACGCTGGTTAAAGGAAGCCCGTGGAGAGGATCTAAACTAGTGATGGTTGGTGGAAGTGTCGCTTGGGTAACAGTAAAAATGAAGCTACTAGTGATATTTTGGTTGCCTGCAGTTTGGATCGTTATTGGTCCTGTGGACGCCCCAGTCGGAACAGTTGTTGTGATTTGGGTGTCGATCCACGTGCGGATAGGGGCTTCGACATTAGAAGAAAAGAAAACCTTCCCTGCCGATGATCCAAAGCCGCTGCCACCAATGGTAACGGTTGTTCCCACTTCTCCAGAAGAAGAGCTAAGAGTACGGATAAGAAGGGGAGAGTTGACGGTGATGTTAATCGGATTGGCTGTGCCCAGTGTATCTTCTGCGGTTAAATGCTGAACGACGTTCGAGTCAGTGGTCGAGCCAGAAGTAAAGTCAAAAGAAACAGTTGTACTTGTCGTGGCTTCTTTTGCGTTAAAAATAATTCTGGCAAACTCACCGACTCCGTTATACGGGGCTGAAGGAGCCTCATTTACTTCGCTCCATGCTAAACCACTTAAGATTATTTTTCCATTATTTCCACTTACGCTAATAGGATTAAGGTTAGCGCTGCAGGTTGTGCCGCAATATTTTCCAAAAAGATTCATTGGATTAACACCAATAGCTTCTAACTTAGAGGCATCGTAGTTTAAGATCATATCAACGGCATCGATATCTAAACCTTTTGTATCAAGATAAACTTGTACTTCGACAGGATCATTAACTATAAAAGAAGACCCAATAGTGGATAAAGTTAGAGAGGTGGGGGTAGTTGTCGCTTGAGTTCCTATTTGTGTGGATTGTTGAACTAAAAGAACTGTAACCGGTATGGTTACGACTAAGAACAAGATAAAAATAATTGGCGGTGTTTTCCAGTTAGGCAACTTAGGCATTTACTTGTCTGTTTCCTTGCAATTATTGTCTACTATTAAATAGGCTGCTGTCAAGATTTACCTACCGTTTTAATCGGATAGAAAAGATTCCCTTCCCAACCCAAATATTCTTTACCATTAGAAACGATGTGATAATAATATTGAGTATTTGGTTGCAAACTATTAAGCCTGATCTCATGTTGATTTGTTTGGAGATTCTGGTTATTTTCCTCGCCGGTAAAAGTTAAATTGTCTGGATTTAATCCATATTTTAAATAACCAGTAGTTTTTTCCTCTGTGCGCCAAGAAACCGTGAAGGTGGACGCTGTTATATCGGTTACTCTGACGTCTCTTGGGTCTGGGCTTGCTCCTGCGAACAAGAGAACTTGAGGATTAATTTTTGAAAGCGCTAATGAAGAGATGAGACTTACGCTAAGTAGGGCGATGACAACTAGAGGAAGTTTGCTTCTGTTATTAACCTGATGAGAGGATGTTCTTTCATTTAAAACTTCAAGTACCCTTTGATCTAAACTCATTTTTTCCTCTAGGCTTAGTTTTCATTAGCGTTGGCTTTGAGTTTCTTAACTAAATCTTGGTCAAAGTTAGGGTTTAAGGGTGATATTAGCTCTTGAGCCGTTGAAGGAATGGTCGAGGTATTGAAACTCCGATAAACTTCAAATGAAACCCAGCCAATAACTGTGATTAACGTTAAAATTAAAACGACAATAAAATTTTTACCTATATTCATAATGAAAAACCTTTACTAGTTTGCAAAATAGTAGGTTTTAGCTTTAATATTTGCCGTTACCTCTCCAGATCCCTGCTCTTCGCTAAAAGATACTTCCTTAATATCCGTAATTCTTGGAAGATTCTCTAAACTGTTGATAAATCCCTTTACTTTTGGGTATTCTCCTTTAACTACCGCCGTGAAATTTGTTCCTTGTGATAGCTTAGCGGAAGTAGTGGCGGAGGAAAGCGGGAGATCTTTAAAATCTAAACCGACCAAAGAAACTCCATTTTTTGAGACTAAGTTTTCAATAGAAGAAAGGTAGCTCTTAAAGGAAGGGTCGGGTGGTAAGGCGTTGCTGATTAAAGAAATATCCTGGTTGATGGCTTTGTAAGTTTCCGTGGCTTTTGTTAGGGCGCTAATTTTTTGGTTTAAGGCCAATTCTACATCAGTCTGTTCACTAAGTGTTTTTTGTAAAGTAACGATTGTGGTTAAAGTTGGTTGGATAGCAAAGAGGATAAGAACAATTAAAGTAGCCAACGTTAGGGCTAAGGTTAGGTAATTTTTCGTCACCGGATTTTCAAGGTACGGTTCGAAGTTTTTATAAAACCTGGGATATGCAATCATGGTTGGTTTCCTTTACCGTCGCCTTTTTTCCAAGAAAAAGGGTTATCTGAATCTTCATAAGAGGAGGAAATTCCCAAGGTTTTTGACGGTTGGCTTGAAACGGTGGCAGACTTTTCTTGAGTGTTTAGAGTAGCTTTTTCAGAATCTTTAAAGGCACTGATAATAGGTGTGATCGACGCGCTGAAAGTATAAACGGGTGATTTTGGGTTTGGGGTGATTAAATCAGAAATTTCTAGATCTTTAAAATAAGTGGATTTACCGAAAGAGTTAATTAGCGCTTGGAGGCTTTCAGGAGTGAGAAGCTCTCCCTTAAAAATAACTTTATCTTTTTGGTACCCTAAGTCTTTTAGCTTACCGTCCTTAGGAAAAATAGCGCTAACTTCACTGAGAATAGCCGAGAGAGTAGAGTGCTGGGTTGAAAGATTTTTGATATTTGTTAGCCTTGCTTGCAGCACTCGGACATCGCTTTCCAGCTTTGAATTAGCTAAGACTATTTTTTGTTCTGTCCCAATCCTCTCCGCAAGCACCCTTTTGTCTTCATCTAGCTTAAATCTCATGGCAAAAACAATTAGGACAATTATTTCTGTCACGATGACTAAATAACGCCCAACCGTTAAAAGCCAGGCAACAACCTTACCTAACCCCTCTTCGTCAAATTTTTCTTGGGGGAGAAGATTAATATTAATAGCAGGAGATGGTTTTTGGACAGGCTTACTCATTCTTAGACAATAGTATTACTTTTAGAGCATCCTTGCAAGTACTTCCTTGATTTTACTCATATTATTGATTACTTTTTGTCTTTGACTGGTTTTTTAGTTTTTTTAGCCTCGACTTTTGTTTCTTGTTCTGGCTTGCTCAACTTTTTCATCAAGACTGATTTTTTTCGATTAGCGGCATTACGATGGATAATGTTTCTTTTAGCCGCCTTATCTAAAGCCGATATAGCTGCTTGGGCGTTTGTTTCAGATAAACTTTTTTCGGCTTTACTAACTAACGTCTTTAGCATCGAACGGATACTCTTATTGTGCGCTCTTCGCTTTTCATCACGATGCATCTTTTTAATTGCGGAACGAATAATTGGCATAACGATATTCTGGCAGGATAAGCAAAATGCTTACTATTTTCCTCCTTGGATAACAATTTATTATATAAAGCCAAATCATTATATCAGATCGCTTGTAGAGTTGGCAAGCGTTTTGATATAATTGAACGAACGTCTAAAACTTTCATAATTCGACGAGTTACATTTGCACATTTTTTAAGAGAAAAGAGACAAGAAAATTATGGTAAAAAGCTTTTTTAAGAATAGTACTTCGATACTTTTTCGTCGCCAGACTACAATTCTCTCCGCCGCGGCAATCTTGATGGTCTTAGTTTTGGCCTCTCGGATTTTAGGTTTGATTCGAAACCGAATTTTGGCTGGTTATTTTGGGGCAGGGCCTGAGCTAGATATTTATAACGCTTCCTTCGTTTTGCCTGATTTGATTACAAACCTACTCATTACCGGAGCCTTATCAGTCGCCTTTATTCCTATTTTTACTTCATTTTTGGTAGAAAAAAAAGAAAAAGAAGCTTGGGAGATGTCCTCCTCCTTAATCAATTTTTCTTTAGTCTTTTTTTCTTTCGCCGCCGTTTTAATCTTTATTTTCGCTAATTCCTTAACCCAGGTAATTGTTCCCGGTTACACGGTTGCCCAACAAGCTCAAGTGGCGGAATTAACCAGGTTTTTAGTTTTTGCGGAATTACTGCTTATCTTGGGGAACTTTTTTACCTCTATTCTGCAAAGTTTTAACCATTTTGTAATTACCGCCTTAGCTCCGGTGATGTATAACCTGGGAATTATCGCTGGGATTTTATGGTTGACCCCACTTTTTGGCGTGAAAGGGGTCGCTTTTGGGGTAATTCTTGGAGCTCTACTTCATCTAATTATCCAAGTTCCTTTAGCGAAGAGCCTAGGGTTTAATTATCGCCTAGCTTTCGATCATAAAAATGTTGGAGTAAGAAGAGTGGCCAAGCTTTCTCTCCCCCGCGTTGTTGGAGTGGGTTTGGGGCAGTTTGAGTGGGTAGTGAGCATTTTTCTAGCCTCGCTCTTGACGACTGGTTCGGTGACCATTTTGAAATTTTCTTTTGACCTTCAAAACTTTCCCATTGGCCTTTTTGGGGTGACTATTGCAACGGCTGCTTTGCCAACTCTCTCCGTTGAATGGGCGAACAAGAAAGCTGAAGAATTTAAAGAAACCTTCCTTTCCTCTCTCCACCAAATAATGTATTTGGCAGTTCCGATGAGCGTTATCTTGATCGTTTTGCGTATTCCTGTCACACGGTTAATACTGGGATCAGGAAAATTTGATTGGTCAGATACGGTTCACACCGCGACAACCCTTTCTTTCTTCGCACTTGGGATTTTTGCCCAGGCGTCATTTTTAATTGTCGCGCGGGCGTTTTATGCAATGCATGACACTTTGACTCCAGTTAAGGTCGCTTTTGGAAGCCTTCTTCTGCATATTTTATTAAGCATTTTCTTCGTTAACCAGTTTGGCTACGTTGCCTACTTGGCTTTAGCCTCTTCCTTTGCCGGAATTTTTAGTTTCTTGGCTCTTCTTTACCTTCTAAATAAAAAGATCGGCGGATTCGACCGAAAAAGACTGGTTCTACCAGCGGTAAAGACATTTTTAGCTTCTGTAGTGATGGGAATTTCTATTTATATCCCGGTTAAGCTTTTGGACACGTTTATTATTGACACGACTCGGACCGTCAACTTAGTTATTTTAGTTGGTTTTGTCACCCTATTAGGTTTATCCCTTTATCTCCTTGTCACTTGGTGGTTAAAATCAGAGGAATTGGCGATATTTACAAGATTGATTGTGCGTCTGAAAGACTGGCGAAAAATTTTGGCGCCGGTTGAAGCGGCTGAAAAAGTTGATTCCAGCTGATGTCCAGGACCTGATAGATCCCGTAACACTTGAGTGGTTAATGAGGGGAATGTATAGTGGCTCGTATATGCGAGCCTACAAGATCTTACCAAAAAGTGAATATGTTCATGCAGTTAGTTTATCGAAA
>JAMCZT010000025.1 GCA_023485445.1 Patescibacteria group bacterium
TCCACTATCAGGATCTGTATCCCGATATTGAGTTGTTAAGAGGATACTGTATGGCCTTTAACCAAAAGTACAACTACAGGAGATTTCATCAATCTCTAGGCTATCAAACACCGGCAGAATATGTTAAAAGTAATGTAGTAACTAAGGAGCAAGTGTTACGTCATGTATAGGTCCTGCACATTGCTTTGACAAAGATTCTTGCAAGCACTAAAATCAAAATAACGACCGATAAAATACAGGGAGAAAGATTATGAGGTATCTAATCATAATGAGGCATGGAGAGGAAACTGAAAATGATTTTCTTGGTTTTGCCGGTCGACTAAAAGTGACCGCTGTAGCCAAAAGAATCACGGCCATAGTAAAGGGTCCAGTCGTGGTCATTTCTTCTCCCTGGGAAGGGGCATGCGAAACGGCCGAAATCCTCGCCAAGAAATTCAAAGCAGAATTAAGGATCTCTGATATCTTATTCGCCAGCTCTGGTAAAGACGAGGACTGTTTCGCGGCCGCCGCCTTAGTTTTAGCAGAAAAAGAAGGAACGGAAGCAGTTATCCTGGTAACACACCTTAAGTACGCCAAAAGCTTCCCTAGTTATTATGGGAAACATTTTTTAGGTGGTGTAAGATGGGAATCAAAGGAGTTGGATAAAGGAGAGGCTTGGCTTATTGACTGTGACGCTAAGATCCTCCAGAAAATAACCGATTAGCCGACCCAAAGGCCGTTGAGTTTTTAAATACTCATCGGCCTTTTTTAAATAACCTTGCCAAACTTATCGTTTTTAGATAAAAAGAACTTGCTGAAAAGTTCATAGATATTTGATCCTCCAGCCTCGAAAACTTTCTAAAAGAAGACAAATTGATGACAAAAAAACATTGACTAAAAAGTTAGTAATTCCTCTGGTTTTTTCCTTGCCTAAGTTGAATTTGTTTTTCAGGTAAGAGAAGGTTCTCTCAACGGAGGTTCTCTTTCGGTAGATCTTTTTATCGTCTGTTCTCCCTTTAGATTTGTACTCTAAGTTTGTCTTGTTTTGCTTGTGTTTGGCTCTAATGGGAATGGAGGCTAAAGCCCCTAATTTCCTGGCAATGAATCCAACCAGGTCTTCGCTGTCGTAACCTTTATCCGCGATAACATAATCTGGTTTGAGGCGATAAGAGGAAAGTCTCCGACAAAGAGGGATTAAGAATTTAGAGTCATGCTCTTTCCCGTTGGTAATGATTAAGGCGATAGGCAACTGACTTTGGGCGTCAATTAGAGCGTGAAGCTTAAAACCTTCCTTTCTTTAAATTTCTTTCTGGCCTTAACAAAGGTGGAGTTATCAATTCCCGTGATTTCTTCCAAATCACGGTAAGTTAAGTTCGTGGCTTGTTTAATCAGGAAATACGTAAAGATTAAACAGTGGTCATGACCATGACGACCATGTTTTTTCTTCCGAACGATTCTTTTTAAAAAGGGTGAGGAAAACGAAAGAAGATATTGAATCCTCTTGGGACAATGAGCTAGAATACGCATATGGGCAGTGACCTCCTTTGGTAACTAACAGGTTACTGCCTTTTTGTAGCTAAATCAAGTTTACTAACTTTTCAGCAAGCTTTTATTTTATTTTTACTTGCTTCGACTCAGTAATATTAAGATTGCCTAGATCTTTAGGTGGCCGAATAGTCGCCCCTTCTGCTTTAAAGTCTCCTTTAGAAACCACCCTGCCATAGTAAACAATAGGATGATTGTGGTAATACTCATTAACACAAAAATTGACCTTTTGGCCGGTTACCTCATATGGATACCAGTTGTCGTCCGTTTCTACTCCTCTTGAATAAGGTTTACCCACGAACTTCAAACCCGCGGGAAGAAGGTCAGAGATCTGATAGCAACCAGTAACCGGATATTCAAACCCGTAGTTTAGAGTTACCTTGACGAGATCAGTTTCCTTGAATTCTGTTGTTGCCCGACCATCAACACTGTACTCACGACTGATAAAAAGGTTCTCATCCTTCACCACTTTAGTGGTATCTAAAGGATAATCATAATAGTAGGTTAAACCAACTTTTCCGCTAATATTTTCAAATCCTATTTTAGCCAAATCTTCAGGAGAAACTTGAAGTTTAAAAACTCCTCCCTTTTCGAGAGTTTTATTAATTTTTTGTCCATTAAGAATGTAAGTAAACCCGGAGGGCTGCCCAGAAGTTTTTGGCAAACCATTAGCAAGGTAAATCAAACCTTCTAGATAAACTACCACATCCTTAGTCTGAGTATTATTAAGATACCAAAAAAGTTTATCTTGACGCTCATCGTCAAGAATCGACGCTAAATCAGCCACAAGTGCGGTCGCCTGTAAAATATCATCCTGATCCTTTCCCACTTTAATCCTTAAATATGGTGAAAGAGCCTCTCCATAATCTTTAACAATCTGGTTATATACTTCCCGTGCTTTCTCCTTGTTTCCTAATTGGGCGGAAGCTAATCCGAGGTAGAGTTTACTCAACGGAGAAAGATCTTTCCGCCGAAGCAAACTCTCTACCGGCACCAATACTGGCTCATTAAGAGCAGACAGTCCATAGAGAACCACTGCCGCCTCTTCCTCATTTACATCTTTGTTGCTCAATACTTTGTAGAAACTTTCGGCCAAGGCTTTCTTGTCAAAAAAATCTTTAGCAGCAGACGCTACTTTTGCACTCAAGGAATAATCCACATCACCAAAAGGAAAAAGAGTAATTCCGCCCCACGTTGCCCCCCACATTGCCGTAGTCTGGTAATCCGACGGTCTAAAACTCTCCGAAGGCCAATCTTCGTTAAAATACTCTTTCAAATACTGTCGGGCTTTTATCCTAGCTAATCGTTGATCCAATCGATCCCCAATGGTAGTCGCGAAGCTTCGAAGAAGACTATAAAATTTTCCCCGATTTTCATCGCTGAAAACCAATGTCGTGGGCAGATCTTTGCTCCCTTCTATCTTTAAATTGGGTTTAAGTTTGTCAAAACCAACCCGCTCCGCCATCAAGTTTGTCTTACTCACGTTAATCGTTTTAACTAGCGTATCTTCCAAATCACCCCCCTTACCTTTAAAAGTAATTTTGTGCTCCCCTTCTTTCAAACTTGGTAATTCCAATGTAGCAGTTTCGAAAGCGGCAGCAGTTAGCTTCTGTTCCTCATTTACCCCTAAAGTCGATGCTTTAACGCTAAACTCAACTTTTTGATCAGATTTCAAATCTTCACCAAAAGAACGAAGCTTAATAATCGGTTTATCTCCAACGAGGTAATTGGTATTCAAAACAGCATCAACGAAGAATGGTTGCTTAACCGGTAAAAGCTTTGTTCCACTACCAGCACTAAGATTTCCGCTCACCGCTTGATAAGTAATTCGCCAAGAAGTTAAATTGTCTGGTAATTTAAAACTTATCTTTCCATTCCCTGAGCTATCTGTCTTCACTACCCCAAAGAAAGCCCGATCCATAAACAAGCCCCGACCACCATCACCGCCGCCTCCTCCACCTCCTCCACCTCCTTGGAGCTCTCGAGGATATTGATGTGAAACGTAAGATTGAATCACTCCAGAAGAAACGGATTGATAAAGGCTTCCTAAAGTATCAATGGATTGTTCTTCAAGTTTGAAAACAGACTCATCCACCAGGCTAAGATTTACTTCTGATTTTTGCCCTGCACCATCTTTATCATGAACCGAAACGCCAAGAGTCACTGTCTCTTTTGGTCGATAAGATGATTTGTCAGGCTTTAGTTCAATCGTTAACTTTTTATCGTCACTTTTAAAAGGCAAGGAAAGATCTGAAACAAGAAAATAAGTTTCCCCATTAAAATAAACCCCATTTACGATAATATTCGGAATATCGATGTCCTTAAAATTATAGTCATAGGTAGAATTCTCCTGCACCTTAAAGTCACGAATTCCCCGCTGAGCAAAACTATAAAGGTAGCGGTTATCTCCCCCATTGGGTAGCATTTGATCGCCCTTTTTAAAACTTAAGGTCACTTTTTCTCCCACGCTGTATTGATTAGAAGAGTTTTTGCCTTTGCTTCCCTCAAGAAAATAATAGTCATTATCTTGGTCAACCGAACTCTGTGCTCCATAGAGATAAACAGTGGATTTGGCTTTGCGATCCCCATTGTCAGGCGCTTCCAACTCCAGTTGGTAATACTTATCAGCAGAAACGGGAAATTGATAGATCCCTTCCCCGTGGTCATCTGTTGTCACGGAAACGTCCTTAAGAAAAGTTTTAACGCTTTTGTATTCGTATCGTTTTGAGACGACTTTATTGATAAAGTCATAGTAATCTCCAACCTCTTTTTTCTCCCAATGGTTCTCATACAGCTTTCCAGTTACTGATTGATTAGCCACCGGACTACTTAAGTAATCAAGGTAATCCTTAGCGGTCCCGTCGTTCAAACGCGTCAAGTCCACGTTCTTAACCGATATTCTCACACTCCCGTTGTCTTGACTGGTCTCGGCGCTGGTTTGAAGTGCAATCCGGGGACCAAAGACACGGACATCAACACGTCCTTCTATTTCTCCCTCCTCCGCTAAGGAAGGCGTCACTTCAAGAAAATCCCAGCTAGAATAATAAGTTTGGGATTCCTTGTACTTTGGTTGATACGGAATATCAAATTCCCCTTTCTCATCGGAGGTAATTTCCCCCTTTATAGCCCCTGTATATTTCAGGTTAACCTTCGGCACGGGTGTCCCCTCGAAAAAGCTTGTCTTACCTTTAAAATCAACGGATTCCTCCGTGAAGATCGCTTTTTTCGGAGTTTCCAGATCAATCTTATACGCCGGCTTGGTGTAAGTTTGCACTTCAAAACTTCGGGAGACTAAAATATCCTCGCCCAGTTTTATCTTTGTTTCGTAACACCCCGGCTGAAGATTTTTCAAAGGAATTTCTCCCGAAAAGGTACCCATTTCTGTGGGTCTTATCTCCTGCTCAGACGTAATCACTGGTTGATAGTCGTAATCATAAGAGCCGGATTTGGAGACCTCCAATTTCAACGTTTTTTGCTCCTGAGGGTGGTCTCGATCTTTTACCACTCCCCAAAAGGCGACTGAGTCGGTGGGAAGATAAAGAGGACGGTCAAAATACAGATAGATCCAATACTGATCACTCACGTTTGTCTTGTGATTCAAGTAACCAGAGTAATATCCATAATAGTATTGATCCGAGGCCGCAACCGGAACCACAGCCGTCTTGCCGCCCGGAGAGGTAACTTTAAAATATCGTCTGGTGTCTGAATCAAGCAACTCTTTCGGCGTTTCAAAGAAAGCGGTCCCAGAATCGTTAGTTGTTTGAGTCAAATTGCCATCGATTAATTCGATCCTTGCCCCAGAAACAGGTTTCTTAGTGCTAACATCATTGACCCAAAAGAGCGTCTTAGTGTTGCTGGTCGAAAGATAACTCGCTACGTCGGTTATTTGAAGCCAACTCTGGAATTTTTGATCCCCTATCTTTACTTCCACTAAATAATATCCTTCTTTCAAAGTTTGAGGGAAAACAAAATAAGTACTATATTGAAGTTTCTGGACTGGCGCGTCAAAAGTCAAAACAGGAGGTAACCCAAAGCTATCCTGAAGATAAGAACGGCGACCCACGGACGCCCAGGTAGGAATTTTATCTTTTTCTTTTAACGAATTGAGAAAGGCAGATTGGTCGGGAAATTGAAAAGCACTCACGTTTAAGGTGGGGGCCGCGTCTTCATGGTAAAGATATACGCTGAAAGCCGGTTTTTCCGTATTGGGAAATTCGGAAATTTCTCGGGTAAATTCGAAGTTGTATTTTTCTCGATGGGATTCTGTTTCAAATTGAAAGACGTAGTCCTCTTTTAATTTTTCCTCGCTTCCTTCAAAACCTAAGCCCTTTTTTAATTTTACGGTATAAAGAGTATCTGGTTGTAAGTGCTTTGGAACAAAAATAACAGTTCTTCGATGTCTTTCGAAACGGCCTTCTACTTTAGGAGTAATTTCAAAAAAAGAATCGATATCTTGGTAATTATCGTGACTAAAAGTAATTTCTATCCCCACACCCAAAGCAACAGATGTCGCTTTGTCTCTAGGGAGAGTTTGGACTACTCTAAACGGATTTTTAACTTGAAAAGCCCATGATAAATCTTTCTCCAAAGAAACGCTTTCAGTTGCTTCTTCTGAAGTAGTTGCTAGTTCAAATTTGTAAATTTTATTTCTCTCTAGAGCCTTAGGAAAAATAATTCTAAATTCTTTGCTATTTTCTTCCTTGATCTCGTAATCAGTTTTTGGTTCAACCTTGAAACTTGATTTAACGGCCTCAAGTGCTAAAGGATTCTTGCTTTTTAAAATAAAGGCGCTGGTGCGATCTACTCCAAGAGTATCTGCTAACGTGGGTTTTAAAGTCACATCAGCCGCAGCGATCCTAACCCGCTGGCTTTTTCTTGGTAACTGAGAATAGGCAACCATTCCTATCAAAATAATTATCAAGCCTAATGTAAGAATAAGGAGAGATTTCCGGTAATGACGAGTCCAATTCGTAAAGGGGAAAAAATGAATCCTCAAGATTTTCCTTTCCCTAACAGTAGAAAGATCGGTCGGGCCTGAGGAAGATGGCTGGACAGATTGTTGATTCAAATTTTCATCCATAGTTGAAGTTTTTACAAGGAAAAGATTTAAACCATCCTTTAACAGGATACTACAATGCTAGTTGCTTGTCAACTAGTTTTACGGAAAGCAGTGTGATAAAATTAATTCTAGGTAAAAATAACCCTATGCCTGCTCAAGACATTATTATCAAATTAAGACAACATAACCTTCTCGGCCGAGGTGGGGCGGCCTATCCGACTTGGCAAAAGTGGGCCGCAGTTAAAGAAGCACGAGGAAAAAAGAAATATATCATCTGCAACGCTTCGGAAGGCGAGCCAAACGTTTTTAAGGATGGTTTTATCTTAGAACGTTACCCAGAAACTGTAATCAATGGAATAAAGGTTGCCCTAGACACTTTCGATAACAGCAGCGCCTATCTGTACCTTCGCCCTGCTTACTATCAAAGGTTTTCAAAAAATTTAAAAAAGCTCGCAGAAAATTTACCCATTACGCTCTTTGAAAAACCCCACCTTTACTTGGCAGGGGAAGAAACCACCCTTCTTTCAGCAATCGAAGGAAAAAGGCTGGAACCACGGCAAAAACCTCCCTATCCCCCGCAATCCGGCCTTTTTGGCTACCCCACCTTAATTAATAACGTTGAAACTTTTTATTATGTCGCCGAAATCGCTGAAGATAAATTCAAGAATAACCGCTTTTATTCTATCAATGGGGCAGTAGAAAATTGCGGTGTTTACGAATTGCCAGTAGATTGGTCAATTGAAAAAATCCTGAAAGAAACTAAAAATTATCCTAACTTTGATTTCTTTATCCAGAATGGAGGTGGAGCAGTCGGAGAAGTCCTTCTTCCCAAGGAACTAAGCCGTCTAACCGCTGGAACGGGAGCAATCGTGGTTTACAGCCGAGAAAAAACTAACCTTACGGCATTGATGAAAAAGTGGGCCGAATTTTTTATCACCGGCAATTGCGATAAGTGCGTCCCTTGTCGAGAGGGAGTCTATCGGATTTATGAAATGCTGGAAAACAATAGTCTAGACAAAAATACTTTAAGCGACCTCCTCTTCGTCCTAGAAAAAACCAGCTTTTGCCCTTTAGGAAAAGAGGCCAGCATCTCTTTTAGGGGGGTAACTGAAAAGTTACTATGAAACAAAAATCAATTAGGATAACCATAAATAACAAAAAAACCAAAACGCTAGAGGGAAAAACTATTCTTGAGGCGGCTAAAGAAGCGAGAATCGAAATCCCTACCCTTTGTTTCCACCCTGATTTAAAAATCAAATCAAA
>JAMCZT010000006.1 GCA_023485445.1 Patescibacteria group bacterium
TCCACTATCAGGATCTGTATCCCGATATTGAGTTGTTAAGAGGATACTGTATGGCCTTTAACCAAAAGTACAACTACAGGAGATTTCATCAATCTCTAGGCTATCAAACACCGGCAGAATATGTTAAAAGTAATGTAGTAACTAAGGAGCAAGTGTTACGTCATGTATAGGTCCTGCACAAGTGTTTGACATGGAGGCTGGTCTAGGTTATACTGAAAGATCGAAAGCGAAATTTATCAGTTTGTGAGGTAGCTATGAAGAGGACATATCAACCAAAAAAATTAAAACGGGTCCGGAAACATGGTTTCCGTGCTAGAATGAGCACGACGGATGGCCAGAACGTGCTTAAAGAGCGAAGAGAAAAAGGTCGAAAGAAACTCACTGTTTGAGCGGTGAAATATGCTCCCAAAAGAATTTCGGCTCTCCCTGGAGAAAAATTTTAGAAGGATAAAGAAGTATGCCCGCCCTCTTAATACTCCTTATTTTACGGTTTTAATTAATCGTCCTCCCCACTCTCCTGGAACTTCCCCGAATCAGACTAAAATTGGTTTCGTTGTTAGTACAAAGGTGGGAAAGTCAACTGTGCGGAATCGAGCCAAACGACTCTTGAGCGAGTCTGTGAGACTGAATTTAGATAAGATTCCCTCGGGGTTGGAATTGGTCTTTATTATTCGCTCCTCCGCGGTTGAAGTGGGCTTGGAGAAAATTCAGCCGGAAGTGGAAAAGGTTTTGGAGAGGATAAAGAGCGTATGAAGAAAGTTGTTTTAGGTATGATTACCTTTTATCAAAAATATTTGAGCTTGGACCAAGGTAGCTTGGGGAAAATATTGGCGGGAGAAAAAAAGATCTGTCGGTTTCACCCCACCTGCTCGCAATATACCTACGAAGCGATCAATAAATATGGTATAATTCGTGGAGGTTGGCTCGGTTTGAAAAGAATTGGCCGTTGCCACCCTTTTTCTTTAGGAGGGCTTGACCCTGTCCCTTAAAAGGCAGTGGCGGAAATAAAGATGACTGAAATCTGGAATTTTATTCACAATCAGCTTTTAAACCTTTTGTTGTTTCTTTATAATGTCCTTTTCCAAAACTTAGGTTTGGCGGTGATTGCCTTGACGGTGATCATCAGGACCCTTTTGATTCCTCTTACCGTGCCTACACTCCGCGGCGCTAAAAAGATGCAGGAGTTAAAGCCAAAACTGGACGAGCTAAAGCGAAGGCACAAGGATGATAAGAGGAGATTGCAGGAAGAGCAAATGAAGCTGTATAAAGAGCATGGAGTCAACCCTGCTGCTGGGTGCTTGCCTAACATTGTCCAGATTGTTGTTTTGATTGCCCTTTACCAGGTTTTTATTTCCACTTTTGGCCAAGCTCATCTGAACGTTCAATTCTTGTGGTTAAAAATGACGAAACCTGACCCGTTTTTTATTCTTCCAATTTCAGCCGGGGTGACCCAACTTCTTCTTTCGAAAATGATGGCGCCCGCAATTGAAAAACACCCAGAAGAGACACCGAAGAAGGAAGAAAGCATGGAAGATATGGTTTACACCATGCAATCCCAAATGCTATACTTGATGCCGTTAATGACGATAGTGATAGGCTGGCAGCTGCCGTCAGGGTTAGTTCTTTATTGGTTCGTGACTACCCTGTTCTCTTTAGTCCAGCAATATTTTGTCAGCGGATTAGGAGGACTAAAAGAATGGTTAAAACTGATAAAAAGGTAAAAGAAAATTTAAGCACGGTTGAAGTTGCCGAGAACGTTGCCCGAGACTTTCTTTCTCGTTTGGGGTTTGAAGCAAACGTCTCCGTGACTGAAGAGGATAACAGTCTTTTAATCAAGATTGACGGTGATGATTTGGGGATTTTGATTGGTTACCACGGAGAGACTCTTCAAGCGATCCAACTAATCCTTTCTTTAGCAATAAACCAAAATTTATCTGGAGATTGGCACCGCGTATTAGTTGATATCGGTTCCTGGAGAGGATCCCGTGAGGAGGCTCTAAGACAAATGGCTTTTCGCGCGGTAGAGCGGGCGAGGTTCTCAAAGGAGCCGGTAGCCCTCCCTCCAATGATCCCCTCAGAACGAAGGGTTGTCCACTTAGCGTTGCAAGAGCACCCTGAAGTAACTAGCGAAAGTGAAGGTGAAGGCGCTAACCGTCGAGTAGTGATCCGAATTAAGTAATTTCCTCTGCCCATTTCCTGGTTTAAAACGGTGGTTTTAACTCTTAGGTTGTTATTGACAGCCATTTTCCCTTGCATTATGCTACAAGTATGAATTTTCCTAAATTTATCGTTTACACGGATGGAGGAGCGAGAGGTAATCCTGGACCAGCCGCTTCCGCGGCGATCATCAAAGACTCTGCGGGAATCGTGCGGGAAAAATGCGGGAAATATTTAGGGGAGACTACCAATAACGTGGCGGAATACCAGGGGGTTATTTTAGCCCTTCAAAGGCTGAAAGAAACTGTTTCCGCGGGAGAACGTTTCCAAACCAGCGTTGACTTTTTTCTAGATTCGGAATTAGTGGTTAAACAATTAAACGGATTGTTTCAGGTAAAAAACGATTCGTTGCGGGAGTTAGTTTTAAAAGTGCGGGAATTAGAAACGGGTTTTAATAAAATTTCATACCAGCATATTTCGCGCAAAAAAAATGTTGAAGCGGATAAGTTGGTAAACCAAATTTTAGATAAAGGAGAAAATTATGGATGAGCTAAAAGATTTAGTTAAAGTAGTCGGAAAGTACAGACCTCTTTTTGTCTTTTTAATTTTGGTTGGGGGTGGGGGAGCTTTTATCGTTTCGGCTCTTTTGCCTGTTAAATATGAAGCGGCAACGACTGTTTACGTTGGTCGGGAGCCGCAAAAGCCGGTTGACCAATATTACACTTACGATGGTTTTTATTCTCAGCAGGCGAGTATGCAGTACACTGATACAGTGGTTGGTTTGCTAAAAACTCCCGATGTTTACCGAACCGCATTGGAAAAGGGAGGCGGGGAACAAATTAGCGCTTTAGAGTTTTTAAATAGCACCGAGGTTAGAAAAGTTTCCCCCCAAGTGATCAATATCTCTGTTGTTAGAAAAGAAAAGGAAGAATCAAGACGTTTGTTGACAACCTTATCTCAGACGGTTTCAGAGAAAATTAAGAGCCTAAACCAACAAGGCGACAACAACTTCTTTGTTAGCAGTGTCAAAGCTGATCCGCTAGTTACGACGATCAAACAGAACTATTTACTCAACACTTTTGTAGGAATGCTACTAGGTATGGTTTTTGGTTTTTCCATCATGGGCCTGGTTGAGTATTTAAAAAAACCATAATTCTTCCGTTAGGACTAAGCGGATTGATTCCGAATCAGCTAAAATTTTAAAGATATTTTAATAATCCCGTTGCTTTCGGTTACTTTTTGATCTACTTTTCACCTCTTGTTTTTCTCCTTTGCCTTAGATAAAATCAAGGCATGGATGCTGCCCATCTAAAAGACTCCACTATTTCCCCCAAATTTACCAAATCAAACCGGCAACCAACGGCGATTGTTGCTGGTGGCGCAGGTTTTTTAGGCTCTCATCTGTGTGAAACTCTCTCGGCGCAAAATTGTGCAGTGATTTGTATCGATAACCTTTCCTGCGGTTCAAGGGAAAATATTAAGAATCTTTTAATCAAGCCAGAGTTTTTGTTTATTGAGGCAGACATTAACCAAGAAATGCCGCCCTTGCCAGAAGGCACGGTAATCGATTACATTTTTCACTTAGCAGGAACAGAGCAGCACCACAATAGGCAAAAAATCTCTTTGGAGACACTGCTGGTAAATTCTATCGGAACCAGAAATTTATTGGAATTAGCTAGGAAGCATCAAGCGAAGTTTTTATTAGTTTCGACCGATGATTTTACCCAAGGCCAAGCTTCCGCAAGCTCCTTTGCAAATTATTTTGGTACAAGGAGTAGTCGCGAGCAGGAAGTTACCTATCAAGAAGCCAAACGCTATGCGGAAGCTTTAACTTTTGAATATTTTAAAAATTACTTCTTAGATGCGAGAATAGCCAGGGTTTTAGATGTCTACGGACCGCGAATGGACTTAAACGATGGGACGGAAGCCTCGGCGTTACTAAAACAGATATTAAACGGAAACGAGCAGCTTGAGATAAAGGGGGATGGACTAAGCGTGAGCCATCCGACTTTTGTCTCAGACGTGATTTTTGGCCTGGTGAAAGCCATGTTTTCGCCAGAAACTAAAGGAGGAATTTTTCACTTAATTAATCCCCAAAAAACGACCGTTTTAGGTTTGGCTGACACGATAAAAAAGGTGGTTGGAAGGAATTATGAAACTGTTTTTCTCCCTAAAGAAGGGGAGCCTTTTGCCTTCTACTATCCGGGAGGAACCCGAACTCAGGAGGTTTTAAATTGGCTGCCTAAGGTAAGCTTAGCTGACGGTTTGGAAAAGACGATCCAGTTTTTTAAGGACGCATCGGCTAAGGATGCGCTTAGCCCGAATCCGTTAACGGAAGCGGTTTTAAGGGAAAATTCTGCGGAAAGTCCTAATTTTCTTTCCCTACCAAAGGTTACCGGACCAAAAATTTCTTTGCCAAAGGCTAGTTTTGGCGCTTTTTTTGATATTAAAAAGTCTGCTGCCCCCTCGTTAAAACCGCCTTCTGTCGGTCGTTCCCATTTACAATCGATAATCTTCTTTTCCTTCTTATCTCTCGTGATTCTGGGTTTAGTCGCGCCTGCCTTGAGTTTGGTTTTTTATTTTAACTTAGGTAACCAACGTTTAAGCCAAACGGGGATTGAACTGGAAAAAATTTCTCTCAGTTCCGCTTTAGGGCTAGCGGAGGAGGCGGAAAATTATTTTCAAGCCGCAAGATCTGATTTAACTAACCTTGGTTGGGTATTTCAGTTGCTCTCTCAGAAGCCTCTTTATTTGGAATCCCAACGGCTGCTTAACGTTGAACAAAACTTGGCCGTGTCGGCTAAGTACAGCGTAATGGCCGCTCAGCCAATTAATCAAATCGGGGAATTTTTAACCAACAGCACAAAACCGGAAACGCTGAATTTTGACGAGAAACTGACTCAGGCTAAGGTAAACTTAGAAAGCGCCCAGGACTACTTATCTTTAGCAGAAGCGTCGGTGGGGCAGATCCAGAAGGCCTCCTTACCTTCTTGGCTTTTACCAAAAGTTGCGGAGTTAAATAAAGGGGTAGAGGAGGAAAAAAACCTTGTTAGCGGGCTGAAAAAAACTTTAAGCGTCCTGCCAAAAGCGGTAGGCTTAAAAGGAACGGCCACGTACTTGTTTCTTTTTCAAGATAATTTGCAGTTGAGGCCGACGGGTGGAGTAATCAAAAGCTACGGCTTGCTGAGTTTGGAAGGGGGGAGGATAAAGGAATTTAAGGTTGATGACGTAAGTAATTTAGACAAGCAATTAAAAGAGAAAGTTGAACCGCCGGCAGAAATTAAAAAATACTTAAATTCCAACTTTTGGAATTTAGAACAGGCAAACTGGAACCCGAGTTTCGACCAGGCCAGTAAGGACATAGAGTGGTTTTTTGAAAAAGAAACGGGGGAAAAAGTGGATGGGGTGGTTGCTCTTGACACGACCGTGTTACGTCGGCTGCTCCAAACCTTTGGGAGCGTTGAAATCCCAGCTTATCAGGAGAAAGTCGACTCAAAAAATATTTTTGAAAAGGTGTCTTCTTACGCTAGCGGAAATAAAGAAAAAGGGGACTTTTTGGGGGCGGTCGGAAAAGCGGTGTTTGAGAAACTTGTAAGTAGCAAAAAAGAAGTTTGGCCTTATTTAATGACGACTTTTAAAGATGTTTTAAAGAGTAAACATTTGTTAATTTCTAGTTTTGATGACAATTTGGCGAAGGTTATTCAAGAGGGAGGTTGGGATGGGCGTCTCATTCCTGGCCAAAACGGGAACCGAAATGATTACCTCATGACGGTCGATGCCAATTTAGGGAAAAACGAGGCCAACTTATGGGTTGAGAGTTTGACCAGTTATAGCGTTACTTTTAACTCCGATGGTACAGCAGAAGCCAAGCTAAAGCTTACTTACCGGACAAAAGACGGGATCGCGGCGCCAAAAGAGGGGGTTTACAAAGATTACCTAAGGGTTTTTGTTCCACTGGGGGCGCAGTTTACAAAAATTGACGCAGAAGAAGACCTCAAGGTGAAAACAGCCGAGGAAAACGGTAAAGAAGTTTTTGGTTTTTACTTTGAGCTTTCCTCAGGCAAGTCTAAAACTTTCACCCTCTTTTACAAATTGCCCCTAATCGTAAAAGCAAATGATAAGTATTCCATAACTGTTGATAAACAGCCAGGGAAAGAAGATTTACCATTTGACTTTAATCTAACATTGCCTAAGGAGACGTTAATTAACGGTACCAATTATTTTGGGGAAAATAAAGGAAACAGCTTCCACTTATTTCAAAATTTTATATCTACCGATACCATTACGATTGAAACAAAAGTGGGGGAGGGCAAATGAATCCTTACGTGATTGCCATTGCCGGAGGAACAGGCTCTGGAAAAAGCATGTTTGCAAACTTGCTAGAGGAACGTTTTGAAAAAGAAGTTTTAGTTTTGCCAATGGATATGTATTATAAGGACCAAAGTCACCTTCCGCTAGTGGAACGGCTGGTTTCAAATATGGATAATCCTCATGCGCTTGATGTTACCCTTTTCATTGAGCACTTACGACGCTTATCAAGAGGAATGGATATTGAACAGCCTATTTATAATTTTCCTACCCATACCAGGAACAAAAAAACCGTTACTCTTTCGTCACGGCCAGTCATTATCGCCGAAGGCCTGCTCTCGTTTGCCACGAATGAGTTGAGGGAAATGTGCGACCTGAAAATATATATTGAAGTGGATGATGACATCCGGCTGGCCAGAAGGATTTTAAGGGATGTGGCTGAAAAGCGTTCCGAGACCATCGAAGCCTCCCTGGCTCAATATCTAAGCTCGGCTCGGCCGATGCATAAAATTTATGTCCAACCCCAAAAAGAATTTGCTGATTTGATAATTCCCTGGGAAAACGAAGATAAAGCTGCCGTGGATGTGGTCGCCGCCAGGATTTTCAACTCTCTCCATCATTCCTAATGATAAATTTTCTACTACTTTCATTTTCTTCTATGCCTGTTGAATTTAAATTGCCATTTTGCTATAGTGTAATCAATTAAAAAGGAGACCAAAGAATGAATAAAAAGTTAATGAAGCAACTCGAACAACAGTTTGGCAGCCAATGGGCTTGCAGTTGCCGGACGCCGCTCGACCTTACTCGTTTTGAAGTCCTTTCGGAATCAGAAACGGCTTTGTTGGCCCACTATACATGTCCGGTTTGCGGACGGGAACAGATTGTGGCCGTCGCGGCGGGCGAAGGGGTGACCTCAAATGTCCAAACCGACCTTACCGCTGCCGAAGCTTCAAAGTTGCTTTCTGCTGAACCAGTTTCGGCAGATGACGTTTTGGATATTAGGGAGGAACTGAAAAAATTTTCCCCTCCTTCTTTCAGTAAATCCGTTAAAGAATTTAAATCTGGGGGCACAACCGTAAGGGCAATCCCTTCTTCTAAAAAAAGCCTTGACAGTTAAAGTATAATTGAGCATAGGCCAAATACGGCCAGTCAGACTAATTGTAAAACTTTTAGAAAGGATTTTTTTCATGGAAAGAGTCAAATTAGAAGCGACATCTAGAATTGTGTTGGGAAAAAAAGTAAAAAAGTTGCGACGGGAAGGCTTGATTCCCGCCAATATTTTTGGCCACAACATTAAATCAGCGGCGATCCAAATCAACGCGAAAAATTTTCAGAAAGTTTTTAAGGACTCTGGAGAAACCGGATTAATCGATCTTGAAATCGGCGAGGAAAAAACCCGCCCGGTGCTCGTGGCAGGTTTTCAAAAAGAACCCAGGTCAGGCGAAATTCTCCACATTGATTTTCATCAAGTGAATTTAAAGGAAAAGGTTGTTACCCACGTGCCAGTGACGTTGGTGGGGGAAGCGCCCGTGGAAAAGAACAAGGAAGGGCTAATTTTACAAACAATTAACGAGTTGGAAATCGAATGTTTGCCCACGGATATTCCCTCCGACATTGAAGTTGATATCTCAGGTTTAACAGAAGTTGGACAAGCGATTCGAGTGGAAGACCTTAAAGTCGACCGGGAAAAGTGTGAAGTAAAGAACGAATCGGAAGAAATGGTCGTTTCCGTCCAACCGGTGGAAATGGAAGAAGTAGTCGAAGAAGCGGCTCCGACTCCAAAAGAAGTCGAGATTACGACTGAGAAGCCCGAAGGTGAGGAAGGTGCCGAAAAGAAAGAAGAAGGCAAGCGAGAGTAAAAAATCCTCTAATTATCGTTAGCAGAAAAACTCCTCCAGTTAGGAGTTTTTCTTTGCTTTTTTGCCGTTTTTTAGAGTACTTGACGGTTAATATATAATATATAAGGTGAAAGGAGAGCTTGTTTTAAAAATACTTATTGCAGGCGTGGTGTAGTGGTTAACATGCTGGCCTTTTAAGCCAGAGACCAGAGGTTCGAATCCTCTCGCTTGCGCTAAATGGCCTGGTGGCGCAGTTTTAGGAAGCGCGCCTAGAGTGCGTCTAGGAGGTTAGGGGTTCGAATCCCCTCCAGGCCACTAACTGCGAATGTAGCTCAATGGTAGAGCACTCCGTTCAAATCGGAGAGGTTATAGGTTCGAATCCTATCATTTTATCGAAATATAGGGAGAGGAGGGAGACATGGAGGATAAGGTCCAGAAAGAGGAAACCAAGGTGTGTCCACATTGCCACAGGGATGTTCCTGTAGGGTGGATAAAGTGCCAGTACTGTGGAGTAATGTTCGGGACCGATTGATCGACCATGAACTCACTTTTCCCCACAAGTTGGTTCATGGTAGGGGCAGTTTTGTTTGTAAGCAAGTACATTCAAAGCTGCCCTAATTTTTTGCCTTACATCTAACCCACCTGAACTTTTCTGGCCTCAAAATACCCTTGTCATTGCAGACACGAAGGATCGAAGCAATCTTAGCTCACGGAATTAGCGCTTTGAGCTTTTTGGCGGGGTCGAAGTTGGGATCCAACATAAGGGCTTGGTCGATGGAAGCTTTGGCGGGTGGGTACTCGTAAAGCTGGTAGTAATTAACCGCCAGTTGCACCCAAGCGTCCCGATAGTTTGGCTTCTCCTTCACGACGTTCCGCCAATAAGTAATTTGCTCCTCAATTTTCTCTGGTTCCTCGATTGCGTTTTTGACCTTTTGTGTTTCTGCCTTTAGCGTGGCTGAATCTGTTGAAAACTCCGCAGCTAACAAGAGCTCCGATTTTGCTTGTCGCCAATTATTGGTTAGCTGATAAAGGGTGGAGAGTCGAAAATGGGGTTGGGGATTAAAATGGTCTAGCAGGGCAGCCTTTTTATATTGGGCAAAGGCTTCTTGGTAATTTTTAGCCGCTAGTGCTTTATCTCCTTGCCGGAGAGCGCCAGAAATGTCTTTTGGGGCGCTGAACCAGAGCGCTGACAAAAGAAGCAGTGTCGTGACTAAAACTAAATTTAGACTAATTTTTCCCTTGAATTTGGTTATTGGAACGGCACGCCTAGTTATCGCCCTGGCTTGCCCAGAATCTTTAACGTAATTAAAATCTTTGACTCGCCACATTCTCCCGAGTGTTGTAATAGCAGATCTTACGGTTCCGCTTAACTTACTTCGGCCACGGCGTGACCATGATTGATTTGCCTTCGTGAGGAAGGCGTTGCCAGACTTCTTCAGTGACATAAGGCATAAATGGGTGGAGGAGCTCCATTGAAACTTTTAAAACTTCTTCGAGAATGACCTGAGTTTCTTCCCGACGATCTTTGGACTTTTCAACATAAATATCAGCAAACTGGTGCCAGATGAACTGGTACAAAATTTGGGCCGCGTCGGAGAAGCGGTAATTTTCTAAAGATTTAGTAACTTTCTCTTTGGTCTTTTTAAGCTCGCTAAGGATTTTTTTATCTTCAAGTTTTAATTTTTCTGTCGAGATTTTGTGATCATAAAAATCAGGTTTAAAATCAATGACGAAACGCGCAATGTTCCAAATTTTATTAGTAAAGTTCCTCATGCCCCGAATTTTATCCTCTCCTAAATTGAGATCATTGCCAGGGGTAGAGTTGAAGACTAGGGCAATCCGGATCGCGTCGGCCCCGTATTGATCGGCAATGGTTAAGGGGTTAATTACATTTCCCTTAGACTTACTCATCTTTTGTCCTTTTGCGTCTCGTACAATGCCGTGAAGATAAACTGTCCGGAAGGGTATTTTATCGGTGCAATAAAGCCCAAGCATGATCATCCGGCTAACCCAGAGGAAGAGGATTTCATAACCGGTTTCCATGACTGAGGTGGGGTAGAAGTACTGAAAATCTTGTGTCTTTTCTGGCCAGCTTAAAGTGGTGAAAGGCCATTGGCCGGAGGAAAACCATGTGTCAAAGGTATCCGGGTCGCGGACTAGTTTCGCGTTGTGGCATTTTGGACACTGCTTAGGTTCTTCAGTCGAAACGATGATTTCCCCACAGCCTGGAGTCTCTGGTAGATTGTTTAATTTCATTTGGAGGTCACTTAAACCTTTGCTACCACAGTACCAGATAGGAAGCTGATGCCCCCACCAAATTTGCCGGGAAACGCACCAATCGCGTAAATTTTCCATCCACTGGAAGTAAATTTTCTCGTATCGTTTAGGAATAAATTTGATTTTCCCTTCTTTAACAACTTCGATGGCTGGTTTAGCTAACGGGGGCATCTTAACGAACCACTGAAGAGAAACCAAAGGTTCAATAACGTCGTTGCAACGTTCACATCGTCCAACAGAGTGCAAATGAGGGACTTCTTTTTCCAGCAAACTTTCTTTTTTCAAATCCTCTAGGATTTGTCTTCGCGCTTCATTGACTTTAAGCCCAGCGTATTTACCACCTTCATCTGTGATACGGTTATCAAAGCCAATAACTTGGACCCTCTTTAAGTCGTGACGTTCGCTGATTTCAAAGTCTGTTGGGTCGTGAGCAGGAGTGACTTTAACTGCGCCGGTACCAAATTTTTTGTCAACGACGCTGTCCTCAATGATGGGTATCTCTCGGTTGATTAAGGGGACAATCGCTTTGCAACCGATAAGGTTTTTATACCTTCGGTCTGTGGGGTTAACCGCTACCGCCGTATCACCAAGCATGGTTTCTGGCCTGGTGGTCGTTACTATAATGAATTTCCCTTTTTCTTCAGCTAAAGGATATTTGATAAACCATAGCGTCGCTTCCTTTTCTTTATGGGCGACTTCTGCATCGGAAAGGGCCGTGGTACATCGAGGGCACCAGTTGACCAAGCGTTCGCCACGGTATGCTAGCCCTTCGTTGAAGAGTTTTTTAAAAGTGTGATAAACGGCTTTTGAAATTTCCGAATCGAGAGTAAATTTTTCCCGGCTCCAGTCACAGCTGGCGCCTAACCGGCTAAGTTGGTTTTCCATGGTGGCTTTATTTTTCATCGTAAAATCGTAAACTTCAGAATAAAACTTATCCCGGCCCAGGTCGTAACGGGTTTTGCCTTGTTTTTCCAATAAACGTTCGTACACTACTTGGGTTTGAATCCCGGCATGGTCGGCTCCTGGCAGCCAAAGAGTAGGTCGGCCCAGCATACGGTTAAACCGGATTAAAATATCCTCTAAAGTTACAAATAAGGCGTGGCCAATATGAAGCTCGCCATTCGCGTTTGGCGGGGGCATGATGATCATGAAGGGCTCTTTTTTAGGATCAATTTTCGCCCTAAAAAAACCTTTCTTTTCCCAAAAAGAATACCATTTACCTTCCGTTTCTTGATGCTTGTAAATCTTTTCCATATCGTTATTCTAGCAATTTAGGTCTGGAATGGCAACGAGGGGAAATGAATTAGAAATGCAGGCTGGGATCGGCTTTAATCTTTTGCCAGGGTTTGGGTTGGTAGTTGAAATAGGCACAAGCCGCCACTATAGCGGCGTTATCGGTGCAAAGATTAACGGGAGGAGCCAAAACCTTTCCTTCAAACCTTTCCGCCATTTCCTTTCGGAGGAGTTTGTTGGCGGCCACTCCGCCAGCCAGAAGAATTTCTTTGACTTTATACTTCTTTGCGGCGTGAATAGTTTTACTGACTAAAACATCAACTACAGCGGCTTGGGTGGCGGCAGCAAGGTTGGAGGTTTGGGTTGGCGAAAATGGTTTTGTTTCAGTAAGCAGCTTTACTTTATTTAAGACGGCAGTTTTGAGTCCACTAAAACTAAAATCTAGGTCAGGAGAATTAATCATCGGGCGGGGGAGCGGGTAGGTATTTTTATCTCCGCTTTCCGCTGCTTTGGCGATCATTGGCCCTCCTGGGTAACCAAGGTTAAGGAGACGGGCGATTTTATCAAAAGCTTCCCCGGCAGCGTCGTCTTTAGTTCCGCCAAGCCATTTAAATTTGCCGTAGGTCTTCATCAAGATTAGGTCTGTATGCCCCCCTGAGACGAGCAGAGCCACGTTTGGGAAAGTAGGGGAGTCTTTACCGAGCCAATTGGCGTAAATGTGGGCTTTTAGATGGTTTACCGGAATAAGAGGTTTGTTCCATACATAAGCTAAGGTTTTAGCCGTTTCGACGCCGATGAGAAGTGAGCCGATGAGGCCTGGGCCAGAGGTGACGGCCACCGCGTCAATATCGGTTGGTTTAAGATGGGCGGAAGCAAAAGCTTTTTTGATGACGGGAATAATTGCCTTGAGTTGCTCCCTGGCGGCTATTTCAGGGATAATACCTCCGATTTTAGCGTGTATTTTTACCGAAGAGGAAACGACGTTGGACAATATTTTTGCTCCATTTTCAACAATTGCCGCTGAGGTTTCATCGCAACTAGTTTCAATCGCTAAGATTTTCATAAATATATTTTATCATAAAGAAATTTGAACAAACTGATTGAACGTTGAAGGAGAATGGTTTAAAATTAAAACAATCAATCAAGTATTACTAATTCCAATTTGTCAACCTCGGTTACGGTGACTTGGACGACCGATAAGTCTTCTGATTCTTACGTAGAGTACGGCCTTAGTTCTTCTTATGGAACAGTCTCTGGAAAAGATGAATCAAGTTTATCTCATTCCGTCACGGTCACCGGGCTCTCTCCTTCCACTACTTATCATTTCCGGGTAAAGTCTAAAGACTCTGACGGTAATACGGGAACCAGCAATGACTCTACCTTTACCACCAAGGATAAGTCTGTCATCACCGAGGTAACCATCTCTGATATTTCCCTAAACTCCGCCATTCTTTCCTGGACAACCAATGTCATCTCTAAATCTAACGTTAAGATCGGGACCAAGATAAACAGTTACGATAAAGAAATTCAAGAAGAATCAACGGATAAGACCTTAAACCATGTCGCCAGAATCAAAGATCTAGCCGAGGGGACTAAGTATTACCTAAGGATAGAAGGAACTGACGGGGACGGAAACAATATTACTTCCGATGACTATCCATTTTCAACAGTTTTTCTTCCAAGAATTTCTAATATTGAAATTAAGGGTTCCGATGATCATTCCCTAACTATCACTTGGCAAACAAATGTTCCTTCAGATTCGGTTGTTTCTTTTGGCAAAGAGTTGGAGAAATTAGAGACGGATAAAGGAAAAAGCGACTTAGCGACAAACCACGAGGTAAAGTTAGCTGGTTTAGACGATAACACTAAATATTACTACAAAGTTAAATCTCGCGATAAGTACGGTAATATTTCACAATCAGCGGTTAAGGAGGCTTCTACTTCAATGGATAATATTGCCCCGGTGATTTCCGAAGTCAAATCAGAGTCGGTCATTGTCGGAGATGGTAATTCTTCGAGAATTCAGATGATCGTTTCCTGGCAAACAGATGAACCAGCGACATCGATGGTTGAATACGGCGAAGGGATTACCTCAAATTACACTAATAAAACTAACGAGGATTCTAAACTAGCTCAACCCCACCTAATTATTATCAGCGGTCTGAAAGCTTCCACGACTTACCACTTTAAGGTTTCTTCGTCAGACCAAGTTGGTAACCGTTCTGTGTCGTCAGAGTACACGATCCTTACTCCTCAAAGAGAAACGTCCACTCTTGAACTTATCCTAAAATCTTGGGAAGAGACTTTTGCTTGGGTTCAAAACCTTAAGAAAATTGTTCCTCTTTGGCCGCTTTAAAAAGTAGAAAAAGAATTTACTCAATTTCCTTTGGCTCAAACTCTTGCCGGCTTGGGTTTTCGTCAAAGGTCGTTGGGGTCGGAGATCCTGGGTGACCGGCGTAGCTTTGATGCTCGAGCCTAGATGAAATCCGCTTGCTAGGGAAAAGATAACGCTTAGGGTTTTTATCCAGGTCGATAAATTCGTCTACCTCAGGAATCAGTTTTCCAGAAGTGCTTTTTCCAAAAGCCATTACTTCGATTCGATGGCCTTGGTTTCGCAGGTATTCCAGCAGGGGAACGTAATCTCCATCCCCAGAGACTAAAACCATTACGTCGAGTTTTGGTCCAAGTCGGATCATGTCAATTGCGATTCCGATGTCCCAATCGCCTTTTCTCACCCCACCCGGGAAAATTTGGATGTCTTTAACCTTGACCTCAAAACCAGCCTTTTCTAGGGCGTCAAAAAAGCTTTGCTCTTCAGGCATAGCGGCTTTGATACCGTAAGCGATGGCCCGAATTAACTGACGTCCACCGACAGCCGTTTCTAAAATTTTGCTAAAGTTTACTCTAGAGCTGTAGAGGTTGCGGGCGGAATAATACATATTTTGGACGTCGACAAATACGCCGACACGTTGGTTAATATTTTTCATATGATAGTATTTTACTCCTTTGTGCCAACTAAGTATACTGCCTGCCAAGCTTTATATCGTGAAAAGAACTTATCCGAGATGATAACTTCTCCGTTTCGGGTGACAGCTCGAGTGAAGGAAGCGTCTGCTCCCCAAGCGGCCCAGTCAATTTGCTTGGTTGTGCCTTTTGGTAAAGTCGGGTCGTCTTGATACAGTGCTGGGGGAGGGGGGACTTGGTTGCCTAGCCAAAAGTTGCCTACTTCTGACTTCCGGCCATCGAAAGTGCCGTAAATTTCAAAGGTTAGGGAATAATTAGCCAGATCAGGGATAGCCTGAATAAGGATGTAGCCAGGAGTATCGTTCTTGAACTTAAAATCAGAAGAGGGGAAAAACACGGAGGCGTCTACCCCCGGTGACATATCCTGCTCGTAATAACCAACTCGGTAGGCGTGAGGGTAGCGTTCCACTACCGGCAACCCTGAGTTTAAGACCGCTCGAAATAGGGTGGTGGAAACTTGACAAACTCCGCCACCATAATCAAGTTTGGTCCGACCGTTGGAAATCACGTAGGCTTCCTGGTATCCTGTCGAGCCGTCTACCTCGCCGATAGTTTTATACATCGAGAAAGTTTCTCCCGGAGCGATCAAAGCTCCGTTAATTCTGCTGGCGGCCAAGCCAACGTTATAAACTCGGCTTGGAATCGAGTGCGCAAATTTGGAAGTCCCTCGCCCGAGTAACTCTTTAATATTAAAATTACTCACGTTTTCATTAGTAACCGTGGGGTTTTTGATATTAACTGGAAGATCAACTTCCTCCTGACCGTCTTCCAAGGTGGTTGTGATTTTTTCAACCGCGGCTGTTTCGTCTAGTTCCCTCCCCACTTTATGGGGGACGAAGACGGTCACTTTTCCGTTTTCAAATTTAAACTTCGCGTCAACCGGTTCTTGGTTTATTTCCTTAGCAATATTTGAAACCGTTTCTTTGATTTTTTCTTGGTTTAAGTTTACTTTCAAAATCGCTTTAACGTCTCCTCCCCCCCTACTATCGGCAGCATAAATACTTTTTATTTCAAAGTTTTTCCCGCCGATGGAAAAGCGGAAAGCTGGAGTAATCTCTTCCTTTTGAGTTGAAAAACTAAGGAAGGAGGAAAGTTGCTCCTTTCCAAGTGCCCAAGCTTTATCTTGATATCGTAGGGTTAGTGGGTGAGAAAGAATTTTTTCCGTTTCTTCCCGTGCTTTGAGGGCGTTGTCTTCTGTGGTAATTGGATTAGCTGGGCGCACGCTAAGGCTGACTGCAGTTGAGGAGAGAGAAGATATGGCTTGTTTAATTTTTTCTTTAGCTTCAGACCGGTCTAAAAGAACTCCTGTTTTAGCTGGCGAGATCTCGACCTTTTCCACGCTAATTTTTATGCTCGCATCGACCGGAGGGTTATCTACCTCCTTGGCTAAGTCACGAACAGTCTTTTCTAAAGCCTCGTCATTTAAAGAATAAATCGCCTCGAAATTCACGCCTTGAGTGAAAGATTGCCATTTATCTTCAAAATTAAGAAGAGGGTTTTTTCCTCGGCCGAGGTTAAAGCTGAGTTGAGCTGTCGCCGAGGCGTCGTAAGTGACTTCTAAAGTGGAAAGCGGTAAAGTCTTATTTTTTCCGTTGTAACTTAAAGTCAGACTTTGAGCTTGGAAGGATGAAACTTGGGATTGGAGCAAGCGGTTAGCTTCTTCTAAAGTTAAATTTCCAAGATGAAGATTTCCGACCTTGACTCCGGGGTATATTTTGTTTAGGTAAGCGAGATGGTAAGCGATCAAACTAGTGGAGATTAGAATAAAAAGTAACGCTAAAAAAGTGATGGCAGTTTTCTTGAAAATAAATTTTATGACTTCGCTTTTGCTTATTTTTCCTTTAACTTTAGACTTTTCTTTCATTAATTTCAACCTAGACCTAAAACGATTTTCCTAAATGATTTTTAGCTTAATAAGGCTCTATGTTGCCATTTTTCTTCCTTCTATGATAACATTAAATAGCCTGGAAGTAAAATAAAAAACCTTTTATCGAATTCATTTTTAACTACTACTTTTTCTTTAGTTGTTGAGGTGGCTCATGAAAATTCGCAAAGCTGTAATCCCTGCCGCTGGTTTTGGGACCAGGTTTCTACCCGCCACGAAGGCCCAGCCAAAAGAAATGCTTCCCGTGGTGGATAAGCCGATTATCCAATACGTGGTCGAGGACGCCGTGGAGGCGGGGATCGAGGATATCGTTATTGTCACCGGTTGGCATAAGCGAACCATTGAAGATCATTTTGATTATCCTTTTGAGCTGGAGCAGCGTTTAAAAGAATCAAATAAAATGGACCAGTTGGAAGAGATCCAGAGAATTTCAAACATGGCAAATTTTATTTATATCCGCCAAAAAGGCCCAATAGGTAATGCCACGCCGATACTTAACGCTAAGGAAGTGATCGGGGAAGAGCCTTTTCTGGTCTTGTGGGGCGACGACGTGATCCAGGCCCGTCCTTGCAGGGGTAGGCAACTTATTGAGGCTTACGAGCGCTTTAAGAGCCCTGTGCTGGGTTCTATTAGGACTAAAAGCGAGGAGGATAGTAAAAGGTACGGGTTTGCAGCAGGAGAGATGATTGAAGACGGGGTTATCAAAGTCAGCCGGTTGGTAGAAAAACCTGGGCCAGAAAAAGTGCCTTCCGACCTTGCCGTGGTTGGGGGAATGGTTCTCACCCCGGAAATTTTTGAAGCGATCGAATCCTTGGAAATCAAGCCAAACGAAGAGTTAGTTTATATTGATGCCTTGAATGTTTTGATGAAGAAACAACCAGTCTACGCAGTAGAAATTAAAAATGGCAAATATCACGATTGCGGAAGTAAACTAGGTTACCTAAAGGCAAATGTAGAATTGGGTTTAGAAAGGGAGGAGTTTAATTCTGAATTTCTAAACTACCTTAAGGGAATTTCCGGAAGATTTGATTAATTTTATGATCAAGGCTGCCCAAAATTGGAAAGTTCTTACCTCAATTTCTGTATTTCTTCTCCTTGTGATCGGGGGGATCCTTATTGTCGTGCCCCTTTTGACTTCCAACCAACCAAAGCAGGTGACTTTAACTTACTGGGGATTCTGGGATCCTGAGGTGATCAAACCATTGATCGATGAATATCAATCCACTCATCCAAACGTGACGGTCAATTACGAAAGAAAAGTCCCTGAAAATTACCGGGAAACGCTCCAGACTCGGATTGCTTCCGGCACGGGGCCGGATATTTTTCGTTTCCAAAACAGCTGGCTCCCGATGCTAAGAGGGCAGCTTTCTACCGTTCCTTCTTCGATTTACTCTCCCGCAAAAATGGAAGAGACGTTTTACCCGATTGTGAAAGGTGATTTGAAAACAGGCGGGGCGTATTACGGAATTCCCTTAGAATTTGACGGTTTAGCTTTAGTTTACAACCAGGACATGTTTAACGCCAAAGGCTACAAATCACCCCCATCGACATGGGATCAGCTTCGAAATTTTGCTGCTACCTTGACTGTAAAAGACGAAAAGGGAAACATCTTAGTTGGTGGGGCGGCTTTGGGAACGGAGAACAACGTGGAGTATTTTTCTGACATTATCGGCCTAATGATGCTCCAAAACGGGGTGGAAATGATTAAAGATGGGCAAGTCGGCTTTGACCAAAGCTTTTCTAAAGATGAGGCTAAAAGAAACTTAGGCGTTGACGCTCTATCTTTTTATGTTAATTTTACCAAAGTGGATAAAGTTTGGAGTGAGTCCCTTCCTTCTTCGATAGAAGCCTTTGCGGAAGGGAAGGCAGCAATGATTTTCATTCCTTCCGACCGTCTTTTCGACGTACTTTATTTAAGCCGACAAAAAGGGATAAACTTAAAACTTGGGGTGGCTCCTGTTCCTCAGCTTGAAGAAAATAGTCCGCAAAAAGTGGCTTGGGGGCGCTATTTAGCAGAAGGTGTCTCTAGAGCTTCTAAAAATCAATCCGACGCTTGGTCTTTTGTTAAATTTCTTTCCGAAAACGAATCGTTGCGTAAACTTTACACTCTAGAAAAAGATAAACTTGGCGTGGGAGAGCCGTACAGCCGGATAGACATGGCTAGCTTATTGGCGAACGACCTGCTCCAAGGAGCATATATAAACCAAGCTTATTCGGCAAAGAACTGGTATTTAAATTCCCAAACTTTTGACGGGGGCCTAAATGATTTGTTAGTTGGTAGTTTTGTTAAAGTAGTGGATGTGGCTTTACGGGGAGACAATGCTTCTTCCGCTTTAAGTACTGCCGCAAAAGAAGTAGCTGTTGCTTTAGCAAATTATGGTCTAGTCAACTCTTACTAATTTCTTCCCGCCTTTTTAAAATTTCTTTTCCGATTGTCCACAAAACTCCAGCTACCGGGACGGCAAAAAGAGCTCCCCAGCCGCCTCCGACCTTTAGTCCCACTAAAAAGGCAATCAAAACCCAGACGGGGTGTAAGCCAATGGTTTGCTTTAGAATGAGCGGTGAAAAAACGTCAAACTCGATTTGCTGCAGTACTAAGGTGATGACGAGTACTATCCAAAATAGGTTAGGCGTGCTCAAAAACGCGGCTAGTAAGGGTGGGATCAAGGCTAAAGGGCCGCCAATGATCGGGATGATTGTCAGTATCCCGGCCGTAACGGCGGCAATGGCGGCAAAGCTGACGCCTAGTAGCGTTAAGATGACCCATGTTAAAAGACCAGAAATTAATGCCAGGATGACTTGACCGCGGATAAATCCGGCAAATGAAGACGCGGTTGTTCGGGAAACAAAATTGATATCGTCGACCCAATTTTTAGGAAAGAAAGTGACTACCTCGTCTTTAATTCTTTCTCCATCAAGCGCGAAATAGAAAGAAATAATTAGAACTAAAGCAAAAGAAAATAGGACGCTAAAAATAGAGGTAAGGATAGAGACTAATTGGCTGGCTAAGTTAAATCCGACGTTTGAGAAGTCTATTAACCGAGCTTGGATAGCGGAAGTTAAGTTTACTTCGACCCCTCGAGAAGCGAGATAAGTTTGCAAAGAACCCACCCACTTTGGCATCTCCGACTTTAACTCCGGCAGGCGATTGCTGAGCTCGTTTAACTGAGTAATAATAACTGGCAAGAGAAGCAAACTAGCGCCGATTAAAACTACCGCCAAGAGAAGGTAAGCAAAAAGTGCGCCTATGATTCTCGGCGTGCCTAAGTGGGTAAGACGTTTGATAATCGGCTCCAAAATAAAGGAAAGCAGCCAAGAGAGAAAAACGATCAAAATGATGTCGGAAAAACGATCCACGACAGACCAAAATAACTGAAAAAGATAAAGCCCGGCGATGATGGAAAGAAGAGTGGCTAAAAGTTTCAGGAGTGGGTTTTCCTCAAATATTTTTTGCATGCAGCCCCCTTTTAAAGGTAGTGTACCATGAAAATGAGCCAAGAGCAACCTCTTGACAAAGCTGTTTCAAGCTCCTAAAATAACTTAGCAGAAGAACAGTTTGAGTGACAATCAAGTTTAAGGAGGTCTGATATGAAAATTAAACCTTTAGCAGATTATGTTTTGATCGAACCTATCGAAAAGGAAGAAACTCTTCCTTCTGGTATCTTGATCCCAGAAACAGCCAAGGAAAAACCCCAAGAAGGCAAAGTAATTGCCACTGGTCCAGGTGAGGTTAGAGACGGTAAAGTAGTTCCGATGACCGTCAAGGTTGGGGATAAGGTAATTTACAAAAAATGGGGCGGTAACGAGGTGAAGGCTGATAGAAAAGAATTATTGTTGGTTAAGGTGGAGGATATTTTAGCAGTAGTAGAATAAACTCAAGCACGAAACTCGAAATTTGAAACAAACCCTAAATTAGAAATTAAAAAAGTTTAGGATTTCGGATTTCGAATTTAGGATTTAATTGTAGGAGGTTTTATGGCAAAGCAAGTAATTTATTCTGATGAAGCCCGGGTAAAACTTAAAACTGGCGTAGATAAGTTGGCCAACGCCGTGGCAACGACTCTCGGGCCAAAAGGCCGGAATGTGGCTTTGGATAAAAAATGGGGTGCGCCAAATGTAGTTCACGATGGTGTCACCGTGGCCAAAGAAATTGAGCTTGAAGATCCATTTGAAAACATGGGCGCTCAGCTGGTTAAGGAAGCTTCTTCCAAGACTAACGACGTGGCTGGGGATGGGACGACCACTGCGACAGTCCTTGCTCAGGCGATTGTTAACGAAGGCCTTCGTTATATCACCGCGGGTGTAAACCCGATGGTTTTGCGCGGCGGTATCGACAAAGGTGTCGAAGCGGTGGTTGAAGAGCTTAAGAAAATGGCCAAGAAAGTCAAGACCAAGGAAGAAAAAGCCCAGGTGGCTACGATTTCTGCCGCAGATGCCCAAATTGGGAACATGATTGCTGAAGCGATGGAAAAAATCGGCGACAATGGAGTGATTACGGTTGAAGAGTCAAAAGGACTTGAGATGTATGTTGACTACAAAGAGGGAATGGAGTTTGATAAAGGTTACGTTTCCCCTTACTTTGTGACAAACTCTGAAAAAATGGAAGCCAGCATTGAAGATCCATATATCTTAATTACGGATAAAAAAATCTCTGCGATTGCTGATTTATTGCCTTTGCTTGAAAAGTTAGTCCAAGTAAGCAAGAATTTGGTAATTATCGCCGATGAAGTCGAAGGCGAGGCCTTAGCGACTTTAGTTTTAAACAAGATTCGAGGTACTTTTACCGTTCTGGCCGTGAAGGCACCTGGCTTTGGCGATCGACGTAAAGAGATGCTTCAAGATATTGCCATTCTCACCGGAGCTAACGTTATTTCTGAAGAAACCGGCCGTAAGCTCGAGTCAGCCACAGTGGAAGATCTCGGCCGAGCAGATCGGGTTACTTCAGATAAAGACAACACCGTCATCGTTGGTGGTAAAGGTACGAAGAAAGATATCGAAGCCAGAATTCATCAAATCAAAGTTCAGATCGAAAAGACGACTTCGGACTTTGATCGGGAAAAGCTTCAAGAAAGACTAGCGAAGCTCGCAGGCGGGGTCGCGGTGATTAACGTCGGGGCCGCCACAGAAATTGAGTTAAAAGAAAAGAAAGAACGGGTTAACGATGCCGTGCAGGCGACTAAAGCGGCGGTTGAAGAAGGTATTGTCCCTGGAGGCGGAGTGGCTTTAGTTCGAAGTAGAGCCGTTCTTGAGAAACTGAACCTAACCGACGAGGAAAAAGATGCCGTTACGATCCTTAAGAACGCTTTGGCCCAACCTCTTCGCAAGATTGCTGCAAATGCTGGAGCAGATGCCGGTTGGGTGGTTAAGGAAGTCGAGAAAGCTACAGGTGACATGGGTTATAATGTTACGACTAATAAGTTTGAATCAATGGTCGCGGCCGGAGTCATTGACCCGGTGAAAGTAACTCGCTCAGCTCTCCAGAATGCCGCCTCCGTAGCGACAATGATCTTAACGACCGAAGCCTTGGTAACTGATCTTCCAGAGAAGGAAAAGGCCGCTGGCGGAATGCCAGGCGGTATGGGCGGCATGCCCGGCATGGGCGGAATGGAATATTAAATAGGTTAATGGTTAGAAAAACCCCTCCGAGTGAGGGGTTTTTCTTTTCTTTGCAGTAAAGAAATGCTTTCGTTGTTTGGTGACGAGGTTTTTCTTGTAGAATACAATGGCGTTATTATGTGGCGTCATCCTACAGACGGAGGTTTTATGCCAATAAGTGAACTTTCTCCGGAGCAGCTTCGAAAAACCATTGACCCTTCGTTTTTTCAATTTAAAAGCACGAAGGAATTACCAGAATTAAAAGAAGTGATCGGCCAGGGTCGGGCGATGGCTGCCCTTCGGTTTGGGGTAAGTATTCCTAGCTTTGGCTACAACCTTTTTGCCCTCGGGGTTTCTGGGACAGGAAAGATGTCGATTATCAAGCAGGAACTGGAAAAGGAAGCGGCCAAGAAAAATCCCCCTGACGATTGGTGCTATGTTTACAATTTCGACAACGCGGATTCCCCGCGTTACTTACGTCTGCCGGCTGGAAAGGGAAAAGAATTTAAAAAAGACATGGATAGTTTTGTTGAGGATTTCCAAAACCGGATGAGCAAAGCTTTCGAATCAGAAAACTACGAAAAACAGGCAGTGGGAATCGCCCAAGAAGTGCAAGAGAAACGAAGGGTTAAGATAAAAGAATTAGAGACGAGAGCCGGAGAGCTAGGTTTTACGATTGTAGAAACCCCGCTCGGAGTGGTAGTGGCGCCGGTTTTGGAAGGCCGTCCGATAATGGCCGAAGAAATAGAACAGTTACCGCCAGAGAAAAAGGAAAAAGTAGAAGCCAGCAAGAAAGCCCTTCAAGATGAAATGACCAATATCTTGCGGGAAATTAACCAGCTCGAAAAAGAATCCCGGGAAAAAGTAAAAAAACTTGACGAGACGATCATCCTATTCGTTGTCCAGCCGTTAACAGAAGAACTTAAGGAAAAGTACCAGGAGAATAAAAAAGTAACGGAGTATTTAGAAAAAGTGAAAAAAGACATTTTAAGTCGCGCTCAGGAGTTAAAAGATGTTCGGAAAGAAGAAGGTGGCGAAGGAAATATTTTAGAAAAGATAATCTCCAGAGAAAAAGAAGAAGCGCTTGACCTTGATCGTTACAAAGCCAACGTAATTGTTGATAACTCTTCCTTAAACCATGCTCCGGTAATCCACGAGACTTTACCCACCGCTCCTAACCTGATCGGTCGCAGCGAGTACAAAGCCCGTTTAGGGGTCTTGATGACTGATTTTACCCTTATCAAAGGCGGCTCTCTTCAACGAGCAAACGGCGGTTACTTGGTCTTGGACGTGATGGATATTTTGCGCAATCCCTTTGCCTGGGAAAGCTTGAAGAATTCACTCCGCAATAAAGAAGTTAATATTGAAGACATGACGGAGCGGATCGGGATCGGGTTACACACGGCCACTTTGCGTCCCGAGCCGATTCCTTTAGACGTGAAGGTTGTCTTGGTTGGCTCGCCTTTTGTTTATTATTTACTTTATTTATTGGACGAGGATTTTCCTGAACTGTTTAAAGTAAAAGTCGATTTTGACGTCGAGACGAATCTAAACGAGGAGAATATGGAAAAATATGCCCAATTTGTAGCTGAACGGGCGAGGGAGGATAATTTAAAGTCTTTCTCGCCTTCAGCGGTGGCAAAGCTGGTGGAACAAGGGTCTCGTTTAGTTGAAGATAAAAATAAAGTTTCCGTTCGTTTCCTCCAACTGGGAGATCTAGTTAGGGAATCTAGTTATTGGGCTCAGGAAAATGAGAATAGTTTGGTGGAAGCTGAGGATGTGGAAAAAGCCATTGGAGAAAAAATTTACCGCTCGAACCTAATCGAAGAAAAACTGCGGGAAATGATCGCTGACGGGACGTTATTTATTGACGTTACTGGGGAAGTAATTGGGCAAGTAAACGGGATTTCTATCCTTTCCCTAGGCGACTACACTTTTGGAAAACCTTCGCGAATTACCGCCAAGACTTTCGTCGGAAAAGAAGGGGTTTTTGATATAGAAAGAAAAACCCAGCTTGGTGGGAAAATTTACGGCAAAGGTGTGTTAATCCTCTCCAATTATTTGGGAGCCAAATTTGCCCAAGATGTTCCCTTAGCCCTTTCCGCCTCGTTGACGTTTGAACAAACCTATGAGGAAGTGGAAGGGGACAGCGCTTCGTCAACGGAACTTTACGCTTTACTTTCTTCCCTCTCGGATTTACCTTTAAAACAAAATTTAGCCGTGACTGGTTCAGTTGACCAACATGGGCAAGTCCAGCCGGTCGGAGGAATCAACCAGAAGATCGAAGGTTACTTTGATGTTTGTAAGATAAAAGGATTAACCGGTGATCAAGGCGTTTTGATTCCGGCAGAGAATGTTAAAAACTTAATGTTGAGAGAGGACGTTGTTTCCGACGTGAAAAACAAGCAATTTCATATTTATCCAATAAAAACGATTGACCAAGGGATTGAGCTTTTGGCCGGTCGAAAGGCGGGAGAAAGAAAGGCGGATGGAAGTTACCCGGAAGGTACCGTAAATGCGGCGGTTCGAGATAAACTAGAGTCTTTAGCCCACAAGTGGAAGGATTTTTTCGGCACGGAAGCCCGAACCTAAAGCTTAGGGTAAGAAATTTCGAGGGTTAACAGGTTTTTCGTTTTCTAATAGTTCAAAGTGTAAATGGGCACCGGTTGTATGACCGGTTAAACCAACCAAACCGATGGTAGTGTTTTCCTCGACTTCGTCGCCCACTGAAACCAGAATTTTTTCAAGGTGAAAATAGTTAGAACTAAAGCCACCTTTGTGTTTAATGGTCACGTTTAATCCTCGACCATCCCCATCTCGGGCCGCTTTTTCCACGGTTCCGCTTGCCACTGGTTTGATGGCCGAACCAACCGGATTTGGAATGTCGATTCCAGGGTGGAAGTAACCAAATTCCTGAGAAGCCTCACCGTTTAGCGGCCATTGGAATAAAGGAGCTTCCCCAGCCGTAACTTCAGCTTTAATTTCCGATAAAGACGCGGAGGCCGTTACAGGAGAGCCGTATTTAGAAGAAGGAACTACTCCCTGAGCAGAGATGCTTGAAGAAAAAGTCAATATTAAAATCAAGCCAAAGATTGCGGCAGAAATTTTAGCCTTAGCCTTGACTCGGATAAAGTAAGCTAATTTTCCAATACCCTTGTTTACCCCACGCCAAAATTTTTGCCAGTCAGAGATGATGGCTTTTGGTTCTGGAGTGTGAAGAGAGGATTGGATTAGCCCTACTTTAGAATGAATTGAGTGATTGATATGGTCAGCAACAACTTTGCCCTCAGTGATTAGTATTTTTGTTGGTTGCTTCTTGTCGATACTCTTAGGCAGAGAGCTCCCAGCAGAACTGGTTGTTCTCTTAATTTTCATATACGGTCCAAAGTGGACCAACAAAAAACTCTCCTTTTAGGAGAGAGTTTAATTGTCAACATTATATCAAAAAAAGCAGGCTCTTGTCAAATTCTGGAGGCCACGGCCGGATTTGCACCGGCGAATCGCGGTTTTGCAGACCGCTCCCTTGGACTACTTGGGTACGTGGCCAAAATTACCACTTGGTTTACCGGACGAAGCTTTAGCGAAGGCCGGCGACGTCGCCCTATTCACGAAAGGTATTTTACCACAAAAGGTTCCACTCTAAAAGGATAATAGGTTAAAAAGGCCATAAAGGAATAACTTTCTTAAGATTTTGAACCCAAGTAAAGGTTTCTTCCCAAGATTTTAGAATTAGTTGAAGGGTTGAAACATCTTTGGGAGGAGTTAAGACTGTGTATTCTGTAGATTGGGATTGGTTACCGATTTTATCTTTAGAGACGACTCTAAAGTGGTAGGTCGTGGAAGGTTTTAATCCCGAGATAATCACAATGTGAGATTGGTTTAAAGTTGAGTCTTGGGTTGTGTGGTTAGAGTAAATACTATTCCCTAAGCCTATGCCTTCGTCATAGTCTACTTGAGAAGTGGCTGGTTCATCTGTACTCCAGCTAACAATGATTTGGATTCTTGAAGTTTCTCCACTTCCCACTAAGGAAGCTTCAGATTTAACTTCTGAGATGGCTGGAGGAGTGGTATCGGTGGAAGTAGTGACTTCTTTGACTTCTCCTTCCCCTAAGTTACCAAATTTATCTCGAGATTTAACAAGGTAGTAGTATTTAGTGTTATCATCAAGATTAGTTAATTTAATCTCATGGGAAGTTACTTGATCTGATTTTCCTTTATCAGTGTCAAGTTTGTCTTGAGTCTTTCCATAAGAGATGGTTGCGTCAGAGGGGACATTAGTCTGCCAAGTAATGGTCACGGAATGATCATCAGTTCCTTTAACTTTAACGTTAGTAATAATTGGTTTAGAAATAGTTGAGAAAGGATAATCATCAGAAGTAATATTATTGCCATCTCCGTCTGTCCCAACAATTCGAAGGAAGTATTTTGTTCCTTCAGCTAGATCTTTAATTCTAGCCACATGATTTAAAGTTTTATCCGTTGATTCTTCTTGAATTTCTTTATCGTAACTGTTTATCTTGGTCCCGATCTTAACGTTAGATTTAGAGATGACATTGGTTGTCCAGGAAAGAATGGCGGAGTTTAGGGAAATATCAGAGATGGTTACCTCGGTGATGACAGACTTATCCTTGGTGGTAAAGGTAGAGTCATTGCTGGTTCCCGTATTACCGTCAGAGTCTTTAGACTTTACCCGGAAATGATAAGTAGTGGAAGGAGTTAGTCCAGTCACAGTCACGGAATGAGATAAAGTGGATTCATCAAGGCCAGTGTTAGTTCCGTAAGAAGCGGTTAGTCCGTATTCAACATAAGAATCAGAAACTTTATCAGTATTCCAAGTAACCGTGACTGAGGTGGAAAGAGCCGTAACCGTTGGGCCAGTTCCGGAGATATTCGGAGGAGTGGTACTGGCTTTAGCTAACGAAGCGGTGGTAAAGGAAGACGGAGAGGAGTTAGTCTCCGGATAAGAAGAATTACCAGATTTAACTCGGTAGTAGTAAATGGTACCGGGGGTGAGACCGGTTAGCAAAACGGAGTGGTCGGTGTTGGAAGCGGTGCTTGATTCACTCCCTATCGATCCCAGAGCGGAGGTGGTTCCGTAGTCGACTTCTCCACCGGCATTTTCTGAAGTTTTCCAGGTAACGGTAACTGAGGAGGTGGCGATATTGACCGTGACCGCATTAGAAATAGTCACATTAGAAGAAGTAGTGAAAGTTTTGTTTTCTTCTAAAGTGGAAGTCTTGGTTTTTCCTTCAAAGTTGGTGACGGAGGTGGCGCGGACACGGTAGTTGTAAGTCGTCCCGGAAGTGAGACTAGTTAAAGTAATGCTGTGGGGATTTTGGCTGGAGACAGCGTCTACCTCCCCCAGGGTTTTCTTGGTACCATCAGTAATCCAGTAATCAACGTAACCGTAAGCCACGTCTGAAGTATAAAAGGTAAAGGTCGCAGTAGTCGAAGTAGTCGAGATGGAGATGGTGGTATTGCTGGATAAAGCCGGGGGAGAGATATCACCCACCGAAGGAGCAGCAGAGATAACCGAAGAAAGAGTGGAAGCATTATTAAGTTGATCGACGCTCCCCACCTTGTAGTAATACCTTTGGTTCTGGGTTAACCCTTGATCAAGGTAATAAGTCGTGTTCGAATTATTAATCGTCGCCACAACGCTTCCGTTACTATTGGAATCGGTCGAGCGATAAACTTGATAAGAGGCAAAATCGTTATCAGGGTCACCTACCTTCGACCAAGAAAGAATTAAGCGATAATTCCCGTTGGCCAAATCGGAAATATCGGCGATTTTGGGGCTGGTGGGGGTAGGGGACGTATTATCATAAACAATTACGTCCGAAGCCATCGCGCTGACGTTACCGGACGAATCTTTAAATTTAACGTAAATGGTATTGACTTGATTGCTAGAAGAGGTGCGAAGTGGATAAGCCGATTTCGTGGCCACGTAAGATTCCCAAGAAGAGTTAGTAAAGCTAGAATCATTGGTGGAAAGCATCAGGTACTTACTGGAATCGTTGTCGGTCGCGTCTAAGCTTAAAGTCACGGCCGCCGTGTTGGTCCTTTTGGTTCCACTGATGGTGACAGAAGAGGTAGCGGTAATGCTAATCGAGGGGGAGGTAGGCGCCTTCGTATCAATGACCACTGTCGTGGCGGCAGAAGCAGTGGTGTTTTTGAGAGAATTCCCGTCATTAGCGAAAGTTCGCAGGTAATAGTTGGTTTGATCCAGGCTAGAGCCTAAGTCTGTTTTGACGTTCCACATCGCGATGTAAGTGGTAGAGCTTTGATGGATCCCGGTCAAGGCAATCACCCCGGCGGTCACCGTCTGACCACTTTGAGAGACCGTGGCCGCGCTAGACCAGTTAGCGTTATCCGTGGAGTATTGGATAGTGACACTTACTAAGCCATCGTCCGCCCCGTTGCACACTCCAGAATCAGTGCAGAGCCCATCCTCGCTATCAGATAAGGTGTAGTTTACTGTCATAATTCCTGTTCCGTCTGTCGCTAGAGAGGCAGCGGTGGTAGCCACGACCGGAGGAGTATTTTGGACGTAAGAAACAGTCACTTCATTTAAAGTCGGAGTCTGAGACTGATTAGTCGTCACTAAACCTATTTCTAATTCTAAAAACTGGTTATCCATTTGGCCGGTTAAAGAAGAACCAGAGGTGGTTAGGTAAGCGGACCAAGAAGCCGAAAATAGCCCACCGGAAGTCGAAGCGGTTCGGACCCGGAATCTAACGCTGGTAGCCGAAGGAGTTGCGGCTCCCAAGGAAAGGCTTAACCAACTAGAAGTTTTAGTTGCGTCAAAAATTAAGTTGGAGATCGTCCCGGAAGTGGGATAATAGGCATAATTAACAGTGATATCCGAAAGGGCCGGGGTTTGGGAGGTATCCGTCGTGGTCAAAGAAACTTGATATTGAATAAAACGATCGCCGTTATGAATGGTATTAATTGTCGCCCCAGAAGTAGCGTAAGAGTCACTCGCCCCGGTCGGACCGTACCAGGTTGCAGAAGATAGCGCGCCGGAAGAAGTCGCGGATCTGAGTTGAAAAGTAGCAGTGGTGCTCGCTGAGACGGTCGTGGTAAAAGCTAAAGTCGTGAAGTTTGAATTTTGACCTAGGTCAATTGCTCCCGATGTAAAGCTTCCACTGGTGTTGTAGCCCGGGCCTCTCTTCTCGATTCGCCACTCGTCGTTGCCTGGCAGGGAATCGTTGCCAATCAAGTAAAGATAACCAGAGTCGACCAGAACATTAAAAAGAGTCGTCAATCCACTCCCTTGATTAACCGTTATCACCCCGTTCGTGCCAAAATTCGCCGCCAGAGCCCCAGTAGTGAGGTCTCGTTTCTCGAGTCGCCATTCAGAGGCACTTCCACCTGGGGAACTATCTTGGCCGCCTGCGTAAAGATAACCGGAATCCATCGCTAAAGAATAAATTAGATCAGTTCCGCTGCTCGGGTTAGTCGTCACCACCCCACCTGTCCCAAAGGCACTCACTAAGGCTCCGGTGGTTTTATCTCTCTTCTCGATTCGCCACTCGTCGTTGCCCGCAGAATTCTGAAAAGAATCACTACCGCCTAAGTAAAGGTAGGTTGAATCAACCACAACAGACTTAATGATGTCTTGGCTACTACTAGGATTGGCTATCACCACTCCGTTTGTCCCGAAGGCACTTACCAACGCTCCGGTCGTGATATCTCTCTTCTCGATTCGCCACTCATAATCGCTCCCTCCAGGCGAATTATCTCTACCCGCGAAATAAATATAAGCTGAATCTACCACCAGAGACCACAAGGAATCAACGCCAGCACTAGGATCAACCGTCACCACCCCACCTGTCCCAAAAGCGGAGACTAAAGCGCCGGTGGACAGATCTCGCTTTTCAACCCGCCACTGGAAAAGGCCAACGGAACCGTCTGAACCACCTACGTAAAGGTAACTGGAATCAATCGCCAGAGTAGTGATAACATCATTCGTACCACTAGGATTAACCGTCACCACCCCACCTGTCCCAAAGGCACTCACTAAGGCTCCGGTGGTTTTATCTCTCTTCTCGATTCGCCACTCGCCGTTGCCCGGAACGTAGTCACGACCCCCCGCGTAGAGGTAATTAGAATCTGCCACCAGAGCGTAGATGATATCCGACCCGCTACTTTGGTTAGAGGTTACCACCCCATCTATCCCAAAAGCGGAGACTAAAGCCCCGGTCGTCTTATCCCTCTTTTCAATCCGCCATTCATTATTGCCTGGAGCAGTGTCCCACCCACTAACGTAAAGGTAATTAGCGTCTACCGTGGAGATAGAGGCCTCGTCGGCCCCAGTGCTAATGTCTTCTCGTATCGCCGCGCCGCCGTTAAAACTAGACGTCTGGGCGCTGTTATTAACTCCCGTCGTTAAAACCACGTTGGCCCCGGTTCCCGTTCCACTAATCGTCGCTTGGTTAAAAGTCCCTCCGTTAAAATCAGTCTCACTAGTTTGAGTTTTAGAAGAGGAAGTAGAAGCTAAGATCACATTTCCAGCATTGGCATCAGTGGGAGTGCCTGAACCATTAAGGGTGACTCCAGAGGCAGTGGAAGTGGTTCCCGAGACACCATTAGCATAGTTAAAGTCATTGTAACTGGTCCAAGTCTTAGTAAAGGTAGCGGCGGCCGTGTCCTTTGTTCTTTGCCGAAACTGAATCGTCACCCCGATCGTCACGGCAATTATTGTCAGACCGAGCATTACGAAATGAAGGTATTTATGAAAGACAATCGCCTTGATTTTAGGATGGAGACGGTTCGCCAACGTACTGGAAATAAACTTTTCATTCATTTAAGGCAGACCTTTTCGTATTAACAACACAATAAGTCAACTTGCTTGCTCAAGTTTTAATGTACACTACCTTCAGCTACTTTTCAAGGGGATGTTGTATATTTAAAGGATTTAGAAGCAAATAGACTAGTGGTAGGAAAGGATTAAATTTTTGTGGCGTACTGAGAGGAAATCCAGCCTTCCTTGCCATCACTGAGCTTGATTTTGTACCAGCCTGTTTTTTCTTCCAGTAACTCGTAGATTTCTCCAGGATTAACCTTGGTGATTATGGAATTACTTTGACTTGCCCCGCCGCGGACATTAAGCCAGCCGGTTGGAGTTGAGCTGATCTTAACCTTTGCTATGGGATAAAAAGAATTTTTTATTTCCTCATATTTTTTCTTTGCCGCTTCACTCAATCCAGATTCTGTTGTTTTAGATAAATAACCGATAATTACTGCCTTTTTCTCGCTTTGTTTTTTAGCCCAATCGGTGCTGGAAGAGTAATAGCCTTTTCCGTTTGAGTCGAGAATCAAATCAAACCTTGGACTCGCCGAAGCATATTTTTCTTGGAAAAACCAAATGCCGGATGCCCATGATTGTGGATCGTCAAGTAGGGTAAAGTTATCAGTGGAAAAGCGATAAAGGGTGACTTTTTCGTTTCCTTCCGCTTTTTGTTCTGATTCCAAGGGGTTAAGGGCCAATTGGGCGTTGATAATCAATCGAAAACCGTTTGGCACATTAACTGTTATCTCCCGAGAAAAGTATCCAGTTTTAGAAAGTTTTAATTTATGGTTCCCGACCGTAGCTGAGGCAGAAATGGGTGAGACTGAAAGATCATTTCCATCTAGGTTAACTTTAACTTCCTCTGGTTTAGTAATTACAGTCAAGCCTGTTCCTTTTTCTAGACTTAAGATTTCTCCTGAAGAGAAAATGGAAAGAGGACCGATCTCTTGGTTAATAACTGTCTGGGTATTTGGAGTTACGCGAATGTTACTTTCCCAGGTAATCTTAGTCGCGGAAGGGGTAGCCGAAGGAGCGGAAGTGGCTATCAGCACGTCACTAACCAATTTTACTAAGTAATCCTTAACAGGAAGATCTTTAGCTGAATAAGGAGTGGTTCCGACGACTTTATCATTTAAGCTAACGGTAGTGGAGGCGTTAGTGGTAATTAGCAAGAAAGCTTTTCCACCAATAAAATCCGCAAATGAGGATTGAAAGAAAATATAGCCGGAGCTTAAGATGACCAAGACGACAATCGTAATAATAAGGTTTCTTTTCATTTACCCTCCGATAATTAAAGTTTAAATCAAGAGAAGAAGAATTACAAGATTTAGTTATTTTTCAGCAGGTTGGTTATTTCCCGCCTAAGAAAGGTATCTTGGAAACCCAAGAGAAAGTATCTTCTAGAGATTTGACGATCAGGTCAAGGACAGACTTGGAAGCCTTGGAAGTGATGACGACGTTATCTTCAGAGTAAGTGGTATTACCCGCC
>JAMCZT010000040.1 GCA_023485445.1 Patescibacteria group bacterium
TCCACTATCAGGATCTGTATCCCGATATTGAGTTGTTAAGAGGATACTGTATGGCCTTTAACCAAAAGTACAACTACAGGAGATTTCATCAATCTCTAGGCTATCAAACACCGGCAGAATATGTTAAAAGTAATGTAGTAACTAAGGAGCAAGTGTTACGTCATGTATAGGTCCTGCACATTCGATTGCCCTTATGATCTGAATTTGATACACTTAAATAAAGATGGGAACAAAAAGACTGGTGATATTTAATACCTTGGCGCAACTGGTGGCAAAGGCGGTTAATTCCGTTTCCACTTTATTGATTACCTTGCTTATCACGACCAACTACGGAGAAGCGGGTTTCGGCAACTTTAATACCATTATTACTTACATTTTCCTTTTTTATATTCTCGTCGATTTCGGCTTAAACGCGATCGCGATTCAGGATTTTGTGTCAGAAGAAAGGAAAACTGATTCATATTTTAGTAATCTGATTGGCATTCGGCTAACCCTATCGATTTTTACTTCTTTTACTGCCCTTGCGGTTCTTGCCTTTGGCAACTATTCCTCAGAGGTTAAACTAGGGATCATTATTGCCCTAGGAATGATCTTTACCCAAGGGCTATTTAATAGCACTAACGCTATTTTCCAGGCCAGGATGCGATACGAACTGGCCGCTGTCGCTGATATAGTCGGTAGTTTAACGACTTTATTTCTTGCTTATTTGGTTGTCCGAGGGGGAGGAGGGATATTGCCAGTTGTCTTTATTTATGTCGTAGGCGGTTTTGTCCGAGTCGGGGTTTCTTTATTTTTAGCCAGAGACTTTGTCCGCCCCTTAAAGTTAGCCTTCGACTTTAAAATTTGGAAAACTCTTCTCTTGTCCTCATTACCTTTAGGCTTGACCTTAGTCTTTAGCCAGATTGCCGCAAACATCGATAAGCAAATAATTTATTTAACTCACTATCCTCCCCAATTAAATTTGACCGGAGACGCAGCGGCCGGAATTTACGGCTTGGCTTACAAATTCCTCGACTTAGCTTTAGTTTTGCCAGCTTTTTTCATCAATTCAGTTTATCCGATCATGATCAAAAAGAACAACGAAGGGACGGGTCACTTTGACCGGGTCATTCGGAAAATGGGTTTATTTTTGTTCCTAATTTCGTTGGTTGGAGCGATTCTTGGAATTTATCTTGCCCCGTGGATTATCAGCATTTTTAGAGGGGGACACAGCGACTTTAATGGTTCGATAAACGTTTTGCAGATACTTCTCTTGGGGCTGCCTCTTTTTTACGTTTCTGGACTACTGATGTGGGCCTTGATTACTTTAGGTAGACAGCGAGAATTGATGTTTATTTACGGTTTTGCCGCCTTATTTAACCTGGTTACGAACTTAGTTTTCATTCCAATTTACGGTTATTTAGCCGCCGCCGTAATTACTCTGCTTTCAGAAACGGTTATTTTGCTTCCATGCGCTTATTTATATTTTCGAGAAATCAGAAGGGCGGTTGGGGAATAAATTATGGGACAAAAAATTTTTATCGTCATTGTTAACTACGATGGACTGGTTTATACCCGTGATTGTTTAAAGTCATTGGAAAAAATTAAAAAAGAAAATCTTGAAGTGGAGACAGTGGTAGTGGACAACGCTTCCCGGGAAGATGAGCTTTCGGTGATTAAAAAAGAATTTCCTGCCGTCAAGACAATTAAAAGTAAAGAAAATCTGGGTTTTACCGGTGGAAATAACTTGGGTTTTGGTTACGCGGTAGGCAAAGAGGCCGATTTTATCCTCCTTTTAAACAATGATACAGTTGTGGAAGAGGGTTTTTTAGCCGAACTGGTGGATTTTTTTCAAAAAAACAAAAAGGCGGGAATCGTTGGTTCTGCCTTGCTGATGAAAGAAGACGGACAAGAAAAATATGATCTTGGCGGCTACCTTACCAGCTTTGGGCGGACTTATCATAAGCATACTTCTAACGTTAAAAAAATCAGCCCGCGTCAGGTTAATTATGTTTGCGGGGCTTCCTTAATGGTGAAGAGGGAAGTGGTTGAAAAAATTGGTTTTTTAGATGAAAATTATTTTTGGGGGTACGAGGACGTAGATTTCTGCCAACGGGTGAGACAGGCTGGTTATGAAGTTTGGCTGGATTCCAATTCTGTCGTTGAACATAAAGTAGGCGGGGCGATCAAAGCCACGCCAAACTATAAAATCTATTATAATTTACGTAATAATTTATTATTTATTGGGAAATATTTTAATTTTTTTCAACAACTTTTAGCTTATATCTATCTTGTCCTGCTGTCAATTAAAATCCTTTTAAATCAGCCACGTAATTGCCGGGCGGTTTACCGGGCGTGGGGGGACTTCATAAGCAGGCGGTTCGGAAAGTTAAAACTAAGTATTTAATGAGGTTAAAAATGAAAATTGGAATCGATGTCAGGTCAATGATTGGTCAAAAAGCGGGAACTGGTTACTATATCTATGGGCTGTTGCTAGGTTTAGACCAAATCGATCGTGAAAATGAGTATTATCTTTATGCCAACCAAGAATTTGAGATAGAGTTGAACAATTTAAAAATCCAGAAAAAAATTATAAAAATTCCTTCTATTTTTTGGCATTTATTTACAATATTTGATATTTTTTCCAATCGCCTTGATCTTTATCACTCTACCCATAGTTGGATCATTCCTTCGATCATTGGGGTGAAAACGGTTACCACGATTCATGATGCTTCTTCGATCCTTTTTGGCGATACACACTCTCTAAAGATAAAAACCATTGCCAGGCTTCTTTTCAAATTTGGCGCCGCTAGGACCAGGATGATCCTTACCCCGTCTTATGCGGCAAAAAAAGATATTGTTGAGATAACCAAGATTCCAGAGAAAAAGGTCGTGGTGACTTATGAAGCGGTTGACGATAATTACAAACCGAGTTCTCAGGATGAAGTTATCAAAATCCGTCAGAAATACCAGCTTCCTGAAGGATTTATTCTTTACAATGCAACCCTTGAACCGAGAAAAAATGCCGTTCGTCTGATCCGGGCTTACCATCAAATCAGGAAGAAATATGGGGTGGAAAATGCCTTAGTGATGGTTGGCAAGAAAGGCTGGCTATATGAAGAGATATTTGGTTTAGTCAAAAGTCTTGGTTTGGAAAAAGACATTATTTTTACCGGTTGGGTGTCTGATCAAGACTTGCCGGCAATTTATACCGCCGCTTCACTTTTAGCTTACCCTTCGTTATTTGAAGGTTTTGGCTTATCGATCTTAAAGGCTTTCGCCTGCGGTACTCCGGTGGTTACCTCAAACGTTTCTTCTTTTCCTGAAGTGGCGGGAGACGCGGCGATTTTAGTTGACCCCTGTGATACTAACGCACTCGCCGAAGCGCTTTGGCGAATCATTTCAGACAAAAAATTAACCAAAGAATTGCGCCAGAAAGGCCTTGACCAGGTAAAAAAATTCTCCTGGGAAAAAATGGCCAAAGAAACGCTGGAAGTCTACAAAGAGGTGAGGTTTTTTTAGAATTTCAGCTGTCTTCTAAGACATTAGAATCTATAATTGGTTTACTTTAAAATTTTTTGATACTATAGGAACAAGTAATTATCAGAAAAACATCTCTAAAAATCGTTTCGATAAGTTACTATTGATAAGAAATTTAAGGATTAGCTTATTATGAGTAAATTAGCCCAGCTCTTGTTAATTTTAATTTTACTAACGGTACCGTTCGGGCAACTAGCCCGATTGCCAATTGGTAATAATATTACCGTTTATCCAACCGATATCCTCATTCCGATATTGGTGGTGGTTTGGCTAATTTATGCCTTTGTCATTAGGAAAAAATTTTATTTACCTCCTTTAAACGGCCTGATTATCATCTTTATCTTGCTGTTGGTTACCTCTTTAGTTAATGGAAGTCAATGGATAAATCGGCAAGAACTCTTGGTGAGCAGCCTCTACTTAGTCCGCTGGTTGGAATATCTCTCCCTTTACTTTATTACCTGGGATTTGGCTACTTCTTCCCCCTTCCTTACTCGCCATTTTCCGCAACTTTTGGTTTTAGTCGGCTTATTAGTGGCCTTTTTTGGTTTTGTCCAGCTCGTGGTTATGCCGGACTTTTCTGGTATGGCCGCCGAAGGTTGGGATCCCCATTACGGGAGGCTGCTTTCAACCTTCTTTGATCCAAACTTCGTCGGAGGATTCTTAAGCTTAGTCTTTGGTTTGATTGTCTCCTACTTGATTTATTCGAAAGATAAAAAAGAACGTCTAATGTTAGCCCTGAGTGGTTTGGTGGTCTTTATTGCTGTCGTCTTGACCTTTTCCCGCAGTTCTTACCTTGCCTTTTTTGTTGTCCTTGTCATAATCGGTCTTTTAAAGTCACCGAAAATTCTTCTAGCCTTTTTGGTGGCCTCCTTAGTAGCCGTTACTTTCTTGCCGAGAATCCAAGAAAGGATAATCGGGGCCTTTAGTCTCGACGCGACGGCCCAGGCGCGTTTTGAGTCTTGGGATCGCGCTGGGGAAATCCTGAAAGATAACCCTTTCCTCGGAATTGGTTATAACACTTACCGCTACGCCCAGGAAAGGCACGGCTTTTTCGACTTTAATGACACCACCAGCGGGGGACACTCCGGGGCGGGAACTGACAGCAGTTTACTCTTAATACTGGTAACTACCGGAACCATCGGGTTCCTTTCTTACTGCCTGCTGACACTCGGAATTTTAAAAAAATCTTGGGAAAAAAGAAATTCTCCTCTTGGCTTAGCGGTTTTGGCCGGGTTATTTTCTCTTTTAATCCATAGCCAATTTGTCAATTCCTTATTTTACCCACAGATTTTAGTCTGGTTTTGGATCCTGACTGGATTGGCTTTTGCCAAAGAGGTAAAAAAGTGAAGTTAGTTCAATCTTTTGCCGTTATCACTATCGTTAGCTTGCCGTTGTACGTTATCCGCTGGCAAATTGGCGGAATTCCAACCACTTTATTGGAAATTTTGATTTTATCTACTTTTTTCTCATGGGCGATTTGGCTAACTTTTACCAAAAGAGCCAAAGACATCTTTAAATTTTTCAAATGCCCTTTTTTCTGGCCGGCGGCATTATTTTTACTGGCTGGACTTATTTCAGTTTGGGTGTCTCCTGACAAGAAAGGCGCTTTGGGGATTTACAAAGCATATTTTATCGAACCTGTCCTTTTTGCGTTAGTGGTTGGGGATTTGATCCAGAGGTTGGATTCTTTTACGTGGGCAATTAAGTTTTTGGTTATTTCAGGACTTTGGCTTTCATTGCTTTCCATCTGGCAGCTTATCAGTTCTTCAAACCCTCTTGCCCCGTATGAAATTGGCCAAGGTCGGGTTTCCGCGGTTTACAACAGCGCCAATGCTCTAGGTTTATACTTAGGCCCTATCGTTGCCTTGACGACTGGTTTATTGCTTAACTCGTCGACTTGGCGATCAGGCAAAACATTACTAAAATTTTTAACACTAGTCTTGTTCCTTATCGTTTTTTACTTTACCCATTCTAGAGGCTCTTGGTTTGGGTTAGTCGGTATTGCTAGCATATATCTTCTTTGGTGGTTCTATCAAAAATTAAGTTCTAACGCCAAAAAATGGTTTGTTTGGGGGATAAAAGGGTTAGCGGCCGTTTTTATTATCGGGAGTGTCTACTTTTTCCTAAATATTTCTTCCTACGCCCCAAATTATAAATTCAGTTATCCTAGAAAAACAGATGATACCCTGACGATCAGGCTCTGCGTTTGGGAAGGGACAAAAGATCTCCTCGTCCAATACCCAATTTTTGGGGTTGGTCTGGACGGTTTCCATAGTATTTACCCAAAATATAGGACTTGCGATAACGAGCCGTTGATGTATCCGCATAATATTTTCTTAAATTTCTGGATGGAAACCGGAATCCTAGGGTTGCTGGCCTTCCTTTGGTTGGTTTTGGTTTATTTTAAAAAAATATTTATAGCGCTCTCGAAAAATAAAGAGAACCAAATCTTATCTCTTAGCCTTCTTTCAGCGATGGTTTACCTTTTTATCCAGGGCTTAGTCGACGTGCCTTATTTTAAAAATGACTTGAGCGTCGAATTCTGGCTCCTTTTAACATTAACGGTATTGATGAGGGGCTAATTTGCTGAGGTAGTGGCGGCAGAATCGGTGGCGGTGGCAGAACTTGTGGCCGGGCTGGCGCTGGCCTGGACGAAGAGGGATTTTTCAACTGTAGCTTGGTTTCCCGCCTTGTCAGAAGCGACGACTTTGATGCTATTTTGTCCTTGCGAAAGAGGCAAGCTATAAGAGAAGCTCCCTTCCGGAGCAACGATAGCCTGGAAACCATTAATAGTGACTGTCGCTTCGGGATCAGTCTTTCCGCTGATTTGGATTTCTTTCTGTTTGTCTAAGTAAATTATATCATTACTGATCGAGCCAACCTCAAGTTTTGGCGCCGTTTTGTCTAAGGTAACCGTGGCAAAAGCGGGATCGCTAGTTGTAGTGTCATCTTTAGAAACTACTTTCAAATTATTTTCTCCCACTTTTAACTTAACGTCAGCAAATTTAAACCGGCTGTCTTTACCGACGACTTTTCCATAAAGGTTGTTGTTTAAGTAAAGCTCGACGGTGACACCATCTGCCACGCTTCCGTTAACGTCGATACGATCTTTGTTAGTTGCGCTCAGGAGGTCGTCCAGCTTTGGATTGATGCTGCGGTAGATATTAGTAGTGGTGGCTACGTCGGCTTTTTTGCCATGGAAACTTTCCCAAAATGAACCTAGACCATAAATGAAAGAAATACCCCAAAGGGAAACGACAATCAAGACGATGGCGGTAAGGAAAGCGATGATAGCGATCCGGCGGTAAACTAAAGCTTCTTCGTTTTTATATGAACTAGCAGCTCGATAACTGTATTCAGGGATTCTAGCTGATTTTCTTTTAAACACTAAATCCTCCTGATGGAGCTGGTGAGTGGATTTGAACCACCGACCCACGCTTTACGAAAGCGTTGCTCTACCACTGAGCTACACCAGCACAAGCAGTCGTGTTTGGTCATGAGAAAAACACCAGCTAAATCCACTCATATTTTAGTCCAGATTGGTCAAGGTGTCAAATTTTTGTGCAGGACCTATACATGACGTAACACTTGCTCCTTAGTTACTACATTACTTTTAACATATTCTGCCGGTGTTTGATAGCCTAGAGATTGATGAAATCTCCTGTAGTTGTACTTTTGGTTAAAGGCCATACAGTATCCTCTTAACAACTCAATATCGGGATACAGATCCTGATAGTGGA
>JAMCZT010000039.1 GCA_023485445.1 Patescibacteria group bacterium
GATAGTAATATGTGGTTGAGTTATCTAACCCTGAATCGATAAAATCTTTCGAAGTAGTAGTGGCGATTTGAGAAAAGGTTACTCCATCAGTACTTCTTTCAACCATGTAATGGTCAGCCGTGCCGGTGGTAGGGGTACTCCAGCCAATAATTAAGGAGTAACGATTAGCGGCCCGATTAGAAGAATCAGTGATTAGAATACCTGTGGGAATTCCGGGAGCGTTTGTGGTAGCACTAAACTCAACCGAAGCGTACACGTCGAAGTTTTTGTTTCCGGCCTCGTCTTCTGCTACGACATAGAAGATGTTGGTGCCTTGACGAGTAGCATACGATCCCCCCACCAAAGATGTTCCTGTTGTTGTTGAGCTGTTAGAGATTGTTGGCTTTTCGTTAACGGAATAGTAATATTTATTAATTTTACCTTGGTAGTTATTTGGCTTTTCCCAAGAAAAGGCAAAGGAGTTGATGGAGGAAGAAGCGGGCGTGACAATGAGATTAGTTGGTTCGGAAGGAGCGTTAGCGTTGTAATAATAGTTAACTTTGGTATAACTGTCGAGGGTATTGCCGGCGATATCAACTGATCGAACGTAAAAGAAATTAACCCCGTTTTGATAACTAGGAACATCGGTCACTAAAGTATTTGCGGTGAATTGGTCAGAAGAATACGCTCCAGAGGTAGCGCCTGTTTTGTAGTAATAACCTTTAATGCCGGATAAACTGTCAGACCCAGATGGCCAAATGAAAGAGAAAGAGTTAGTGGAAGAGTAACCGACGGGAGAGGCGGTCACGTAAGAAGGGTTGATGGGAGGATCAGCATCGTATTTGTAAATAAAAGCCTGATAGGTACTACTAGAGCGATTGCCTGCAACATCTTTGGTTTTAATTAAAAGGTAATAGGTGTTGCCAGAAACTAAAGAAGAAGCGGTGTAAGTAGAGGCGGCTTGGTAAGAACCGTCCGTTAATGGGTCGGCATTAGAATTAGTTCCAAAGTAGACGTAATATCCAGCTACTCCAGAGTCTCCATCTTGATTATCGATTGCTCCTGACCAACTAAAGTAAGGGGCAGGATAGTTATACCAATTATTGGAAGTTAGAGGGGTTCCGCCGTTTTGGGAGTGGCTGGAGGTGGTAGTAGGATTGGTTGGAGGGTTGTTATCCGGAACATAAGCAATATTTATTCCCGTTAAGCTGGGTGTTTGATTTTGAGTACCGTTAGCATTAAGAGTGGCCTTGATTTTTAGATATCTTTTAGGAAGGGAAGAAATACTTGCTCCGCTTACCCCTGTCCAGTTAGACCAACTAGAGTTGTCCTCAGAAGTTTGGGTTTCGTAAGTGATCGACCCAGAGTTGGAAGCGGAGGTGGTTGTGAAAGCAGTGGCTCCCCAGGAAGAAGGTGGGCCATAGTTAGACGAGACGTCTGGGCCAAGATCTAAAGAAGAAGTGGTATATGTGCCAGAATTAGGATATCTTGCTACTGATTCGCTTCCTTCAGAATATGAAGCCAGCCCGGCGTAGTAGAGATTTGTGATCTGAGAGGAACTCAAGGGGTTGTTAAAGAGTCGAAGGTCAGAAATAACGGAGTCAGCGTTATGGGCGTAGTAGTTTGTTCCGCCAATATAAAAAGAAGTGTCAAGGTCGGTCGGTGAAAAATTACCTGAAGTCGAACTATTATTTACGTACATCGTTCCGGTTCCTCCTCCCCAAGTAAAAGCTACGTAATACCACTTTCCCTTTGTAAGTGTCACCGTTTGAGAAACAGTTTGTCCGGTAGCGTGAATCCAGGTTTGGATACTGTTTCCGATATTACCATTCCCTCCAGAACCAAGCCCCACTGGAGTCAGAATAGTAAACCCTGGACCCCAACCTCCACCATATCCAGCTTGAACGTAGGCCATTCCAGAGTAGCCCTCAGAGTGGGTGTCTCCAGAACTAAAATCTGGTTTAAACCAAAAACTGATCGTTCCGGATTGATATTGAAGATTATTGGTAGTGGGGTAAGCCAGAGCAGCGACAGTTCGGGTACTCGTACTGTTATTCGCCGTTCCCGTCCAAGCATAACTTGACCCCAGACTTCCGTCAGCATAGGTTGTCGCATAAGCTTTTTCTTCCAGCTGGACTCCGTCAAGATAAATTGTTTTATTGGCTTCCACTTCCACGCCGAAAAGTTGGGCTGAAGCCGTTCCGGCAGCAGAATATGATAGTCTCCACCATCCTCCTCCGGAATTAGTGTAAGCGGAAGTAGTTGCCGATCCATTAAAGATTAATTTTGCTATCGTTCCATCAACTGTTCCACCCACATTTCCGGCTGTGCCGTCATAGACATAAGCGGAAAGAGTATGCGTATTGGCATTACCGACATTAATGGAAGTGGTAAACGTAGCCGCGGCGGTAGAATCGATTAGCTTGGCTGAATGAGTTCCAAACTTAAAGTAGGGGGCAGTGGTATTATCAGTCGCCGAAATACTAGCATCCGCCGTCCAGTTTAAATTATATGTAGAATTCTCAAAAGAAGGATTAGTGATTTTGTTGGTGGTGCCTTCTTCGATAAAGACGCCTTGGTGGCCAGCATAGGATTGAGATTGCGTCACTCCGCTTGCAATGAGGGAGGAGGAGCCGTCAATGCCCACCAAACCGGAAACATAGGCGGGCGTGGCAGCTGCCCAGCTACTGTAAAAGGTGCCGTTGTTGCCGTTGCCCGAGTCATCAGCAATAAAACCAGTCGCGCCTCTTGGATCCTGCCCGTTTTCATCAAAATGAAGGAGGAGTTTAGTGTTGGCATCTCGGACAAAAGGCTTTGTTTGAGAAGTAAAGTTGGAAATGTACCTGGCTATATTAGAAATTATAAATTCATCATAATAACCTCCTATAAAAGCACCGCCCCCGCCGCCGCTAGCGTTTACAGTATAACCAGCATCTGTACCGCCAACAGTGCCAGAAGCTGCAGTACTATTTATCAATACTCCATTAATAAACCAACGCAGAGTTGTACCATCATATGTTAATGCAATATGATTCCAGGATGAATCATTTAAGGCGTTATTACCAGTACCAAAATAATAGGTTGTCCCTCCAATCACAATATCTGTTTGTAATGCATGATTAGCACATAAACCAACGCAACGTATAGAAAATGATGTAGCTCCTTGATCGCCATACATATAATGATCGTTGTTAGCACTAGTAAAATTATTAGATTTGAACCAAAACTCAACCGTGAAAGCCGATAAACCAGCAACCCCACCTCTAGTTGCGTTTCTAATATAATCATTACCGCCGGTAACAATAGCACTTTTGCTACCACTATACCTAATTGCTCCAGTAGCGGTGGTGGGAGTTCCAGAACCGGAAGCCATGGCGGTGGCATCCCCATTGAAAGGAGCCACAAAGGTGGCCGAAGCAGTACCAACATCAAAAGCCGAAAGGGTGTTTGTTGGAGCTGAGGCGCTGGAGTACCCGTAATATAAATAATAGTTAGAATCAGAAGCGTTGGCAGCGATATCGGCTTGGGTTTTAAAGTAGATAATGGTTGAAGTAGAATCAGAACAATTAGTGGCTCCAGAGGTATAGTCAACGGATCGGTTTAGTTCGGTGTGAGTTCCCCCAGAGTAGTAATCAACTCTTAAATCGTTGCAATCAGAGCGAAGTTTGGAAGCATTGAAAAGAGATTGGGCGTCTACGTTAATTGAGACAGTTGTTCCGGCACTTAAGGTGGCGGAAGAAGTAGAATTAGTAATAGTTAATTGTTTCTGATAATTATAGTTAAGATCCCACCAAGAGGGAGATTTGTCCAGTTTAACTTCAGTGGCCGAAACAACAACCGAAGAGGTTGCGTAACCAGAAGCGTTAAAATTAGCGGATCGAGTCGCATTTGCCCCAGAGTATGGCATTTCAAAAGTGACTTCCGCGGCAGCAAAAGTAGGCGGTTTTAAGATTCCCGATAAGGCTAGATAAACTCCCGTAACCACCCCAAAAAGATAAAGAATAAAAATGGCCCAATGAACTCGCGGGTAAACAGGGTGACTATGCCACTGAGCGTACCACCTATTTTTTCTCATTAGGGCTTGATGTGGTCGAGAACAAAGATGGTAATGAAGATCTTTAACCATTTGGGCGGAACCTAAGACCGTTACAACAATCACATTACTAACTCTTGGTAGCTTAATTAAAATATACAATAACTAGAGAAAGGAAACAATAAGAAGTTTTTGTATCATTTTTCTTTAAAAGTATCCAAGGTTATTACTCTTTGGTTATTAGAGGCCAAAATTTTCTCCAAGCGGGGGACGCATAAACTGCTCGTTGATCTTTGGCCGGTCCTCTAAATATAATTTGGCCATATTTAAGGAGGTGAACAGATATGGCTGAAGAGAAAAAAGACGAATTAAAACTGCCAGAGGAAAAAGAACCAGAGAAGGAATTAGGGTCAGAGAAAAAAGGAAATAAAGGCATGGTCATCGGTATTGCTTTAGCGACGGTGGGAATTTTAGCTGCTGCTTGGCTAATTCGAAGTTTCGTTTTACCTGGATCAGTGGAAGAACCAAAAGATACTTCAAGCCCGACACCTGCGCCAGCTCCGACAGAAATTACTCCCGCGACTCCATCTGGTTCCCCTTCGACTGGTTCCGCAACACCGCCTACTTCGACAGGATCTTCGACGCCTCCGTCCCCCTCTGGTGGAGGAAATTCGCAATAGTTTTTGGACATAATACCTTCCATTGTGATTGAATACGCGACGGGAATATGCTAAAATACCCTCGTAAAAAAGGTAGGGCCCCGTCGTCTAGTGGCCTAGGATATCTGGTTCTCATCCAGAAGATCAGGGGTTCGAATCCCCTCGGGGCTACCAAATGATTTTCTCATTGTTTCCTCACTGAGAATAGCTTGATAATACAAACTAATTTCGGTGTTCGAATAACCCGGATAGCTCCATGTCAATCCAGAGGGAAATATCGAACACAACAACACTTTTTTGGGCTTATTTTGAGAGAAAACTATCCATTTCCGATAATTCGATTTTCTTTCATCAAATAGGCGAAAAATGATTGGAGATCCTGATCGAGTGATCTTTTAAACAAGTATCGACCTACCTCAGTTGGCCGAAAACGGGAAATTTGTTCTAACCCATTCACTAGTTTTTCTTCGGTCTCAATGCATCCAAATCGTGCAAGGTTTCGATAGATAAGGCCGTATTCGATATCCATAAATAATGACCATTGGTAATCATCCGCATCTTCATAAAATGGTGATAAGTCTAATTGTTTTTTGATATTTTCACAAAATACCGAATAATCACTCCAACCACTTCCTTTGTTTAATAACATTTCCCATATCGTTAGTTGGTTTTCCTGTAGAATCTCAGTCACAGACATCCCAAGAATTTCTCTGCCTGCACTAAAATAATCCCAATTTACTTTCTGCCAAAAGGTCAGTACGATAGCTGTAAGCTGTTCTTCGAAGGTTAGTTTGTAAAGAAAATCCTTACCGCTTTTTGAAAGTAACAACTTATTCTTTCGATCGTACGTTAAACGCATGACTTGGGCAAGAATTTTTATTTGCGTTAAAACTTCTATATTTCTCTCTGAGGTAATTTTCCATCCAAACTCTTTATGTTCATCCCAGGCCTTTCTCTGTCGGAAAATTTCACCTAACTTTTCTATGTCAGATAGAGAAATATTTCCTTTCAATGTTTTCTGAATAGGCTGTTTCTCTAGATATTTAAGAAAAACAATAAAATCATGGAAGAAATCAATTTTTTTAACTTCATCTTCCTTAATTGTAGGCTGAGCTGTATTGTTTATCATAAGTATATTTTATCATTCAAATTCAACCATTGTTGAAAAGGTTGACAAAAACTTAAAAATAAAATATAATAATTTCAGAAAAGGGCAAATATGTTAACTTTACTGAAACCATTACAAGTTAGAGAAGAACTACTAAAAAGGGGAATAAGGATTTTCTCTGCCCAGGAATTTACGAGGCTTTTTCAAACCTCGTCGACCAAAACTAAGTATTTTCTTGAAGAGCAAACTAAGCAAGACCTCTTTTTTCGCCTAAAAAAGGGTTTATATGCGTTAAAAACTAATCCTCCAACCGAAGAAGAAATAGCCAACTCGCTTTACAAACCTTCTTATATCTCCTTTGAATACGCTTTAGCTTACTATAACATTCTACCGGAAATGACTTACCAGGTTACTTCGGCAACAACTAAACCGACCCGTATATTTACGATCGACAGCAAAGTTTTTAATTTTTACAAAATCAAAAAAGAAGCTTTTACTGGCTATTTCCTTTTTGAGTTAGAGCATAAGTCAATTTTAATGGCTGAACCAGAAAAAGCCTTAGTTGACTATTTCTATTTTGTTTCTCTTGGCAAAAAACCTTACAATGAACGCCTCAACACTAACAATCTCAAGAAAGGCAAAATATTAAAATACGCGCGTCTTTTTGGTCGAAAAAGTTTAACTAAACTGGTCAAGGAACTTATATGATTAGTGTTGACTTTCTAAAAAAACTAGCCAATAAGCATCAAACCACGGAGCTAAATATTCGAAGGGAGTATATTCAACATCTTTTTCTTTCGTATTTTTATCAACGGCCAGAAGCTGATAAGATTTACTTTAAGGGCGGGACGGCTCTACGAGTTGTTTACGGAAGTCCTCGTTTTTCAGAAGATTTAGATTTTAGCTCCTCATACAAACAAATAAGGCCAATTGAAAACGCAGTAATAGATAGTTTAAGAGAAATAGAGCGGGAAGGAATTGATACAGAAATTGTCGAGTCAAAGAAAACAAGTGGCGGATACTTAGCCATTATTAACTTTCGAATTAGCGGAGAAAAAGTCTCTACCCAACTAGAAATCTCCTTACGAGGAAAAAAAGAGAAGGGGGAGGTAGTTAGTATTGTTGGCGATTTCACCCCTCCCTATACGATTTTGGTTTTAGAAAAAGAACAGTTAGTTGGTGAGAAAATTCAGGCTCTTTTATTTCGTCAAAAGCCTAGGGATTTTTACGATTTATACTTTATTTTACGAGCTAATTTTTTACCAGCAAGAGAAAAAAATATTTTGCCTTTAGTACTAAAAATTTTACATGAATCAAAAACTAACTTTGAGCAGGAGCTTAAACAATTTCTTCCCAAGAGCCAGTGGGCGATTATTCTGGAATTTCGGAAAGCCCTCGAAAAGGAGATTATAAAATTCAAATAACAAATTAATCTTTTCCTTTTTGATACGCTTCCATTAATTTGTTAATCCAATTTTCTAACTTTCCCCACGAACCTCATTTGATCCCAAAAGAAAGCGAGTTTTGGTATCTTGAAAGACGCGAAAGACGGGAGTAAAATTTAAATTAAGCAACCAAGTCTGCTGTTATGTGCGTTTGGATCTAAATTAGGTTTTAAACTGGATTCAAAGGAAACTGCCTTAAGTGAAAAGAATGTCTCTAAAAGTCAAAATTGATTGGTTAAGTCATCCTAGAATTCAAAAGATTCAAAATCTAAAGTTTCACCGATCTCTTCATTGGGTGATGTTGGGTTTGACCATTCTGGTTTTAGGAATCGGGGTCAGTCTAGACATTAAACAAAAGACCAAAACTTCTTCCGCGGCAACCTTCACTAAAACCTGGACCAGTTACAATGACTTTAATTATTCCAATGGCGTCTCGGGAACAACGTCTACCCAATCAGGCGTGACGATCAATGGTTCTGGAAATCCTACTGACGCTAATTCTGGAACAGTGACTTTAGCTTCCACTTCCTCTTCCAAAACCCAGACCACGGATAATGATTTTAACGGAGGAACTTTCAATAATACTGCCGTGGTTAACACTGGCTCTTCCGCTAACGTGGTCTCCAAGTCTTCTTCTTGGTGGGATGTTAACTATAATGATCAAAAACAATTAACCGTTATTAACTCTACTTCTTCTGCTACTTTAAGTGCCGGAACCACCGTTTCTATTAACGTTAACACCAAATCTCTTTATGACTCTTCCAAACTAAGAGCAGATTGTAATGATTTAAGAATTGTCTATTACACCAACTCCACCTTTACCGAACTAAACCGATCCGTTGACTATGCCTCTGGAGCCACTAATTGTTCTGATTCTACTTCAACCATTATCTACTTTAAAACCCAAGCCGATATCGCTGCCAACGCTTCTGATTCTAACTATTATTTATATTACGGGTACTCCAGCGCCTCAGCTCCAACAAACACCCTTTCGGCTTTCAATGTGGGAACAGCCAGTGCCACTTTCGTCACTCCTTTCAATGGGGATGCCACCGCCATGGCTTCCGGTTCTGGAACTCCCACCACCGCGACTGGTGCAGTTAGGTATAGTGGGGGAAAAACCGCCTTAAGTTTTGGTGGCGCTGATTGGGCCGGGACAGTAAATATGGGTACAAGTAGCACCTTGGACTTAACAGGAACCTTTACCATTGAGTTTTGGTTGAGGCCTCAATCAGGCGATTGGGGAGATGTTTTTACCCATACTAACCATGGAGGTGGAGGATTACTTTTGGCGATAAACGGAAGTTCCCTACAGCTCCAAACATTCTCATCAGGAGGACATGCCTACAATGTAGGGATTTTAAGTTTTAATACTTGGCAGCATGTAGCCTTGGTAGTTTCTGATACTACGGAAACTTTATACCTAAATGGTGTTTCTCAAGGGTCCCAAACTATTGTCACCCCGGCGTCTTGTAGCGGGTGTACCGCTAACATGAACCTCAACGGTAAACCAAATGCTTATGACGAGTACCGAATCTCGAATGTGAGCCGTTATAGTGGTAACTTTACTCCACCAACCTTTCCTTTTGTTCGAGATGCCAATACTTTACTTCTTTATCATTTTGATGAAAACGGAACGGATCCCCGAAATGTCGGGAAAGCAATCGATGACTCTGGTAATGGTCTTCATGGCACGATTACAGGTTCAGCCAAATATATCGAAGGCGTGGTTGGAGTAGATTCTTCTTACGCTAGTTCCGGAAACGTTCCTTCTCAACCTTATGCTTCTCATAACGGAGTCTTTGTTGAAGAAGCTACGACCAATAAAATCACTAATCCTTCTTTTGAAAATACAATCTTTAATCTTAACTGGACGGCGGATGCCAGTATTTCGGCTACCGATAATACCACCGCTCCATATTACAAATTTGGGACTCATTCCGCTAAGTTAGTTGACTCTACCGCCGCGGCTACGTTTATCACTTCCATTAATGCGGGTAATACCAATACTCAGACTCTTTCTGCTTATGCTTACAATAATACTTCCGGTAGTATTGGAGGAACCGTCGATGGAACAGTCGTTAAGTTAGTGTTTAATGGAGCCCCGCAAACTACGACTTACACGGATATGGGAGAAGGTTGGTGGAGATTAACTTATTCTGTTGCTGGGATTGCTTCGGCCCAAAACTTTGGAGTAGAAGTCGAAGCCAATAAAACCATTTACCTTGACGGAGTCCAATTGGAAGAAAAAGCTTATCCTACATCCTACGCTGACGGCAGTCTAGGATCTGGTTATTCTTGGAGCGGGACGGTAGATAATAGTATCAGTAGTCGGGCGGGAGGAAGTTTGGAATACTCTTCGACTGATAATTTGAATGTTCATATAGGAGCGATCAATGTTTGGATCAGACCAAACTTTGATTGGCTGGATGGAGCGATCTCCGGTTCAGCTTCTGAGAGGCATAGATTAATTGGAAACTCTAATTGTGCTCCTTGTTTCTGGTTTGATTATGTGGATCCAGGAAATACTGATCCAAGAAGACTGTGGTTTAACACCTACAGCCCGAGTACAGGTATAAATGGTCCTGGCTACACTCCGAGCCCGGGAAAAGATTGGCGAATGTTTACTTTAATGTGGAATATTAACAATGGGGGCAGTAATAATGATACTCTTTGGCTGTATGAAAATGGAGTTCTAAAAGCTTCTACTACCTATACCGTTACTCTAAGCTTTCTAGATGGCTTAAGATTGGGTACCGATAATGACGGACCTGGTCATGTGGTTACGGGAGATGTTACTTTCTCGGATTTTCGAGTTTTCAACAATACCTTAACCACTGACCAGATTACTTCTCTTTACTACGCTGGATTAACTTCCCATTTTGAAGCAAGTGAATCTACTGCTAAGTATGCTACTAGTGGTGATTTTACTTCTTCGGTGATTGATTTAGGTCAAAATTCAAACTTTGGTACCTTAGCTTTTACCTCTTCGGCTCCGGCCAACACGACTTTACAATATCGTTTAAGAGCCGCTACTTCTTCTGGAGCGGTTACATCTGCCGCTTGGTATGGTCCCACTTCCACTTCTGACTATTACACTTCAACTGGAACCAATATCAACTCCACTTTAAATGGTAACCATTATGTCCAATACAAAGCTTTCTTTACCACCACTGATCAAACTCAATCGCCTTCTTTAAGCGATATTATCTTGAATTATTCGTATTATCCAAGCAATACTTGGTACAACTCTGCCTGGGATTATCGAAAGAAAATTACCCTTGATCACACCAAAGTTTCCGGGGATCAGACTTATTTTCCGGTTTTGATCAATCGAACTGACACTGATTGGCGAGATGTTTCTCATGGAGGAAAAGTCTATCAAAGTGATGGAGGAGACATCCTCTTTACCTCTTCGGATAGGACCACTAAACTGGATCATGAAATTGAAAGTTACAATGCCTTGACTGGTGCTTTGAGTGTCTGGGTCAAAGTACCCGCACTTTCTTCTACAGCCGATACTGATCTTTACATTTACTATGGCAACAGCGTTGATTCGGCTAATCAATGGAACATTAACGGGACTTGGGATGACGGGGGAAGTAATTACTACAAAGGGGTTTGGCATTTGGATGAGGACCCTTCCGGAAACGCCCCACAACTGGCTGACAGTACCTCAAATGGGAATAATGGAACTTCCAATGGTTCAATGACTTCAGGACAACAAACTGGCGGAGTAATTGGGGGGAGTCTTAATTTTGACGGATCTGATAATATCGATATGGGTAGCCCGACCAGTCTTAATAATCTGCAAACCTGGACCTATGAAACCTGGGTTAATCATACCGAGAATCCTCCCACCGATTGGACTTGGTTTATGGGTAAATCTACTTATAGTTCAGGAGAAAAGTTTTTCGGTTTTAACTATCAAACAAATAACTTGCGGAGTTTCTTTAACGGAAGTTCAGGTGATAGGAATACTATTACTAACGAGGCTCTTTCTCCGAGTACTTGGTACCATGTTGTCACTACTTGTAATATTGCCTCAGCTCAAGACTGCCGAATTTACATTAATGGTGTGGAGGCTACTTATGCAATGACAAGTAATGAAACTGGGAGCGCAAACAATGATGCTGGAAATAGTTTTCGTCTTGCTCAAGATAGTGTTAGCCGCTTTGGTTTAAACGGGCGGCTCGATGAAGCTAGAGTTTCGAGTATCGCCCGTTCAGCAACCTGGATCACCACGGAATACAATAATGAATCCTCACCTTCAACTTTCTACTCGGTTGCTTCAGAAGAGGTAAATTCTTCGGGGAAGATTTCTAACCTTATTCTCGATACCACCACACAATCTTCTTGGGGCACGATTTCTTGGAATGCTTCCACTACTTCGGCCACTTCCGTTAAGTTTAGAGTTCGCTCCGCTTCTATCTCAGCTGACTTACCATCAGCTGCTTGGTCTGCTATTCTTAGTCCTTCTGGTTCTTCCTTAAGCAGTGTTCTTGATAACCAATATTTGGAATTAGAGATTGATTTAGCCTCTACTGATACTTCCCAGACGCCGACTCTCAATGACGTTACTTTAACTTATGTCCAGAATGCTCCTCCGACGGTGGCGACCCCTTCGGCTTCCTTGGCAAGCGATGGGACAGGAATTGTTACGGTAAACTATCAGATGTCTGATCCGGAGGATGGGTTATGTACCGATAGTGGAATCTGCAATTCCGCGGATAACGGAACAGTTAACGTTACTTTTCAATACTCTACCGATAGTGCCACTTGGAGCAACGCCTCGACCGTTTCTCAGACGGGAATGACCGTCACTTCCGGAGTGATTGCTGTCACTTCAGTTCATCAGAGCAGTTACACTCCACCGCCGACTTACACCGTCACTTGGAACGCCAAGACTGATTTAGGTACCAGTATTGATTATGCTCTCTACTATCTTCGACTCCACGCTGATGATGGTAACGCCACTAAAAACATTACTAACTCTAGCAGTACTTCTTTAACCATTGATACCAAATCTCCCATCACTCCGACCATTTCCGTTACCGCTTCTCCATCGGTTACTGTAGATGGAACGAAAAGAACTTCTTCCCCAACGGTGACTTTAAACTTATCGGTTACTGATAACGATAGTTCAAAGTATATGATGATTAAAGTTAACGATAATACCTTCTCTGGAGGAACTTGGGAATCCTTTGCCGCCACCAAATCGGCTTACTCTTTAATTACCACTTCTTCAAATCTAACTAACACTATTTACGTTAAATTTAAAGATTCTTCCGGCAATGAATCAACCACGGCTAACGATACCATTGTTTACGATACTTCGGCTCCCAATACTCCAACTAATCTAAAGATTGCCGATATCTCTGATGTCACTAACAATGACTACCGTCTAGTTTTATCTTGGAGCAGGGTCGATAACCCCTCTACCAATGACTTTTCTTCTTACCAAATCTTTAGAAGTACGGATGGTACAACCTATGACAATAGTCCTCTTACCACCATTACTGATCGAACTAAATCTTACTATGTTGATCAAGGCTTAACTAAAGATCAAAAATATTACTATAAAGTTAAGTCGGCTGATTCTTTAGGTAACGCTTCCAACTTAACCGAAGCCATCTCGGCGGCCCCGAACGTCGGAGATATTACTCCACCAGCGTTAGCCAGTGGAACGACAATTACTATCACCACTACCTCGACTACCGCCACCTTTACCTTTACCACGAATGATATTTCCACCGGTTACGTTGACTTTTGGCTTCCCAATCAAACTAAGAAAACTGTAGGGGAAGTGGATTCTGTTTCTTCTCAAAATCCTCACTCCATTACTTTAACTAATCTTACCTCCGGTACCACTTACAATTACCGAGTCAGAGCCACTTCAGTAACTAACTTTGAAGGAAAAACTAAAACCTCCACCTTAGAAGAAAACAAAACCTTCGCTACCTCTTCCAATGTGACTATTTCGAATGTTACTGTGAGTAATATTTCCACCGGCTCCGCTCTAATTAGATGGAGTACTAGTGAGAACTCCGACGGGGCTGTTGATTATGGAACCACAACTAACTTAGGATCGGCTCAAGAGGAAGCAAGTACCAATAATATTTCTGTTAGCGGTAATGCTCACTCCGTACTTCTAACCAACCTTACCCCCGGTACCACATATTACTATCGAGTTCAATCAGGTAATTCGTATTATCCTGACACTAACACGTCTCCTTCTTCCTTTACCACCGCTTCTTTAGCTAAAGTTAGTACCACCCCGCCAAGTATTTCTGGCGGAGGTCCAACCGTTACGCCTTTGTCCACTTCCGTTACGGTGACTTGGACGACCGATAAGTCTTCTGATTCTTACGTTGAATTTGGTTTAACTTCTTCTTACGGAACTAACACTGGTTTGGATGATTCTACTTTAGCTCATTCGGTAACTTTAACCGGACTTACTCCTTCTACCATATATCATTTCCGAGTTAAATCCAAAGATTCTGATGGTAACACTGGATATTCTAGTGATTCCACCTTTACCACCAAAGATAAATCAGTGATTACCGAGGTCACCATTTCGGATATTTCTTTAACTTCCGCCATTTTATCTTGGACTACTAACGTGATCTCTAAATCAAAAGTGATAATTGGCACTAAAGTTAATTCTTACTCTAAAGAAATCCAAGAAGAATCAACCGATAAAACCTTAAATCATGTGGCTAGAATTAAAGATCTAACTGAAGGGACAAAGTATTATCTTCGTATTGTAGGAACAGACGGAGATGCCAATAATATTACTTCCGATGATTATCCCTTCAGTACCATTTCTAAACCAGTAATTACCAATGTTAAGGTTAAAGGAGCCAATGATCATTCCATTACCATTACTTGGACTACTAACGTGGAATCTGATTCTACCGTCTCTTATGGTAAAACCAAAGACAAACTAGAAACCGATAAAGGAAAATCAGATCTTTTAACAAACCATGAAGTTAAACTAACTAATCTTGATGACAATACTAATTATTACTATCAAGTTAAATCTCGAGATATCTTTGGTAATTTAGGGGAGGGGGAGATCAGAGAAGTCACTACTTCCACCGATATCACTCCTCCGGCCATCTCCGAAGTTAAATCGGAAGCCTCCCTTGTTGGTTCTGGAGAAACCGCTAGGATTCAAATTATCGTTTCTTGGAGTACCGATGAACCCTCAACTTCTCAAGTTGAATATGATGAAGGGGTGGGAGGAGGAAATATTCCTTATTCAAACAAGACCAACGAAGATAAAACCTTAAATCAAAGTCATATTATCATCATTTCCGGATTAAAACCGGCCACGACGTATCATTTCCGAGTAGTCTCTAAAGATAAAATTGGTAACGCATCGAAATCAACCGAATACACTGTTCTGACCCCGCCGAAAGATGTTTCTACCCTTCAACTAATCTTAAAGAGCTGGGAGGAAACATTTGCTTGGGTGAACAATCTAAAGAAAGTTATTCCTCTTTGGCCTTTTTAGTGGAATGAAGTTAGAACTATGACAAAGAAAATTCTTTTGACTGTTTTTTTACTTTCCTTATCCAGTCTTCTTTTTGTTGGATTTAACTATTTCTTTAAACATTCTTCTTTAACCTTCCCGACCAAAGCTCAAGCCCAAGCCCTTGCTCTTCCTGCAGATACAGACTGGTTTACTGTTGGAGGTAATTACCAAAGAACTTCCTGGGTCAATTCTGATGCTCAGAATCAAACTGAAATCAGAGGGAACTTAAATGTGGAATGGTATCAGCCCATTGAGCCATATATTCCCTACAAAGTACAACCCATATTTGCCAACAACACAGCCTTTATCTCAACTTCTAAAGGATTATATGCCTTTGACCTGACTTCTACTTCTACTCAAACCAAAGTCAAATGGGTATACCCAACTGAAATGCCTTTAGGTAACTCTCCCACAGTAGTGACAGTTAACAACAGACTAACAGCTTATGTTGGAGGTTATGACAAAAAGATTGATGCCATTGATGCCAATACTGGTACTGATATTCCTGGATATACTCCATATGAAGCAGAAGCAGGTTTTGAAACAAATCCTTTAATAATTAATAATATTATCTATGCCGGTAACAGAGATGGCTACTTTTATGCCTTAGATGCTGTCACTGGAGCCTTGAAATGGAAGTTTAAAACAGATGGCCCAATATTATTTAGTGGGGCTTTCAAAAGCAATACTTTGTATTTTGCCTCCAATGACATGTATGCCTATGCCCTAAAAGCTGATACTACTAATCCCAATGGAGAACAAATCTGGAAATCTGCAAAACTTCCAGGAGCAGGCTTTTACTCTTTCTGGCCAGTGATCTACACAGAAAAACAAACTGGTAAAGACTATGTGATATTCGGGGGTGGAGATAATTACAGAACAAGTGACTTAACTGCAGCCAATGTAGGAGCTAGCAGTCCATATGCTGAGATTTCTACTGAACATGGGGCTGAAGCTCAATATCTTTTCCCGACTTGTTATAACGACAGTTCCAACAATCCACCCACTTGTCCTGTGGGTAATTTAATTAGCCCAGTTGCTACTGCTTCTGCCAGTGATACTTTCTGGACTCCAGGCACCCAACTGCTAGACGCAAGCAAGGCTAGCACTTACTTTGAAACTTATCCTCAAAGACGTACCAGCCTAATTCTCGATGCTTCTAATGGACAAGAGTATACCTATGATGCCAATGGTAATGGCAAGCCAGAATATGCTCCGTTTACTCTAACTAATGTGACAAGCTCCGGTAATAGATATCCGGCAATTGTAGGAGGAGATAATATTTTGTATAGCACGAATACTTATATTAGTGGTTCCTGGATTCCTCGAGGTGATTTAGTAGGTTGGAAATTTGGCACAAATCAAATTAGCCGAGTTCAAAGTATTGGTGTTGGTCATGCTATTGATGAGCCGATGTCTTTTGCTGGCGGCGGCAAGTTGATTTATTGGAGCCTTTGCGGCGACCGGGAGGCCGGAGCTTTTGATATTACGTTACCTTATGGCCAACAAAACAGGGGTTGGAATTATTATATCTACGATCTTATGAGACGAGCAGCTCCAGATTATGATCCTATGTATAACAATGGCAATCCTGTTCATTACAATGATATGAATGGGTGGCAGGTTTACAGCGGCAAAAACCAAAGCAAAAATGGAGTTTATGGTAAACACAGTACCAGTCAGTCGCCCCCAACTCCTTATAAAGGTATGCTTTATATGATAAGGGGTAATACCTTACTGGCTTGGAAACCGGGTATAGCTTCTGGTACAAAACTAGCTCTGGCAGCTATTGTCCCCGTTCAAAATGTTCCTAACGTGCCTACTGTAGCTGAAATCAAACAGAGATTGGAATCAGAAATCCAAAAGATGCTTGCGGTCGGCCCTTTAAGACCAGGATACCATTCAATATCATTAGCTGATAGTCGCGGTGAAGGTCGTTACACTAATGAAAAGGAATTTGGCGAGATTTTTGATTATTTCCAAAATCCTGCTGACACCATCTATACATTAACCTCAGCTTATCCTTATCTTTCTGCTACTACTCAACAACAAGTAAAGAATTACTTGCAAAATAATTATGGACCGGGATCAACTTACGACTTTACCAGAATTGTCCATGTTGGTTGGGGAACCGGAGCTGGGCGGGAAGCCTTTGATATTCCAGCAGAAGACTTTGCCGGTTTTGGTACCAATTGTCATTCACCATTAAATCCTTCCACAACCAGAATCTGTGCTGCCACTTTTTATCAAAACTTTCCAGCCTTCTCTTTCTATGCTGCCTGGAAATATGCTCAAATCGTGGGTAATGGAGACCAGACGACTGCCAGGAATATCTTTAACAGCATGAGCGCTAAATTAGAAACTCCTCCTGCAGACAGCGTGCTGACGCTTAAACCTTACTGGCTGAATTTATATATTGCCGGATATCAAGGGTATCTTGAACTGCAAAAGATGGCGGGATTGCCGGAAACAAGCAGTGTCAGGGATACTTATAATCATTTATTAAACTTGCGAATTAGCGGTTTTGATAAGAATATTCCCCTAATTTGGCAAACGGGAGGGGGAGATGTTACTCCTGATGGCGATTACAGCACTACTTTGGCTGTAGCCAGGAACTTTATGTTTATGACTCCAGAGCTGGCGGCCTCTATGAGTGCCACTATTCAACCTCAAGTTCAATCTGCAGTTGACGAATATCAATATGTGGCTCCTTATTGGTTTGTGTCTAAGTTTGATCAAACTACAGGTGAAGGGACTCTTGATCATCTCTATAACTATCCAGCCCTTTTCCAAGCCAAAGCATATATCTTAAAACAACCATATTCAGAACTGGCTAAATATATTGACGAGCCAGCTTTTGCAAGAGGAGATCTTTTCTATATCCAAAGTCTCTCGGCCGCTTTGAGTGTCGCCCCCAACGCTTTTCCGGCTGATATCAATGGGGACGGGAAAGTTGGTTTAACCGACCTTCAAACTCTTTTTGATAATTGGAATACTCCTGGATATCGACGAGCCGATATCGATAGTGATGGGGTTGTCAATGGAATCGACTTTTCACTTTTAATGAAAGATTGGGGCAAGCAATTTCCTTAAGCAACCGAACTTAATAATTATCTTACTCAAAAACGAATGGTTATGGATTAGTAACCAAAAAGTTGTATAATAGAGCCGGGTTTCCCAAAAACAACTTGGGGCTAAATATCAAAAAAAGCAAGACAAGGTATTTATCAATTTACCAATCCACTAGTAGCGTTTCAAAAATAATTTGTATCGGAGATACCAGAAAGGTTTATGGATATTAAGCAAAAAATCGTAGAAAGTAACGGAATAAGATTTTCCCTTGAAGAAAACGGAAAAGAAGTTGCGCGAGCTTACCTTTATCTTTTACACAATGATCTTCGCCAGGAACCGTTTGCCCTGTTAGAAGACGTTTTTGTAGAAGAATCCTTGCGTGGGCAAGGAGTGGCGACTAAGTTAATCACCCAGATTATCGAAGAAGCAAAGAACAAGGGCTGCTATAAAATAATTGCTACCAGCAGGCATGAACGATTTGATGCGCACGAGCTGTACGAAAATTTAGGTTTTAAAAATTTCGGTCTTGAATTTAAAATGTATTTTTGAAAAACCTGCTACTTGTTAAATTATGGATTATGCAACTGTCTTTTTATATAAAATAATTACAGTAACGATCGACCACCCCCTTGGTACAAACATCCCAAACACAATTACTATTATCCGGTTAATTACGGGTTCATCGAAGGCACGAAAGCTCCAGATGGAAAAGAAATCGACGCCTATGTTTTGGGTGTTTTTAAGCCCATTGAAAAATTCGAAGGCTATTGCCTGGCGGTAATCCACCGAACGAATGATGAAGATGATAAATTAGTTATCGTTCCAGAAGGAACAACGTTTTCCGAAGAGCAGATTAGGGCCTTAACTGATTTTCAAGAAAGATTTTTTGATTCAGAAATTTTAATGTAAAGCACTTAATGAATGTTGTGGCAGATTGTTAACCTAAACACCTCCAACGATATAGAATTCATTGGGAGGTGAGTAGGATGAGATTTTTTATCTCTGCTGTAATTGCTATCCTATCTTTCTTTTTTTCATCCAGCTTTGTTTTAGCTGAAGCGAAAGTAGTTAGCAGCGACCCGGCTAGTGAGGTAACGCTGGATCAATCGCCTGGAAAAGTTTCGGTGACCTTTTCAGAAGCGATTGTGGTTCCTGGAAGTACTTTGGAGGTGAAGGACAACGATGGGAACAGGATCAATGCTGGACAACTGAGCTTATCAAGCGAAGGGAAAACTTTAACAACTTCGGTAAGTCCGGCCCGGGATGGAAATGTGACGGTACATGCCCATTCAGTCGCCGCTTCTAATAATCAAACTTTGGATATGGACCTCCAGTTTATGATCAAAAAAACCGCTCCGCTTCCTAAAGCTGGGTCTCAAAACGGTTTAATCGGAATACTGGGTCTGATTACTGTGGGTTTAGGAGTGGTTTTAAAGGTGAGACTTTTAAGATTAGGAAACAAAAAATTGAGCTGAAAAACTACTTCTATCCCACTTGACAAACCAAAAGGGAGATGCTATTCTAGCATCAGGATTTATTATTTTCAGGAGGCCCGTTACCAAAGTTAACTAACGGAGGTGAAGGGTTTTTTAAGTTAAAGAACCCTTTTGTCCTAAGAAAAGGATATTTATGATATATAATCTTCCCCGTAATTATCTCTCTTGTTTTAAAATTATTTTTTGAAGTAACCTTAAATTTTTAAGGTTACTTGAAAGTCTTTTTATGCCGATAAGGCTTAGAAGAGGTAAACCAATGAAAAAAGAAGAAATTTATCTAACGCAAGAAGGTTTAGAAAAGTTAAAAAAAGAGTACGACGAGTTGGTCACCACCAAGCGCCGGGACGTGATTGAAAGGATTGCTCACGCGAGGGAATTTGGCGATATTTCTGAGAACTCAGAGTACGACTTGGCGCGGGAAGAGCAGTCATTTGTTGAAGGGAGAATAATTGAGTTGGAAGAAGTCTTGAAACACGCTCGAGTAATTGAAGACAGTGGAACTGAGGGGATCAGCAAGATTGTTAGCCTAGGGTCTAAAGTTAAAATCCATATTGATGGTGATGACGAGGAATTTATTATAGTAGATGCTCCCGAAGCAGATCCTTCAAAAAGATATATTTCCCACGATTCTCCTCTCGGAAGAGCTCTAATGGGTCGGAAAGCGGGGGAAAAGGTAGAAGTGGAAGCGCCTATCGGGAAACTTACTTACGCGATTTTAGCTGTTGGTTAAGGTTTTAATAAACCTTTATTTACACAAAAACCCTTCGCCGTGGCGGAGGGTTTTTGTTAGTAGACTTTAAACCTTGAGCCTAGGGTTAGGCAGGAGTATAATATATTTATGTTTTGGGCAGATAAGATAGCGTTAGATATTAAAGAAAAAAGAAAAGGGCCCCAGTGGGTAGACGACATGAAAACCCCTTCTGGGAAGATTCACGTTGGCGCTTTGCGAGGGGTAATTTTACATGATTTAATTTATAAAGCTCTGCTAGAGGCTGGAGTTGAAAGTAAATCCACATATATAATCAATGATTACGATCCGATGGATGACCTTCCCAGCTACCTTCCTCCTGAATACGAAAAGTACATGGGGATGCCTTTTTTTAAAGTTCCCGCCCCTGATGGTTCAAATCAAACTTACGCCCAGTATTACGCCCACGATTTCATCTCCGTTTTTAATAAGTTAGGGGCGGAACCAGAAATTTTTTGGGATTCTAAACTTTACCCTAGGGGGATCATGGATGAGGCAATCAGGATCGCTTTGGATAGCGCAGAGAAAATCCAAGATATTTACCAAGAAGTGAGCGGGTCAAAGAAACGCCAACTCGGCTGGCTACCATTCCAGCCAATCTGTCCAAAATGCGGAAAGATCGGCTCAACCAGGGCATTTAGTTGGGATGGGGAGATAGTGGAGTTTATCTGCGAGCCGGAGATGGTGAAGTGGGCCAAAGGATGTGGCTACCTGGGAAGAGTCTCACCATTTGGGGGAACTGGAAAACTGCCTTGGAAGGTGGAATGGCCGGCACATTGGATGGCTTTAGGAATCACGGTCGAAGGGGCGGGGAAGGATCACTCCAGCGCTGGTGGTTCTCGCGATATTGCTAACTCTTTATGTCGAGAAGTCTTCAAAATTGAGCCAGCGTATAACATTCCGTATGAATGGTTCTTGGTTGGCGGTGCGAAAATGTCTTCTTCCAAAGGCACGGGGGTAAGTGCTGAAGAGGTGGCCAAGATCCTTCCTCCAGAAGTTTTACGTTTTTTGCTAACGCGCTTTAATTATAAACAAACGATTAATTTTGACCCCGCAGGGGAAACTATCCCAAAGTTGTTTGATGAGTATGATCGGGCCGCATCCGCTTACTTTGAGAAAACGGATGAGGACCTAGCGCGGGCTTTTGAGCTATCTCAAATCAAAGATAAGCCAAGAGAGTATTTCAGGATTAGATTTTCTCAAGTCGCAAATTGGGTCCAAATGCCAAACGTTGATCCAGAGAAAGAAGCAGAAGCCTTCAAAGGGTCAGCTTTAATTGATCTGGATCATAAAGATCTTCAGGAACGGATCAAATACGTTAAAATATGGCTGGAAAATTATGCTCCTGAAGAAGCCAAATTCACCGTTCATAAAACGTTGCCTTTGACGATTGGAGAACTGAACAGCGCCCAGAAAGAGCTTTTGGCTAAGATTGCCCATGAACTGGGTCGTGATTGGCAGCCGGAGGAGTTACAAAACGCCATTTATAATTGGGGAAAAGATTTGAATTTGACCTCTTCTGAATCTTTCCAAGCGATTTATCTAACACTTTTAGCTAAAAAACACGGCCCAAAAGCTAGTTGGCTGATTCTTTCTTTAGATAAGAATTTCGTTAAGGATCGTTTTATTGAGGCTAACCAACCATAGTAAATTAAAAGTCCCAAAGGCCAATCGCTAACTTTTGACTTCAAGATCTAAGAAAAACGGTGTACTCTAACAGTAGAAGTAGTATAATTTAAGCAAGGAAATTTTATGCTAGATATCAAGTTTATTCGGGAAAATACCTCTGAAGTGAAAAAGATGCTCAAGGCTCGCCATAAGGATATCGATTTGGCGCCGATTATTCGGCTTGACGAAGACCGACGAATATTTTTGCAAAAGGTTGATAATCTGAGGACAGAGCGCAATAAGGTCGCGACCATAAAACCAACCCCCGAAGTTATCGAAAAAGGCAAAAAAATCAAAGACGAGATCAAGGTTTTAGAGACTCAACTTGATGGGGTAGTAAAAGAGCTGGACGAAAAGCTGTCGTGGGTCCCGAACCTTATCGATCCAAGTGTGCCAGAGGGTAAAGATGAGTCCGAAAATAAAGTAATCAGGAAATGGGGGGAGCCGAAAAAGTTTGACTTTGAACCGCTTGACCATGTTGAACTAGGAAAAAGGCTAGATATTATCGACGTTGAATGTGCGGCAAGGATGTCCGGGCCACGAATGGGCATTTTGAAAAATGAAGGTGTTCTTTTGCAGTTTGGTCTGGTTGAACTTTTGATGAAGTTTTTGATTGGTCAGGGTTTTCAGCCGGTTATCCCTCCGGCGTTGGTTAAAGAAAGAGTTATGTGGGGAGCTGGTTATTTTCCCAGCGCCCGCGCGGGTTTTTATAAATTGGAGAATGAGGAACTTTATTTGGCGGGCACGGCGGAGCACCCTTTGTCGGCCATGCATGAAGATGAAACTTTAGAAGAAGATAAACTTCCGATTAGATACGCTGGGTATTCGACAAGTTTTCGAACTGAAGTGGGTTCTTACGGGCGAGACGTGAGGGGGATTTTGAGGGTTCATCAGTTTGACAAAATGGAGCAGTTTATTTTTTGCCGGCCAGAAGACTCAAATAATGAGTTAGAAAAAACAGTTGAAAACAATGAATGGCTCCTTCAGAAACTGGAAATTCCTTATCAAGTAGTTGCTCTTTGTACCGGTGATTTAGGGACTGTGGCTGCGAAGACTTTTGATACTGAAGCCTGGATTCCAAGTCAAAAGACTTACCGGGAGCTGATGTCGGCTTCGAATTGCACTGATTACCAATCCCGCCGACTCAATACTAAATACAGAACCAAAGATGGGAAGAGTATTTTCGTCCATACTGTGAATGATACTGCGGCAGCCATTGGCCGACTTTTGATTGCTATCATCGAAAACTACCAGCAAAAAGATGGATCAGTTGCGGTACCAGAAGTGCTGCAACATTATGTGGGGAAGAAAGTAATTACTCCAAAATAGTTCGCTTTGGATTTCGTATCCTTATGTTTAACTATAAATTGATTTACGAAACCACCTCCCCTTTTAGCGGTGAAATAAAGGTAATTGAAAACAATCACGGAAGGCGTTTGGTAGTGGGAGGTTACACCCAGTCGCGGAGTTTGAAAGAAAGCGGGAGAAGCAACGGTTACTGGGATGCCTTTGTCGAATTTGACCCGCCAAAGACAGGCTTAAAAGAAATTTTGATTTTAGGACTAGGTGCTGGAACGATGGCCAAGCTTTTGACCCGAAAGTTTGGTCCCGTACCGATCGATGCTATCGAGATAGATCCCGTGATTGCCGAAGTGGCGAAGAGCTATTTTGACTTGAAGGAAAGAAATGTTAAAATTATTATCGCAGACGCAGCGGACTACCTTTGTCGAACAACAAAAAAGTATGACCTGATCTGCGTGGACGCTTTTCAGTGGGGAGACGTGCCATCTCAATGCGAACGAGACGAGTTTTACCAAAATCTGGCACAGGCACTAAATACAGATGGAGTGGTAATCTTTAACCGTATTTTAAATGACGACGAGGGGGAAAAAATTAACGAATATGCGGATTTTTTGGAAAGTTTTTTTGACGGGGTCGAGATCTTAACTGTTCCTGGCGGACTTCGCAGCAGTAATATTATTTTTTACGCCAAAGGAAAGTAGTTTATATTATTTAGGGGGTATTGTGGATCTTTTTCAGGCAGCCGTTTTAGGTGTTTTACAAGGACTTACCGAACTACTTCCGATTTCTTCTTCTGGGCATCTGATTGTCGTTCCTTGGATGTTTGGTTGGAAAGCTTTTGACCACAATCTTACTTTTGATGTCGCTTTGCACTTGGGGACTCTTTTGGCGATCGTCGCTTTCTTTTGGTCAGATCTTTGGGATATTACGGGAACATTTTTAACCAAAGCCTTAAAAGACGGAAAAAACATTGCTAGTGATGCTAAAAGTCGGCTATTCTTAATGCTTGTCGTGGGATCTATTCCGGCTGGCTTAGCTGGAGGTTTACTCGATAAGTACTTGGAGGAAAACCTTCGTTCTCCTTTGATCGTGGCTTTTTCCTTGATCTTAGTGGGGGTAGTTTTATGGTTTGTTGAAAGAGAGGCTAAGCAAGAAAAACAAATGACTGAAATCCGTTGGCGGGATACTTTGCTGATCGGGTTAGCCCAAACAGCCGCTTTGGTTCCTGGTGTTTCTCGCTCTGGAGCGACCATCACCGCTGGTTTGTTCCAAGGTTTAGACCGAGCTACGGCGGCGAGGTTTTCCTTTCTTTTAGCAACGCCCGTTGTTGCTGGGGCGGCCATTTTTAAGCTTAAAGATTTTATTCATACTGGGTTACCTACAGATGAACGGAATGCCTTTTTAGTGGGGATTGTGGCCGCAGCTATTGCCGGATGGATCGCTATCAAATATCTTTTATCCTTTGTCCAAAACCACAGCTACCGGGTCTTCGTTTGGTACAGAATTATCTTAGGGCTTCTTATTGTCGGCTTGACTTTCTTTCGCTAGAGTGGTATTTTCCTTTGACAAGAGGGTTTAAAAAATTTCCTTACTATTTGTTGGGAAAGGGAGAGTTATGAAAAAAACTATTATTCTTGCCAATGATGACAGCGATCTATTATTTTTATATAGTGTTGTCATTGGCAAAAGCAAGGTTGGGAAAAGGAGGAAAATCATAAATTGCCTGAATGGGCAAAAGGTTCTTGACCTTATCGATAGCCGAAAGGTGTCTTTAGAGGATATCATCTTGGTCATTACTGATCTGAAGATGCCTAGCGTTGATGGAAAAGAGCTAATCAGAGAGCTTCGAGTTCGGAATTATCTTGGTCCGATCGTCGTCTTAACCAATTCTGTTGAAGCACTTAGAGATGAATATCTAAGAAAAGAGGCAAGTGACATAATCCTCACCCCGTTGGGTAATGATTCTCTACTCCGACGAATTGGAAATCTTCTCTAACACATCAAGAAGGTAGCCTTAGCTACCTTCTAACCTTTTCAATCTACTTTCTTGATGCTTAAAGTCTGCCAAAAATTTCCTTCTTTTACCATCATTGCGACAAATCTTTGAGGTTTCACCTTTTCCTTATCTGTGGTGATTTCTAGGGGAACATAGGCAATTTGACCGTTAAAAGTAGGATTAGTGCTAATTCGGATGGATTGTACATTAACGTTATTTTCTTTTGCTATCCTTGACCTTCCCTCTGTTGTGATTATCCCAGAAATAAAACTTAGATCTTGGGGGGAGAGTTTAGTAGTTTGAGCGCTAACGGTACTTTGGTTTTGGTTTGAAACATGGATGGTGGTTTTCTTTTGGTCGCTAGAAAGGCCAAATCGCCAAATAACTACGATGGCAACTAGGGCGAGGATGACAATAAATAAAACTTTTTGCCCAAGGCCTCTTTTTTTCTTCGTCTTGTACTCCATTTTTCTCCTTTATTCGTAAACTGGAGAGATATTTTCCTTTTTTCCTAAGGCAAAATTGATAGCGTTTACGATTGCCGCCCCAACTCTAACACCGGTAAAAGAACCAGGACCAGGATTTGCCTCAACCTTAGCCAATTCCGTAACTTTGCTCCTAGTTTTTTTAAGGGCTTTATCGATTGCTACCAAGGGGACTTTACTTTGAGTTGAAGCTACTATTTTTTTGCCTTCAAAAAGTTTAACTTTTGCTTTTTTGCTGACTGTTGTATCTAGATAGAGCCTTTTCATTAACGTAAACTCCTTCCAGCGGCTTATCTTCTTCCTTAACGGCCTTTTTTATATCTGATTCTTTGGCAACCGGAACGGTAAAGCTAAAAGTTGCCCCTTTGCCGAGGTCTGATTCGACCCAGACTTTACCCCCTTGAAGCTCGATTAAGTTTTTAGTAATGTAAAGTCCCAGCCCAGTTCCACCGCTTGTGGCTACCGCTTTGTAAGAACTGTCAAGACGGCCAAACTTTTTGAAAAGTTTCTTCTGGTCTTCTTTAGAAATTCCTACCCCCGTGTCGGAAACATCAATTTGGATCATGTTATCTTTCTTTGTCGCGGTTACTGTTATTTTACCACCATTGGGGGTAAATTTGATTGAATTACCGGCAAAGTTGGTAACGATTTCTGGGAAACGTTGGGGGTCGACCATGACTTTTGGTGAATCACCCTTTGGTTTGTTATAAATCAACTGAAGCGATTTCTCAACGGCTTTAGGCATGATTTCCGCTAAGGTTTCATCGACAATTTCGTTAAGGTTAGTCGGTTTGATTTCTAACTGGATTCGGCCGCTTTCAATTCGTGATAAGTTTAGTAGGTCATTGATCAGGACCAACATCCTTTCGGAGCTGATGAAAGCCCGATCAAGGTACTTATGGATTTTTTGGTCGAGCTTGAGGTCTTTTTTATGCAAAATTAGCCAAAGGTAACTCTTGATCGCGGTCATCGGGGTGCGCAACTCGTGAGTCGCCACTGAAACAAATTCGTCTTTAAGCTTGTCGACTTCCTGGAGCTTTTCATTCGTTTCCCGCAATTTTTTCGTCGCGTGGTCGATCTCCACTTTAAGAGTAATGTTAAACCTTCTAATTTCCTCATAAGAAAGGCTGTTTTGGATCGCAACAGAGATTTCTGGCGCGAGTATCTCCAGGACTTTAATGTCTTGGTCGGAATAAATGTCGCCGGAAAGTTTCTCGCCTAGCATCAGGAGGCCGACTTCCTTTTCGCTCGTTTTAAGCGGAATGACGACTGTGAGATCTAGTTTTCTCATCAGATCTTTGAGTGTCCCGTCTTCCATTTCTTCAAAGACTAAGGTCTTTCCGGCAGATTCCAGAGTAAAAAGCTGGTGGTGGGTAAACCCAGGGGGCTTAGTGTAGCCGCTTGTCTCAATTAAGATGACATCTCCCTTATTCATCAGGACAAAGGCTCCCCGGCTAATCCTCATCTGCGTCACCAACTCATGCAAAACTTTTTCCGTCAAAGTATCCAGCAAAAGCGTCGTGGCCATAATATGACTGAGCTTTGCCAAAAGGTCATGAGTCTCGTACATTCCTTTGAAGAAAAATTTATCAGTCGTGTGCTCAAGGGCTTTTCGGAGAGGCTGAAAGGTAAAAGCAACAATAATTGTGAAGAAGGTTGAAACCAACAATTGATTTCCCTGAAAGGTATCCCCAAAGAAATAGGAACTGAAAACAAGCATCGCTATAGTGTACGAAGATGCAATAATTAGAAGGAGTAAGGAGTAAGCAACAGTTCTCGCAATTACAAATCTTATATCCAATAGTCGATGCTTTGCAATCGCATAGGCAGTAACCGCAACATCCACCGAAACCAAAATATTTCCGAGAGGGTAAATAGGAATTTTATACCAAAGGAAATAGTTTGTTATACCACCCCCGAACCCGATAAGCATACTCAAGAGAAGATATCGAACTTGTTGTTTTTTCAGTCCAATAGAATCTCTGTAGGCTCGGTACAAAAGATGGATACTGTAGGTCATATACCCGAGCCAAACTAAGAGAAGTGCGTGGAAGAAAGACCCAGGAATAGGCCAGAATGGAAATTCTAGTAATGGTTCTGTGTGTGAAACAATCTGGGGGGTAAGTAAGTTTAATAGAAAGAAACAAATAAACAGAAAATAGCTAAAAATTAGAAATTTTTTCTTCTCATTTAAAACTCCTAGGAATGCAAAGACAAAATGTAGGTAAAAAATAGGAATAAATATCGCAAAGGCCATCAAAGCCCTCGACCAGAAGAGAGCCGTCTGTGCTGTGCTAGCAGTTTGCCAGATGTAATAAGAGAAACTCCAAAGTACAGCGCTAAAAGCGAACAATGCAAAAGTGGAATTTACAATGCCCTTAGGATTCCTATATAACACTAACCCACCAAGGGCAAAACTGCTGATAAAATTAATTAGCGCTGAAATAAGGTAATAGTTCATGAAGCAGGCCTTCTAGTTACTATTGTAAAGAAAACTGCCAGATTGTGCAAGAAATAGCACAATCTGGCAGCTATAGCCGGATTCGAAGTTATTGTAGTTTACTTAACCGCTTCGATGATGGAGTATATTCCAAGCGGTACACGGTGAATCTTACAGTTTCCTGGTAAGAAACCCGCCCGAACAAAGATTTGAGCAAGCTCGCTCTCATTACGGTAGCGCATTGGCCTCCAACCTACAGCAGTATGAACGAATTCGCTTTCGGGGTTGGGCATGATGTTGGAAACTATAGCAGTACCCCCAACCGATAGCAACTCGTAGATCTGCCTAAGGAGAAAATCGGCGTATTTATCATCGAGGTAATCAAGAATTCCTACAGCCTCTGCGATATCAACAGGATAACCTGATAGAAATTTCTTTATCCTAATGACATCTCCAGCAATAGTATTTACCTGTTTCTCGACGCCTGCCTCACGAGCTAACTTCTCACTGTAACTGCGGGCCTCTGGGTCCCAATCTAACATTCGAGCGTGTATGGGTAATCCCCTTGATTTGTCGAGCACTTCGACAATACACCGGGCGGATCCTGAGGCAATGCTGACAAGTTCTATCCGTTCCGGTGTGTTTCTAGCCGAAATTCTTTCGACTGCCTTTAACAAGAGACTCACAGCAGCAGTCTTTCGCTCTCTCGCTGCTCTTGCATTTGGCGAGCACTCAATCCAAGCTTTGGCTAACCCATCGTCGTCAACACCCTCAAGGCCATTGAAGCGGACCTGATCCCTAGTGTAAATCTGCTCCAGCGCCTTGTAGCTTGCTTCGTTACGAGAGAAGTCTGCCATAACAGGACTCAACGAGTTCCAGATTTCGTTCCTTTGTTTAGCCGGAAGCTTCATGATCTCCGTTGCTATCCTCTGAACCGTTTCGAGAGCCGAAAGGTCAGAGGTATCCTCTGCGTAACGGGCGATGACAATTGGAATACCCTGAGAGGTAAGTCCGTAGTACTCCTCGACTTTTGGTAGAAGCTCCGTGACTTTTATCAGAACTAGTTCTTCGGTGGTCCTCAAACCTGCCTTAATTCTTGCGACCATAACAGCTCTCCTTTCAACATATTAATTTACTTGTTTCGATCGGATTATATGATACAAATTCTAAAGAATTTCTCTCCCTTCATTAGGTTAGATTATACCACTTTTCAAGCAAAAAGCAAACCTATAGTTTACTATACTTACCAGAATACTAAAATACCCCGCTCCATCGAGATATTTTATGAATCAACAATTTGCATTTTTGAGTGTTGACTAGGTAAATTTTGCGTTAACTATTTAATTTTTTAGCGACAGCGTATTTACTCACGGATAAATCACACTTTAGGGGATTCGTTGACTCACGAATAAATCTTACCGAACAGGAGTTGGTTTTAAACGTTTAAGAATGGCATCAACTTGTCTTTTAAGTGAGACAAGATC
>JAMCZT010000018.1 GCA_023485445.1 Patescibacteria group bacterium
TCCACTATCAGGATCTGTATCCCGATATTGAGTTGTTAAGAGGATACTGTATGGCCTTTAACCAAAAGTACAACTACAGGAGATTTCATCAATCTCTAGGCTATCAAACACCGGCAGAATATGTTAAAAGTAATGTAGTAACTAAGGAGCAAGTGTTACGTCATGTATAGGTCCTGCACAATTCCTTGACTGGTTTCAGCTAAACAAGTTATTATTACTTGAAGAGAGGCTCTTTTAGAGGTTATTATGACTAAGAAGAATTTTCGTCTTAATCCTTTTACTTCCAGTCTAAGTATTTTACTAGTAGTTTCTTTTTGCTACTACTGGTTGTCAAATTCAGTTACCTCTGAATACACTTTTCAATTGATGGGAGTAGTCGCACTGGTTTACTTTCTTTACTACTTCTTTTTTTCTTCTTCCTTAGTTATCAATCAAGAAAAAAAAGCTTTGATCGTGGAGACTTTAATCTTTACGGTGATTGTAATTCTTTTTATTGGAGTAACCGGAAGCTTAGAAAGTAATTTCTTTTTCCTGCTTTACTTTTTAACTATTGGAGTGGCCTTATTGCTTAAACCAGTTGTTTCTTTAGTTTTGATTACTGCGCTTGTTGTTTTTTATTACCCTGAAGCTGCTCGAGGCGACTTTTGGCGAGAAATGATAAAACTTTTTTCACTCCTGTTAGTCGCCCCGCTTTCAATGTTTTTCGCGAGGGAATACCTAAAAGTTCAAGAGCAAGAAGAAAAAATAAAATTTTGTCAGGTTCAACGAAAAGCTTACAGCTCGGAATTAGAGAGAATTCAAGGTAATTTAAATGTTTGGACTGCCTTTCAATTAAAAGGGCCTATTTCAGTCATAAAGCACTATCTTTCCTCTTTACTTTCAGGAAAGCTGGGTAGCTTGAACAAAGAACAGAAGAAATATATAGAGAGGGTTTATGAAAGTAATGAAAAATTAATTACTTTACTCGACGACTTTGAGAGAAAAACGGAAGGGGAAATAGAGGAAGTTTTAAGAGAGCGTGCTCACCAATCACAAGAAGAAAAAATGGAGAGTTGACTGTTTGGTTGATTTTGTTTAAAATCAATATCTGAAGGAATAGTAAAAAATTTTAAAAAATCTGCCCGATGAAGACGCCAGTAATCAAGTGCGAAAATTTAACTAAGATTTATAAGTTGGGCGAGACTAACGTTCAGGCTCTTCGTGGTGTTAGTTTTGAACTTTACGCTGGTACCTACTCTCTTCTCCTCGGCCCTTCTGGTTGTGGTAAATCCACCCTCCTTTCTTTAGTTGCCGGCTTAGATGTTCCGACCGCTGGTAAAATTTTCATTCGTGGTGAGGATCTCTCTGGTTTAACCGTCGATCAGCTTGCCAAGCATAGGAATAAAAAGATTGGAATGATTTTTCAACAGTTTAACCTTATTCAATCAATGACTGTATGGGAAAACGTTGCTTTGCCGTACGTTTTTGCTGGAATGCCTTTATTAATACGAAAAAAGCGGGCAATGAAGTTGCTAGAACTCGTTCATATGGAAAAGTACGCTAACCACTTACCGACACAGCTATCCGGAGGGCAGCAACAGAAGGTCGCCATTGTCCGTTCCTTAATGAATAACCCCTGGATTCTTTTGATTGACGAGCCAACTGGAAATCTTGATTCTATTTCTGCAAATGAGGTAATGGAATTTATAAGGCAATTAAACGAGAAATCAAAGAGAACTATCCTTTTGGTTACCCACAATCCTGATTATTGTAAATACGCTCAAAGAATAATGTATATGAAGGATGGAAAAATTCTTTCCATCGAAGGCGGTAAAGCTCCTGAAACGAAGGAAACTCGGGTAAAAGCAGATGAACTTTCCGAGGAAGCTTTAGAGAAGATGTAAGATGAAAATTTTAGATATTGTCAGAGTTGCCCTTTCTAATTTTAAAGTAAATAAATTGCGAACTCTCTTAACTGTGTGCGGGGTTGCGATTGGTATCGGAGCAATTTTATTTCTTGTTTCCTTAGGATACGGGTTAGAAAGGTTAACTAAAAGTAGACTTTTAAATCTTGATGCCTTAACAACGTTGACGGTGACTAGCCGATCCACAATTCTTAAACTCGATGAAGAGACGGTAAAGAAGCTTGGAGAGATCCCAAACGTAACAGCTGTGAGTCCTTTGATCAACCTTTCCGCCCAACTTACTCTTAATAATACTACTACCAACGCGGTTGTTTATGGAATTGCAGTGAAGAACTTGAAAATTGAAGGGATAAGAAGTAATCTTGGGAAAGAGATGACCGAAAACAAAGAAGACTCGATTATCTCGGCAAATACTTTAAAAAACCTCTACGGAATAAAAGATTACAATTCAGTTTTAGAAAAACCCCTTTCTGTGAATGTCTTTATTCCTGATACCAATACTGCTCAGGTTGGAGGAGAAACTAACTTAAGGAAAGAAACCTTAAATTTCAAGGTTACCTCGGTTTCGACAGAAGAAAATGCGAGTGGGCTTTTCGTTAACATTGAAACGCTGAAAAAATTAGGTGTGACTACATATAATTCTCTAAAAGTCAAAGTTTCCGATAAAGACAAAATCAACGATGTGAGGAAGAGAATCGAAGAAGCAGGATTTTCGGTTACGACTGTAGTTGACACCTTATCCCAAATTGATCAAATTTTCCAAATTATTCAGATTGTCTTGGCTGGTTTTGGGATTATTGCTCTTTTTGTTGCTTCTTTGGGGATGTTAAATACCATGACGATTTCCCTTCTCGAGAGAACACACGAGATTGGTATTATGAAAGCCCTTGGGGCAACGAATCTAGATATCCAGAAACTCTTTCTGTCTGAGGCAGCTTTGATCAGTACAATTGGTGGGGGATTAGGAATAGTTTTAGCTTGGTTGTTAGGAACTCTTATTAACCTTATCGTTAATGTTTTGGCTAACACTGCGGGAGGTCAATCCGTCAGTCTTTTCTATACCCCTCCCGAGTTTGCCCTTGGTGTTCTTCTTTTCGCCTTTTTAGTGGGACTTTTGACTGGTGTTTATCCTGCCAAACGGGCGGTTAAGCTTTCACCTCTAGAAGCTCTTAGATATGAATAGAGTCGAGATTCTTTATAAAATCTCTTGACAACTAACATTAGATAGTTTATATTAAGGGCAGTCAAACACGAAGTTTCGCTTCAAAGCGGTCTTCGTTGTTTTGTTGAGAAGGTCTTTAAAAGAAATAAAGCCTTGGTACTTTGACAATCGAAAAGATGGTAGAAAACCTCGATTTAATCGAGGAATTAAGAACGTCAATTAGTTTTGAGTTATTTAATTCAAGTTTAGCTTGGATTAACAAACTTTTCTTCGAAGAGTTTGATCCTGGCTCAGGATGAACGCTGGCGGCGTGCCTTAGGCATGCAAGTTGAACGATCCGTCGCAAGACGGGTAGTAGCGGACGGGTGAGTAACACGTGGGAATCTGCCTTAAAGTGGGGAATAACTCTGCGAAAGCGGAGCTAATACCGCATGTGGTTAGGCGCAAGCCTAATTAAAGAGCGTAACTGCTCGCTTTAAGATGAGCCTGCGGCCTATCAGCTTGTTGGTGGGGTAATAGCCTACCAAGGCGACGACGGGTAGCTGGTCTGAGAGGACGGTCAGCCACAATGGCACTGAGACACGGGCCATACACCTACGGGTGGCAGCAACCGGGAATCTTGCGCAATGGGCGAAAGCCTGACGCAGCGACGCCGCGTGGAGGATGACGGCCTTCGGGTTGTAAACTCCTTTTAGGATGATATCATGTCATCCAGAATAAGCACCTGCTAACCACGTGCCAGCAGCCGCGGTGATACGTGGGGTGCGAGCGTTATCCGGAATTACTGGGCGTAAAGAGTTCTGTAGGCGGTTTGATGTGTTGCTATTTAAATCCTTCGGCTCAACCGAAGTTTCGGTAGCAAAACTATCAAGCTAGAGACCGAAAGGGGGTCGCGGAACAACTGGTGGAGCAGTGAAATGCGTTGATATCAGTTGGAACACCAAAGGCGAAGGCAGCGATCTGGGTCGGTTCTGACGCTGAGAGACGAAAGCGTGGGGAGCAAAACGGATTAGATACCCGTGTAGTCCACGCTGTAAACGATGGACACTAGATATTGATCCTTTGACCGGATCAGTGTCGTAAGCTAACGCGTTAAGTGTCCCGCCTGGGGAGTACGGCCGCAAGGCTAAAACTCAAAGGAATTGACGGGGACCCGCACAAGCAGGGGAGCGTGTGGTTTAATTCGAGACAAAGCGAAAAACCTCACCAGGATTTGACATGCTAGTATTAGAACTCCGAAAGGGGAACGATCCCGCAAGGGAAGCTAGCACAGGTGCTGCATGGCTGTCGTCAGCTCGTGTCGTGAGATGTTGGGTTAAGTCCCATAACGAGCGCAACCCCTACTATCAGTTGTATCACTCTGGTAGAACTGCCTCGAATAACGAGGAGGAAGGTGGGGACGACGTCAAGTCATCATAGCCCTTATGTCCTGGGCTACACACACCCTACAATGGATGTTAACAATGGGCTGCAAGCTCGCAAGAGCAAGCCAATCCCTAAAGGCATCCTCAGTTCGGATTGTGGGCTGCAACTCGCCCGCATGAAGTCGGACTTGCTAGTAATCGCAGATCAGCAGGCTGCGGTGAATACGTTCTCGGGTCTTGTACACACCGCCCGTCAAGCCAACAAAGTTGGGGGCACCTGAAAACAGTTTGCTAACCCGTAAGGGGGGCGATTGTAGAAGGCGAATTCAGCGATGGGGGCTAAGTCGTAACAAGGTATCCCTAGGGGAATCTGGGGATGGATCACCTCCTTTCTAAGGAGCAATCCCTGTAACTATTTACAGGGTAGGAGCAACTTTCTCACAAGATGCTCCAGGTCAACTTCGGCATTCGTGTCGAAGACTTACTTCAATCGTTCTTAGTTACTTTCTACCATCTTTTAGAGTGTCAAAAGAAAGAATCCCCGCAGTTTTGAATTGTTTTTTCAAAGATTGCGGGGATTCTTGTGATTTAGATAAATCAAAAAGGGAAGAGAACGAGAGTGCTTGCGGGTAATCTGCCTAATGTGCTAAAATTAAAGCTCGATAGATTTTACGGATAGTGCTCTTTGATAGTAAGTGTAATTTAGACGCGTAGCTTTAGTAGCAGAGCCGCATTTCTGATGTCCAAAGAATGTTTATTATGGGCGCATAGCTCAGTGGTAGAGCGCGTCTCTGATAAAGACGAGGCCTTTGGTTCGATCCCAAATGCGCCCACCATATCAGAACGTTCTTTCTGACGCGTTTTGGTTGATCTAAAAATCGAGGCCTTTGGTTCGGCACCCACCAGACTTAAACTACTTGACTAATAACTCGTACTTATGATATAAACTAAATGGTGAGAAAACTAACCATGCAAATTAGAGGAAAACGGTCATTAAAGATACTTTTAACTACTTCTACTTCCTTCCTTCTTTCCGATTTCCTCTAAATTTTGTTATTTTAATTTAATACTTTAAAGTATAAACTTAGGGTTTTTATTAACTTTGAGTTTGAGCCAAAGTATCCGCCAAAGTGAGGGGCTATAGCGTAGTTGGCTAACGCACCTCATTTGCAATGAGGAGACCGTGGGTTCGAGTCCCACTAGCTCCACCAGGAGGGTTTAAGGTTGAGTTTCTATCTTCCTTTATTCCTTGTTGGCAAATTTTGATGAAATTGAATATTTTTAGATATTTGCACTTTGAAAATTGAATAAGACTTCTATTTTAGTGTTAATTAATATTTTAGAAACTGAATAGAAGGTGAAGGCAAATCGATCAGCAAAAATCTACTAAATGCGTACAGTGGATGCCTTGGGATGTTGTGCCGAAGAAGGACGCGGAAGACTGCGATAAGCTGCGGGTAACTGTCAACAAGTGTTAATCCGCAGATCTCCGAATGGGGTAACCCACTCCGTATGGAGTACCTCCTGATGAACACATAGTCAGGAAGGAGGGTACTTGGCGAACTGAAACATCTAAGTAGCCAGAGGAAAAGAAATCAAGTGAGATTCCCCTAGTAGTGGCGAACGAAACGGGAAGAGCCTAAACCTTTTTCCGTAAGGAATAAGGGGTTGCAGGGCTTCACTGACTTTAATGTCGAAGAGTGAAAAGTTTTAATCTAATTGAAGGATTTGGAATAGTCCCCCAAAGAGAGTGAGAGGCTCGTAAATGAAAGATTATAACCTCTTGTGAGGTTCCTAAGTACCACGAGACACGTGAAATCTTGTGGGAATCTAGGCCGACCACGGTCTAAGGCTAAATACACAACATCACCGATAGTGAACTAGTACCGTGAGGGAAAGGTGAAAAGTCCCCCGGCGAGGGGAGTGAAATAGTATCTGAAACTGTACGTTATCAAACAGCTAAAGTCCGTTTGAACAGGACTACGGAACTTGCCGCAAGGCGAGCCGTTCCTGATCAGGACAATAGCGTGCTTATTGAAGAATGAACCGGCGAGTGTTTAGTAAATGCAAGCTTAAACCCTTCAGGGGTGAAGGCGCAGTGAAAGCGAGGCTTAATTAGGCCGAATAAGTTTTTACTAAATGACCCGAAACCAGGTGAGCTAACTATGAGCAGGGTGAAGCTTCGGTAAAACGAAGTGAAGGCCCGAACCCGTAAGCGTTGCAAAGCTTTGGGATGACTTGTGGTTAGAGGTGATATGCCTATCGAACCTGGAGATAGCTGGTTCTCCCCGAAATATATATAGGTATAGCGTTCTAAATGCGCACGGAGGTAAAGCACTGGATGGATTTGTAGGGGCGCAAGCTCTTGCATCCAACCAAACTCTGAATACCGTGTTAGTTTATTAGGACAGTCAGACTGCGGCGGCTAAGCGTCATGGTCTAAAGGGAAACAGCCCAGATCGCCAGTTAAGGTCCCTAAGTTTAGGTTTAGTGTGAAAGGTTGTGAAGTTTTTTAGACAGCCAGGATGTTGGCTTAGAAGCAGCCACCATTTAAAAAGTGCGTAACAGCTTACTGGTTTAAAGACTTTGCGCCGACAATGTAACGGGGCTCAAACCTAACACCGAAACTGCGGCTCTGTATCGCAAGATGCAGGGGGTAGGGGAGCGTTGTTAGCGCCTTGAAGGCATACCGTAAGGAGTGCTGGAGTGCTAACAAGTGAGAATGCCGGTATGAGTAGCGTAAACCCTGTGAAAAACAGGGTCGCCGAATGCCCAAGGTTTTCTGTGCAACGTTAATCGACACAGAGTTAGTCGGTCCTAAATCGAGGCCAGATGGCGTAGATGATGGATAAGCCGTTTAAATTCGGCTACAGGATTGCTTCGATAAAGACACAAAGGGTTGACAGAGATGGATGTCCCTAGCCCAGTTATGTAATTGGGTTTAAGTAGTAAGGAAGTGGCAACAGGCAAATCCGTTGATTCACGTTTATTCGAGCTACAATGAAGAGCCTAAGGTCGTAAGGCTGAGGGTGATTAGGAAACATTCAACTTTCAAGAAAATGCTCGTTGTGAGAAGTAATTTTACCGTACCGCAAACCGACTCTGGTGGGTGGATCGAGTAGATTAAGGCGATCGGGAGAACGATGGTTAAGGAACTCGGCAAAAAAGCTCGATGTAACTTTGGAAGATATCGTAGATCAGGTTTAACTTGATCTCGCAGCGAAAGAATCTCAAGCGACTGTTTAACAAAAACACAGCTCTCTGCAAACCTGAAAGGGGAAGTATAGGGGGTGACGCCTGACCAGTGCCGTAAGGTTAAGGAAGGGGCTGCAAGGTCCTGACTGAAGCCACGGTGAACGTCCGCAGTAACTATAACTGTGCTAAGGTAGCGAAATTCCTTGTCGGGTAAGTTCCGACCCGCACGAAAGGCAGAACGACTTGAGAACTGTCTTGACCATCGACCCGGCGAAATTGAAGTGGCTGTGAAGATGCGGCCTTCTCACACCAGGACAAAAAGACCCCGTGGAGCTTTACTACAACTTGGCATTGCCTTAGGTAGTAGAATTGTGTAGCGTAGGAGGGAGTCCCCTTAGCCGAAAGGCGACGGGGACGCCAATGAAACACCTCTCTTTTTACTGTTTAAGGCTTACCCCATGCCCTTATCGGGCTGGAGGACAATGTCTGGTGGGTAGTTTGACTGGGGCGGTCGCCCGCTAAAAAGTAACGCAGGCGCCCAAAGGTACACTTAGTCTGGATGGAAATCAGACTGGACGTGCAAAAGCATAAGTGTGCTTGACTGTGAGACCTACAAGTCGAGCAGGGACGAAAGTCGGGTTTAGTGATCCTCCGGTGGCACGTGGGTGCGCCGGAGCTTAACGGATAAAAGCTACCCCGGGGATAACAGGCTTATCTTGCCCAAGAGTTCATATCGACGGCAGGGTTTGGCACCTCGATGTCGGCTCGTCGCATCCTGGGTGGGTAGTACCACCCAAGGGTTGGGCTGTTCGCCCATTAAAGCGGTACGCGAGCTGGGTTCAGAACGTCGTAAGACAGTTCGGTCTCTATCCGGTGTGAGCGTTCGAAACTTGAAGGGGCCTGTCCCTAGTACGAGAGGACCGGGATGGACAAACCTCTGATGTGCCAGTTGTACCAACAGGTGCAGCGCTGGGTAGTCACGTTTGGTTGAGATAAGCGCTGAAAGCATATAAGCGCGAAGCTTTCCCTAAGATTAGGTTTCGTTATTTCCCTGAGCAATCAGGGAATCAGATTCCTTGAAGATAACGAGGTTGATAGGCGGCCGGTGTAAGATCGGTGACGATTTTAGCCAAGCCGTACTAATGATCGATCAGGATTTTTGCTTTTCGCTTAAATCTTTTTGATTTAAGCTTCCTTTACACTTCTATTCAGTTTCTTTAATGTTAAACACTTTTCTGGCCGTTAGAGCGGAGTGGAACGACCTCTTCCCATCTCGAACAGAGCCGTCAAACTCTCCAGCGGGGACGATACTAACCTTTTTGGTTGGGAAAATACTTCACGGCCAGAATTTTTTTGTTTAAAAACCTTTTTTGAAGGTTTTTGGTTGATTTTTGGATAATAAGTTGCTATACTAAAGCTCAATATTAAGAAAGGTGGACTTTTGTAAATGGTGAAAAATAAAGAAAAAGCTGAAGAAAAATTGACTATGGCCGAGCTTTTAGCGCAAGAGACTTACTCTCCCAAACCTCTCTCTCGAGGACAGGTAGTTGAAGGAAAAGTAATTGCTGTGCATCCGGGGGAAATTTTGGTTGATGTCGGGGCGAAAGCAGAAGGTTTAATTAGTGGTCGGGAGCTAGAAACAGACGAGAATCTCGCGAAGACGATTTCTTCGGGAGATACGGTTTTGGTTTACGTTATTCAAGCAGAAAACGAAAGTGGCCAAGCCATTCTTTCTCTCAAGAGAGCTTCAGGAGAAAGGCGGTGGCGGGATCTTCAACAAAAATTTGATGAAAAGGCGACGATTGAAGTATTAGCTTTAGAGCAAAATCGAGGAGGTCTAATCGTAGATTATTTTGGTGTCCGTGGTTTTATTCCCTCCTCACATTTAAGTGTTTCCCAGCCGAGTTTAGTTCTTGGAAAAAAGCTAATGGTAAAAATTATCGAATTAGATCGGAAAGCGAATCGTTTTGTCCTTTCGGAAAAAGAAGTAGGTGGTGTGGAACTGAAGAAAAGAAAAGAGCAAACGATGGCCACGCTTCAAAAAGGTCAGGTTTTGGCAGGAAAAGTAACCGGAGTAATGCCTTTTGGGGTGTTTGTGGAGTTGCCTGGTGGCGTAGAAGGGCTAGTCCATATTTCAGAATTGGCTTGGGAAAGGGTTTATTCACCAGCAGACTTATACAAAGTAGGTGATCAAGTTAAGGTTTTAGTTCTGGACATTGATGTTCGAGAACAAAAAATTAATTTGTCGATAAAACAGTTATCAGAAGACCCTTGGCAAAAAGCTAAGGAAAAATACCTTCCTGGGACTGAGGCAAATGGATCGATCACTAAAATTACTCCATATGGCGTTTTTGTTAGACTAGAGCAAGGTATTGATGGTTTAATTCATACCTCAAAGATTCCTCAAGGCGTAAGTTTTGAAGTTGGTCAACACCTCGGCTGTTTGGTGGAATCTCTTTCCGTTGAAACGAGAAGATTAGGCCTTAAACTAGCAGAGAAAAAGTAAAATCTTTCCTTTTTTCTATCGGAGGAGTTTTATGTCGGGAAGTAAACTGACCGAAAAGTTTACCGAACGTGCGAAAAAAACAATTTCAATTGCCGCCGAAGAAGCAAAAAACATGGGTTCTCCTTATATCGATACGGAGCATCTTTTGTTAGGTATTTTATGTGAAAACGAGGGTATTGCCTGTAAGATTCTAAATAATTTTAGTTTAGATTTGGGAAAAGTGAGAGAGTTGGTTTTTGCTTCTACCGATAACTCAGATGATTTTAAATTTAATCAAGAAGGTTTCTCGGAAAGTGCTCGAGAAGCTTTAGCTGCCGCTGCTCTTCAAGCTTACCTTTGGAACCACCCTTACATTGGAACGGAACACATACTTTGTGGTTTAGCAAAAACGTCTTCTGGTTTAGCTTGCCATATTCTCCGGTCTTACGGCCTAGATTACAAAACGATAATCGAAAAAGTTTCTACCTTTACTAATTACCCCAGTTCAATTTTAAAAAATAATAGGGAAAGTCGTTTAGAAACTCCTCTTATCAATACTTACGGACGCGATTTAACCGCATTGGTTAGGGAAGGAAAACTAGACCCAGTTATAGGCAGAGATACGGAAATCAACCGTTGTTTGCAGATTTTAGGACGAAGAACAAAAAATAACCCTGTTTTATTAGGGGAAGCCGGGGTTGGGAAGACAGCAATTGTTGAGGGTCTTGCTCAGAAGATCTCCTCTAAGCAAACGCCATCCAAGTTCCACAATCTTCGACTGATAAATCTGGATTTAAACTCTTTAGTTGCTGGGACCCGCTTTCGAGGAGATTTCGAAGAACGATTGGTGGGTGTGCTGGAGGAAATTAAAGAAGCAAAAAACATTATCCTTTTTATTGACGAGCTGCACAACTTGATCGGGGCAGGAAGTGCAGGCGGTGCAATGGATGCCGCCAATATGCTTAAACCTTTTTTAGCTCGTAGCGAGATTCGTTGCATCGGCGCTACAACTTTGGAAGAATATTCGCATTTTATTGAAGACGACGCTGCCTTGGAAAGGAGATTCCAGCCTATCCTAATTAATGAGCCGGAAGAAGAGATGGCGGTTAAGATTTTAGAAGGCTTAAAAGTTCACTACGAGGTGTTTCATAAAATAAAAATAAAAAAAGAGGCATTAGGAGTGGCAGTGGGTGTAGCGAAGAGATACTTTGCCGATCGGCACTTACCGGACAGCGCTATTGACCTAATCGATGAAGCTTTCTCAAAAAAATCCCTCTCGGTAGGAGTTACTTCTCGAGAATTAATCCATCTTCAGGAAGAACTAGAGAAAATTCAAAATCAGAAAAGCGAATTAGTCAAAAGAGAAGCCTATGAGGAAGCAGTTAAATTAAGAAATCAAGAACTTTCCCTTCAGAAAAAATTAGCGAAAATGGCCGCTCACGAAAAAAGAGGAAAGCGACAACCCGTAATCGATAGTAAGGATATTTTGGAAATTGCCGCTGAGATAACGGAAATTCCTTTAGAGGAGATGACTTCCTCAGAAGCCGAAAGACTTTTGAACTTAGAGAAAGAATTAGGGAAAAGAGTGGTAGGCCAAGAACAGGCCCTAGAAACTGTCTCAAAGGTTCTTCGGCGTCACCGCGCGGGTTTAACCGACCCAAACCGTCCGATTGGCTCTTTTATCTTTTTAGGTCCAACGGGGGTTGGAAAAACTCTTCTCGCAAAAGCTTTAGCCGAGACGATTTTTGGTAGCAGCGAATTTTTAATCCGACTGGATATGAGCGAGTTTTCCGAAAAGCATACTGTTTCCCGTCTTTTAGGAGCGCCGCCAGGTTATGTTGGCTACGAAGAGGGTGGTGAGCTGGCGGAAAGATTGCGCCATCGGCCCTACGCGGTAATTTTACTTGATGAAATTGAAAAAGCTCATCCAGAAGTTTTTAATATTCTATTGCAGGTTTTGGAAGACGGAAGGCTGGTTGATGGGAGAGGTAGAGAGATTAATTTTAAGAATACAATTATCCTTATGACCTCCAACATTGGAGCAGAATCAATTAAAAAAGGCCCCCGCTTAGGTTTTGGCCTTTCGACAGCAGAAAACTCGTATGATGCGATGAAGGGAAAATTGTTGGAGCGTTTAAAAGGAAGCTTTCGACCTGAATTTGTAAATAGAGTGGATAATATTGTCGTCTTTAAAATGCTCGAGAAGAAAGCGGTGCGGGAAGTTGCTCGTTTGATCGTCGGTCAGGTCCAAGAGAGACTTAAAAGACGTAAAATAACTTTAAAGATTCTTGATGAAGTTTGGCAGGTTTTGGAAGAGCAAGGTTTTAGTTTGGAATACGGGGCCCGTCCGATGAGACGTTTGGTTCAGGAAATAGTCGAAGAACCTCTCTCGGAAAAGATTTTGGCGGGTGAAATTATCGATGGCGCTAAAGTTTCCTTAGGTGTGAAAGAAGGCCGGGTGGTTATTCTATGATCAAGGTTAAATCCCTTTATGTTTGTCAACAGTGCGGTTATAAATCACCGAACTGGTTAGGGAAATGTCCGAACTGCTCAAGCTGGAATAGCTTTGTCGAAACTGTCACTCCCTCAACCAAATTTGGAAGTACTCGGCCAAGAAATGCCAATGCAGGTCCAAAAAAGCTTTCGGAAGTAGAGAAAATAAAGTTAGGACGAATCCCTACGGGACTGGTCGAATTTGACCGTGTCTTGGGTACTTCTAACGCTTTTTCGGGGGTAGTTCCGGGGTCGGTTGTTTTGGTGGCGGGTGATCCGGGAATCGGAAAATCTACTTTATTATTACAAACTGCCGCGAAAATTGGCGGTCTTTACGTAGCTGGAGAAGAATCGGCGGAACAGGTAAAAATTCGAGCAGAAAGAATTAAAGGAAATTTTGACGAGTTGTTTATTTTATCCGAAACGGACGTAGACTTGATTATAGAGGCGATTAGAAGCAAAGAATATCGATTTGTGGTGATCGATTCGATTCAGACATTGGTTACGGGGGACTTAGATGGTTCTGCCGGGAGTGTGGGGCAAGTGCGAGAGTGTGCAAATCGTTTGCATCGGTTGGCGAAGGAAAATAACTTACCTATTTTCGTTATTGGACACGTAACTAAGGAAGGAGCAGTTGCTGGACCGCGCGTGTTAGAGCACTTAGTCGACGCGGTAATTTATTTAGAGGGTGAACGATATCATTCATTTAGAATTTTGCGGTCGATTAAGAATAGATTTGGACCGACGGCGGAAATTGGAATTTTTGAGATGACGGATAAAGGTATGGTCGAGGTAGCAAACCCCTCCGCTTTGTTTTTGGAAGAACGTGGTGAGGGAGCCGGATCAATCGTTGTCCCAACGATGGAGGGAAGCCGTCCGGTCTTGACTGAAATACAAGCTTTGACAAGTCCCGTTTCCTTCGGTTTGCCAAGACGGACTGGCTCCGGAGTGGACTATAACCGATTGCAGCTGTTAGTTGCAGTGTTAACACGCCGGGCGGGATTGAACTTGCAAAACCAAGATATATTTGTTAATGTAGCGGGAGGATTAAAGATATTTGAGCCAGCAGCTGATTTAGCAATTTGTCTTTCCATTGCTTCGAGTGTCTTAGATAAATCGATTAGTAGTGGAGCAGTGGCGATTGGGGAAGTGGGCCTTTTAGGGGAAGTTAGAAGGGTTGGGAATATGGAAAAAAGGATTGCCGAAGCAAAAAAGTTAGGTTTTAATAAATTTATTACCCCTGATCAGGCAAAAACTTTGAAAGAGGCGCTTAACTTGGCTTTTAAGGCTTAAAAAAACAGGATTTATTCTTTGCTAGGAATTTATCTCTCTCGCTTTTGAGAGGAAGATTTTATCTCTTGAGGACTTATCTTTATGTTAATCCAGGTTATTGTTAGAACTATTTTGGGTGTTGTGTTTGCGTCTTTAGGTTATCTAACTTCAGTTGAGTTGTTTCCCAAATCGAACATTTTTAACATCCCTTACGTTATTCCTATCGTTTTGACCTTTGTTTTCGGTGTTGCAGGGGTTTTTTTGGTGCCTATTATTTCTATGGCTTTAGCACACTGGTCTTCCAACTTTGCAAAGAAAATAGCAAGCGAAGTAATTGAACAAGTCCATTTTCCAGATGTTAGAAAAAAGGTTCATATGGCAAGAAATAATAGTGTTGAAAAATATCCCAACGCGATGGTTTTAGATACCAGCGCAATTATTGACGGTCGTCTTTCGGATATTGTTACGACTGGTTTTCTGGCGGGGACTTTGATTGTTCCGCGGTTTGTTTTATCCGAGCTCCAGCATATTGCCGATTCTTCTGACGAACTAAGGAGGGGACGGGGACGACGGGGCTTTGAAATTCTTGAAGCTTTAAAGAAATCAGATGTTGTGAAGGTGGAAATAATCGATCAAGATGTTCTCAAAGTAAAGAATACTGATGATAAGCTATTAAAGTTAGCGAAGAGTTTGAAAGCAAAAATTGTTACAACGGATTATAATCTAAACAAGGTAGCCACTCTCTCAGGAGTAAAAATTTTAAACGTGAATGAGCTTGCCAACTCTGTTAAGACTGTAGTTTTGCCTGGGGAGTTAATGAGCGTGAGGGTGATCCAAGAAGGAAAGGAAAAGGATCAAGGTGTTGGTTATTTGCCGGATGGGACGATGATCGTCGTTGAAAATGGTTCTAGATACGTTGGCAAGACGGTTGAAGCTGTTGTTTCTCGTGTTCTTCAGACAGTTGCTGGGAGAATGATTTTCGTCCAAGTGAAGTAATTCAGATTTAACCGTTAGTTTAGTTGATTAGATAGCCGAAAGGCTATTTTTTTACTCTATTTTCAATAAGCTAAGGGTTCTCACCAATTTCCCACAAGTTATCCACAATTAACAAAATGGGAGTTTTTGAAGCTAATTTAGCTATAGGGTATGGTTATTTGAAAGATTTAAAAAGTTATAGGACTAGAAAAGCTTGACAAAGTAGTTTTTCTGTGTTACGTTAGTAACGTACTCTTAATTGTTTGTTTAGGGTAGATTTTTGTAAAAAAGGTTTAGCAAAAAACGAAGCACCACCATGGCCGACAGAGAAGACGACGCCGATGGCGGTGCTGTAAGTACATCTGGACAGCAGGTGTACCTATTGTGTTTATATTAACCAGAAACTTGGTTAAAAATCAAGAGTATACAATATTATAATAATAAGTACATTTGACAATATAACAAAAGTATGTTATGATGCTTTTATCTTTACGTTTGAAGTAGTATTCGTTTCCTAGCATCTGGTTTGGGGTAACACTCTTACTGGGTGCTAAGAAATGTATATTGCCTGAGCTAACTACATTTTAATAACGAGGGCGGGGCTTTTTTGCTCTCGCCTTTTTGTTTTTAGGAGAGAAACGAGGGGGAGATCTGATTCTTGATATTTTTAAAAAAATTTCGGGAGCCAGATCTGTCCCTTAACTTGAAGGGAGGGAGGTGATAGCACTTAAGAATAACTAAAGAAAAAGGAGACGAGAGATGAGTATATCTTTGCCTACAGGAGGAACTAGGCGGTATAGGTTGCCATTGTTGATTGCTACAGTTCTATTAGTAGCTGTTGGGGGAGGCGTTTTTGCGTTTTTGTTTTGGAGAGATACTTCCCCATCATTTGAAAAAAGCACCTATACTACCGCGTCCCCTAGGACGGTTGCTGTTAGTTCCAGTCTTGAATTTGATTTTCAGCAGCCTACCATGAGACCTGGAACAGTTACTCAGGTGAAGATTATTCCTACTTCGGTTGTTACCGATACATCAGGAGACCTTTCGGTATCGGTATTTCCCTCGACTGCTGCAACGGTGGGCCTTTCAAAATGGAATACTGAAGGAAAATATTGGGTGGTTCCAATAAGCGCCAAAGATCAAAGAGTTACAAAAGAGATCACCTTAGAAGCAACCCTAAAGAAAAACGGTAATCGAGTAGCTTTCTCAAAATCACAGCCAATTCCGTTAGAAGTGGCGATTACCGGCCACACTGTTGGACCTGATGGAAGACATTTGGATGTTGACGGATGGATTAAAGTTTCCTCAGGTGACGGTGGTCTAGGGAAAGTTGCAGAAGTAGAGGATACTAAGGTACAAGGTGGGGAGTTTACTGCGATGACCCTTCCAGGAATGGTGAGGTTTTCACCAGCTATTGAAGGATATCACGTTTACAATACAGCTTGGAAGCAGTACTACTCTAGTGAGCCGAGAAGAATTTCGGTAATGCTATGGCCTTCAGACCAACCTCCGCCACCAGCAAGAGGCGAAGATATTGTTGATGGTGGTTGGAGTGAAGATGACCCGTGGGAGAACATTGCTAAAGCTTACAATGCTCAGGGGGTTTCGGCTACCAGGGATGAACTTGCTGCTGAAGCTACTTTGGAGAAGGTGGATCTTGACGGTAGCTTCGGGGTAAACTACGCCAGGTCTGAGGACAGAAATAGTCTTTTCTCTGGCGAGCGATCGTATGCCCGGCAATCCGGAACGTTGGTGGTTTTTCGAGGCGTTCCCACACTTTTCGATGATAAGTGCCTGAACATAATTGTACCGGTTACACCAACTGTTCCTACCTTTCTCAAGATTGTCAAGTTCACTGATGAGAATGGGAACGGGCAATTTCTTCCACGAGGGGACTGGCAGTTTCGAGTTAGGACAACCAGCCCAGATTTTGGTTTTGATCAATTTCTGGTTACGGACGTGAGAGGGGAAATAATATTTCCCATCCCACCTGGATGGTTTACTAATTCGAGCAGAATAGAATTAGAGGTAAGCGAGGATCCAGGAGCCTTTGGTTACGAAGCGGTCTTCACAGGTCGTTTTCGTAAAGTAGAATTGGTACCGGGGATAACTGAGCAGGTGGAGTTTTTCAACAGAAAACTTTTACCTCCAGGCCCTCCCCCTCCGCCTCCACCACCTGGTCCAACACCAACGAGTCCTCCTAGCCCAACGCCAACGAGTCCTCCAGGACCCGGTCCAACTCCGACGTCGCCTCCTGGCCCAACGCCAACGAGTCCTCCTGGTCCCACTCAGACGCCAGTTCCACCGACACAGACACCGCCCGGGCCAACGCAAACACCTGTGCCGCCGACTGAGACACCTGTGCCGCCGACGCAGACACCTATAAATATGATTGGTCCAACCCCGTCGGCAATTTTGTCTACGCCGGTGATACCAAACCCGAGTCCGACCGCGGTGTTTGTTCCAGCACCTACACCGACAAACCCCCCTTCCGGACGGCCAACGATGACTCCAGCACCTCCACCGCCCGGTCCGACCAACACGCCACTAAGGCACTGAGGGAGAGAAACGGGTGGAAAGTTTGCAAGCTATAAGTTTGCATTCTTTCCACCCAACTTTATCAGGTGATGAAATAATAAAATTAGTTAGACTAGTTTTCTTATTTGATTACTTTTTAGGATAATAAGTTTCACCGGAAGGAGGTGAAGAATGATAGAAAAAGTTAATAAGTTCTTGGCAAAATCACTAAGTGTAATTTTAGCTTTCAGTGGTATCTTTCTGGGAAGTAACGTTATTTCTACTACGCTTTCCACGGTTCAAGGTACCTCGGGTTATACTCTCACTAATGTGGTTGATAAGGGACAAGTCAAGCCAAATGAAACTCTTACTTATACTGCAGTGGTGACTAATCAGACTACCGATACTACCTTCAATGATGTAACTCTTCAATTTCAGACAGATGGTGTAAATCTTGTAAGTGGTTCTGGAGAGTACTGGTTTAGTGACGGGGTAAGCTGTAGAGTAGACAATCATTGTAATTTTCCTGATTTCAATTTTCCTAATTTTGGTTATTTAAATCCCGGAACATCGTTAAATGTTGTTTATAAAGCTACTGTTCTTCCTGGGATGCAAAGTGGGGAGTACGTTCGAATTACTACTAGTGTTAAGGATCACTCCAGTGATAATTGGACCCAAACGCTTACTGCTGAATCTAGAGTAATTATTCCGGATATTAAGATTGGATTCTTTACCTTTGCTGATAGGAGTTCTGTTAAACCAAACGAAGAATTAGGGTATTCAATTAGGGTTAACAACTTAAGTAACGTCCCTTTGACTAATGTTTATGTTCAGGATTACCTGCCTAACCTTACTAGTTCAACTAAAGATGGAAAAGCAAGGGTAGACTATATTTCTGGGTCAACGACCGTTACTCGAATCAGCGATAAAGGACAACGTGAAACGATTAGTATCGTGGATAATTGGATAACTAAACCAGACGGTGTAAACTTAGGAGACCTTAATCCGAATTGGACTTTCGAGATTAAGTTTAGAGTTAAAATTAGGGGCGATGTGACAAACGGTGAGGTGCTAGAAAATGTCGCTTGGATGAAATGTCCTGAGGAAGGGCTAGACCGTTGGAAAACTACCGCTGTTCAAGTGGTGGCTATTGTAACGCCTGCACCAACCCCAACTCCGATACCTACTCCCACGCCAGTACCAATTCCGGCTCCCCCACCAGTGGTAACGCAATTACCAAAAGCTGGTCCAGAGACACCCATTACGCTAGCTCTCATGAGTATTGCGCCGATTGGTATGGCTTTGAGACGGTTTCTTAGCTAAGACTTGAGAGTCCGACTACCAGTCGGGCCTCAAGTGGGGGTCTACCTTTGGGTGGACCCCGACTTGAGGGAAATTGCTCTCTTGACAAGTATAATAGAGATATGATCTAATGATATTAGTTTCATCCTTCTTTTTCCCTATTAGTTTAATTTCTAGGATAATTATGGTTAAAAGTACAAAAGCTGAAAGTATTCCCCTTGAGGATTCACCTATTCCAGCTTCAACAGTAGAAGAATTAAAAGCTCCCGCAAAATCAGAAGAAAAGTCTTTCGAGGCCATGCTTCCTAATGCTCCCATGACTAAAGGAAGCGGAATTCTAGAGGTTATGTCGGAAGGGTATGGTTTTTTGCGAGCAAGTGGGGTTAACCCTAGTCCAAACGATATCTATATATCTCAATCACAAATAAAGCGTTTTGATATTAGGGCAGGGGATCAGGTAACAGGTCAGGTTCGCCCCCCAAAGGAAACAGAGCGGTATTATGGAATGTTAAAGGTTGAAGCGATTAATGGTTTGCTACCAGAAGAGGCAATGAAGAGACCGAAGTTTGAATATTTAACGGCGATTTATCCAAATAAACAACTCAAACTAGAAACTAACAAATCACCAATTTCCACCCGTGTGATCGATTTGGTAGCTCCTGTCGGTCTTGGTCAAAGAGGGATGATTGTTTCTCCCCCTAAGGCGGGAAAGACGACGATATTGAAAGAAGTTGCCAATGGAATTACTACAAACTATCCTAAAATTCGTCTAATGGCGGTTCTGATTGGAGAGCGGCCAGAAGAAGTAACGGATATTTCTCGAAGTGTCAAAGGGGAAGTTTTAGCTTCTAACTTTGATGAACCAGCAGAAAACCAAACTAGGATTGCTGAAATGGGATTGGAGCGAGCAAAGAGATTGGTTGAAACAGGAATAGATGTGGTAATTTTGCTGGATTCGATTACTCGATTAGCAAGGGCGTACAATCTTTCTTTGCCACCGTCTGGAAGGACCTTAAGCGGCGGTTTTGATCCTGTCGCCCTTTATCCACCTAAAAAATTCTTCGGGGCAGCCCGAAACTTTGAAGAGGGCGGTTCTCTTACAATTCTATCTACCGCTTTGGTTGATACAGGATCTAGGATGGATGATTTGGTTTATGAAGAATTTAAAGGGACTGGAAATATGGAGTTACATTTAGATAGGTCTTTAGCAGAAAGACGCATTTACCCCTCAATTGATGTTAGCCGATCTGGCACTCGAAATGAGGAATTGCTATTTGGCGATCCAGAAACTTTAAAACAGGTTTGGCGATTACGCCGGATGCTAGAGGCTTTAAATGAGCTAGAAAGAACGGAACGTTTGATCGACAGACTTTCTAGAACTGACAGCAATAAGGACTTCTTAGACACTCTCCATAAGGAAATTTCATAAACAAAGGTTTGTTTGGGTGTAGTATAATATTAATACCTTTTTGAATTTGGAAGAGTGAGACTTGGAGGATAGATGGATGAGTCCTTGCTGCCCTTCGCCAGAAACGATCAAAAATTTTCTTTGTTCAGAAACTTCAAAGAAATTACCCTTGACCTTGTTAGCTTTTTTGTTGGCTTGATTTTTTATTTCCGCAAGAAATTTCTACACTTAATTTTTTTATTTGAATCTGGCAAGAACTGGTTAGTGAAAAAATTAATGTGGAGACGGGGTATGCTTTACCGTCCTGTAACTCACGGAGGGGTGGTTGTTCTTTCTGTAGTGGCGATTTTTACGGGAAGCGTTTTTGGGAGATCCCAGGTAACGGCCCAAAATTTAGTAGGAAACAAAGAAGCTGTTCTTTCTGCCTCGAGTACTTCAGAAACTAAGATCCCCACTAACCGACCGAGATCAGAAATCGTAAATTACGACGTGAACTCTGGGGATACTTTGACTGCAGTCGCCCAGAAATTTGGGGTTTCGATAGAAACAATTAAATGGGCTAATAATCTGGAAGATGTTGATAGCCTTGCTCCAGGGGATAAACTTAAAATTCCGCCCGTTACTGGAGTGGTTTACAAGGTAAAGGACAATGATACTTTGGAGGCGATAGCAAAAAAATACTCCGCCGATGCTCAAACGATTCTCGATTTTCCATTTAATGATATTAGTGACGATCTTTCCTTAAAGGCAGGTCAGGATTTGGTTGTTCCAAATGGGATTGTTCCTGCCCCGCCCAAACCTAAGCCAACTCCAGTTTCTGGCCAATATGCAAAAGTTGTTCCATCTACATCTGTTAAGGGTGGAAGTGGTATTTTTAGTTGGCCAACAAATAATTCTAAAGGAATTAGCCAGTATGCTTCTTGGTGGCATCCTGGGGCAATTGACATTCCCAACGACATTGGGACTCCAATTTATGCTGCGGATAGCGGTCGAGTAATTGTTTCTCAAAAGCTTTGGTACGGTTACGGATGGCACGTTATTATCGACCACGGGAATAGTTATACATCTCTTTATGGTCATATGTCGGAGATTGATGTTAGCGTTGGACAAAATGTTTCTAAAGGTCAGTTAGTAGGATTAATGGGTTCGACCGGGCGTTCGACTGGACCTCACTTGCATTTTGAGGTCAGAAAGAATGGCTCTCCTGTTGACCCACTTACTGTTTTACCTTGATGAAGGAATAAAGATGATTGACTATGTCGAGATTAAATTAAAGGGGGGCAATGGTGGCCGTGGCGCGGTATCTTTCATGACGATGAAAGGTAAGGCTTACGGTCCTCCGTCTGGTGGTGATGGAGGAAAAGGAGGTTCAGTCTATCTTGTTTCCTCTGACGACCAAAATACTCTTCTTGAATTTCGTTTTAAAAAAGTTTTTAAGGCTGATGACGGCCAGGCGGGTCGTGAGGCAAATAAAACTGGGGAATCAGGTCAAAATTTATACGTGAAGGTGCCAGTTGGCACTATTGCTTATGAAGTGATACATGGGGCCAGGAGGTTACTAGCAGACTTCACTAAAAAGAATCAGACGGTGTTAGTTGCTAAAGGAGGTAATAGAGGAAGAGGAAATGCCCACCTTAAGCCGAGTCGGACAGGTCCTTCGTTAGATTGGGAAGAATACCGTCGTTTTGAAGAAGGAGAACCAGGGGAAGAAAAGACTTTAGTTCTAGAATTGAAACTATTAGCTGATGTAGGTCTTGTGGGATTGCCGAACGCAGGAAAATCTACTTTACTTTCCGTGATAACTTCCGCAAAGCCTAAGATTGCTGACTATCCTTTTACGACGATTGAGCCAAACCTTGGGGTGGCGAAGATCCAAGACTACGAGTTCGTAGTGGCGGATATTCCGGGGCTTATTGAGGGCGCTTCTCAAGGAAAGGGTCTTGGTGATCAATTTTTGCGTCATGTCGAACGGACTCGTCTTTTGGTTCACGTGATTTCTACCGAATCCGCGCAACCATTGAAGGACTATCGTGTCATAAGACAAGAGTTATCTCACTACAACCAAGCTTTAGTAGAAAAACCAGAAATTGTGGTCTTAAATAAAACTGATGTAATAAATGAGGTTGATCTATCAAGAGTAATTTCCATTTTTAGCACTCGTAAAATAAAAGTGATACCAATCTCTGCTGCAACGGGAGCGGGTTTAGACATTCTCAAGAAGGAACTTTTGAAGCAAATCCGTCGATTCAAAGTTGAACCAATCGTCGAATTATGCTAAAATGTGAGGTTGTTGATGGATCTGGGCCTGTGGCTCAGTTGGTAGAGCGCTACATTCGCATTGTAGAGGTCGGGAGTTCGAATCTCCCCAGGTCCACCAAGATTCGTGGGGCTATGGCGTAGTTGGTAGCGCGCCTCCATGGCATGGAGGAGGTCGCCGGTTCGAATCCGGCTAGCTCCACCAAATTTTTCCTCAGTTTCACTTTATTTCTAGGCTTTCTTTTATCAATGGGACGATTTCTTTTCGCATAATTAAGCCGCATTTCTGCGCAAAATTACTCTTGAAGTCTAAATTAAATATTTTGCCAAAAAGATTTTGAGTATCACTATCGTTGACTACAAAAATGTTGTAGCTATCTTCTAGATCAATTAGCGATAGAAAAATAAAATCTAGACTTTTCTCTTTCTTTATTTCTGTTAGCTCCCTTAAGATTTCACTCTTTCTCCCTGTTGCTAGATTTTGAGCTCCTACCACTGAAGTAACTCATTGTAAGCGACCGCGCTGGCTAAACCATCTAAGTCTGGGTTTTTATAGCACGTTACTAGAAATGATTCCATGATATTTATTATAACTCTCTTTGGAACTTGTTACAAAGAGAGTAATTTTTGCGAAAGCATTACCGAACTAACTGACACATAAATTAAATTCAGATCATTTAGCAGACGCTTGCTCTAATTGTTAGCTGTACTATTTTAGCAGGGAATAGGCTAGTGTGGCTTGCGGTTTGATAGAATTCAGTATAAAATTATACTCATGAAGAATTATAATCCACAGGAAATTGAAAAGAAGTGGCAGAAGATTTGGGAGGAGCACAAGCTCTATAAGACTCCTGATAAGTCTGATAAGCCAAAATACTATACATTAGTAATGTTCCCGTATTCCTCGGGCGATCTCCACATCGGACACTGGTACAACTTTGCTCCAACGGATGTGTTTGCCCGATTTAAGAGAATGAATGGTTTCAACGTTATGGAGCCGATAGGGTTTGATTCCTTTGGCCTTCCGGCCGAAGGGGCAGCGATCAAGCGAGGAATTCATCCGGCCGATTGGACCAAGGAAAATATTGCGAACATGGAAAAACAACTTCAGAGCATGGGCGCAATTTATGATTGGTCTCGGGAGATAATTTCTTCTGAACCCTACTATTATAAATGGACCCAGTGGATGTTCTTACAGTTGTATAAAGCAGACTTAGCTTACAAAGCGAAGGTTCCAGCAAACTGGTGTCCTAGCTGCCAGACGGTTCTAGCGAATGAACAAGTAGTCGACGGGGTTTGTTGGCGCTGCAGCAGTGTGGTTGAACGGCGAGAGCTAGAACAGTGGTTATTTAGAATTACCAAATATGCTGATGAGTTGCTAGATGATGTTGAGGCCTTAGATTGGCCTGAGAAAACCAAAACCATGCAAAAGAATTGGATTGGTCGAAGTGAAGGTGTGGAAATAAATTTCCCTGTTATTTCTAACAAGAAAGGAGACATTAAAGAGCAGTTAACAGTTTTTACGACTCGCCCAGATACTATTTTTGGTGTGACTTTCATGGTGATCTCTCCTGAGCATCCAAAACTCTCCAGTTTTGTTATTCAGGAAAATAAAGAAGCTGTATCAAACTATATAGAAGAAGTAAAAAAGAAGTCAGAGTTAGAACGCGTTGCTTTAGAAAAAGATAAAACAGGTGTGTTTACCGGTAGTTACTGCGAAAATCCTTTGTCTCGGGTAAAAGTACCTATTTATGTGGCTGATTACGTTCTTATGTCCTACGGAAGCGGTGCTGTGATGGGCGTGCCGGCGCACGATCAGCGAGACTGGGATTTTGCTAAGAAGTATCATTTAGATATAGTTGAAGTTATTCGTGGTGGCGACGTTGCTAACGAGGCTTACACAGAATCCGGTGAAATGGCGAACAGCGATCAGTTTAATGGTTTAGATTCTAAAGAAGCGAAAAAAAGAATATCAGACTATATTGAAAAAGAGCATTTAGGTAAACGTAAGATTAATTACCATTTGCGTGATTGGTTAGTTTCTCGGCAGCGTTACTGGGGTGCACCTATCCCAATTATTTACTGTGAGAAATGTGGGCTTGTCTCAGTTCCTGAGACAGATTTGCCTGTTTTGCTACCGTATGATGTAGATTTTACCCCCAAGGGGAAGTCGCCTTTAGCGACTAACTCTGAGTTTGTTAATACTAAATGTCCGACTTGCGGCGGCAAGGCAACTCGTGAGACTGACACGATGGACACTTTTGTATGTTCGTCTTGGTATTACTTAAGGTATCCGAACCCTGATTTAGAAGATAAACCTTTTGATACAGATTTAATTAGTTACTGGCTTCCTGTTGATACTTACGTTGGGGGAGCGGAGCACACTGTTTTACACCTTTTGTATTCTCGATTTTTTACTAAAGCTTTAAAAGATTTTGGCTACCTTAAATTTGGCGAGCCATTTAAGACTCTTCGTCATCAAGGGATAATTTTAGGACCTGATGGACAAAAAATGTCTAAGTCTAAGGGGAACATAATTAATCCAGATGAGTTAGTCAAGGCTTATGGGGCAGATACTGTTCGAACTTATTTATGCTTTATGGGTCCTTACGATCAGGGAGGTCCTTGGAATCCTAAGGGTATTGAAGGAATCTACCGTTTTCTAACCCGTGTTTGGATTTTGACTAACAAACAAAAAGACATTTTTTCTGCCCAAGAACTGACAGTAGAAGAAAGACGTTTTATGGCCAAGACAGTAAAAAAGGTAACTGATGACTTAACCTGTTTTAGATTTAATACCGCTGTAGCTGCAATTATGGAGTGGTTTAATTTCCTTCGTGGAAAAAAAACAGTGTATGGCGAGGAAATAAAAAACTTAATTATCTTGATTTCTCCGTTTGCCCCTCATCTAGCTGAGGAGATTTGGCAAATCGTGTTTAACTCTGCTAAAGAATTTGAACCCAAACTTTCCGTCCATAATCAGTTATGGCCCGCGTATATTAAGCAGCACTTGGAAGAGAAAGAGGTGTGGGTAGTTGTTCAAGTGAACGGAAAACTTCGAGATCGTCTCCTAGTCGCTGTTGGTACTTCAAAAGAAGACATCCAAAAATTAGCTGAGGGATCCCCGAAAGTATCGAAATTTCTTAAGGATAAAGTATTATGTGACATAGTATATGTTTCGAATCGGCTGATTAATTTTGTTGTTTCATAACCGTTTAACCGAGGGCTAATTTATTCCTTGATTTGTTTTGGTAAAATTCTTTACTATATAATCAAATGGTTCTTGTTTATTTTTTATATTAGGAGGGCGCTAAGTTGAATGAGGGTCAGCTTAGGAACGAGAATTGGCTTTTATATCGCTTAGACTACGTCTGGAGAAATTATTTTGCTGACGTTCCCCAAACTAATCGTGTTTTCGTAAAATTTGGCCGACAGGCTAGGTTTCGTTTTGGTTCGATTCGTTATTGTTACGGTGATAACAGTACTCACATTAGAATTAATGGGTTATTTAGGGATCCATCCGTGCCGTCTGAGATTGTCGACCATACCTTGGCGCATGAACTAGCTCATTATACTCACGGTTTTTCTTCTCCTCATCCAAAAATGCATCTTTATCCACACAGGGGAGGGATAATTGATAAAGAGTTGACTAAAAGGGGGTTAGGTCATTTAATAAAGTTCTATAACATTTGGGTAAAGAACTATATCAAAAGTTTATCTGTTTTGGTTCTTTTTTCTCCCGTATTTTTTAATTGAAGATAACCTTTAACTCAAAGGAGAAAAAGTATGTCCACCGAAAGAACAAAAGATGAAACAATTAACTTCTGGCAACTAGTCGAAAACTACAAAATTCCTTTAATATTAGTTCTAATAGGTGTAGTCATTTTTGGCTTCGGTCTAATTTTTCCTCTGATTTTTAAGCAGTCTACCCCGTCGCTAACTATTCCTTCTGATCAAACTAGCTCTCAAATCAAAGTCGATATCGCTGGGGAGGTAATGAACCCAGGCGTTTATGAACTCCCAAGTGGGGCGCGGGTAGAAAATGCTTTGGATCTTGCAGGTGGTTTGACTAAGGAAGCTGATAATGATTGGGTAGCAAAAAACCTGAATCTTGCAAAGAACTTAAGCGACGGGGAGAAAATCTATGTTCCATCTAAAAGCGCATTAAGGGATTTAGGTCAAGTTCTTGGTCAGCCAACGACAAAGATAAGTCTTAATTCAGCGAGTACTTTGGAGTTAGACACTCTTCCTGGGATTGGTGAGGTAACGGCAAAGAAAATCGTTTCTAATCGTCCTTACCAAAGTGTGGAGGAGTTGAGAACGAAAAAAGTGGTTAGTGAAGGTGTCTTTGAAAAGATAAAAGATTTAGTTAGGGTTTTTTAATCTTTTATGAATGTTCCCGTTCCGTCTCGAAGGATTTTCTTTTTGAGTTGTTTAATCTTATTAGCAAGCTTTTTGTTTTTACACTCCCAGATATATTCATCTTTTGATGCAAAGAGAGTTATATTGACCCCGTTTGAGGCGGTTTTGCTTGAGGAGCCTGTATTTAAAGAAGGCAAAACTCTCCTTCATTTAAAAGGGTTTTATATCCTCATTAAAGGTTACACCGATTTTCATTACGGTGATAGACTAAAGATTGATGGGGAGATTGACTCGCAAGGAGTCCTTAAGTATCCAAAAGTAGAGAAACTAGGACAGGGGCAAGGAAATTATTTTTATGAGAAGCTTCTATCTATTAGGAAAAGATTAACTGACGTAATTAAGTTTAGTTTACCAGAACCTCAGGCTACATTGCTATCAGGCGTCTTACTAGGGGAAGTTGGGAATTTTTCCAAAGACTTTTACGAAAATTTACAACGGAGTGGCACGATTCACGTAGTAGTTGTTTCTGGATACAACATTTCAGTTATTACTGGGTTAGTCATGGGTCTAACAGGAACAATAAGGCGTCGCTATGCGGTTATTCTAATGATTGGGATAGTTATTCTCTACACGTTTTTAACAGGAGCTCAGATTCCAACTATCCGTGCAGCAATTATGAGTAGCGTAGTTTACTTAGCAGGAGTTTTCGGTCGGGCAGCTAATTCAGTCTATCTTCTGTTCCTAGTTGCTATTCTGATGATGGCTTTGAACCCGAGTATAGCTGTCGAAGTTAGTTTCCAACTTTCCTTCTTGGCAACCTTGGGTGTTTTAACTCTAACTGATAAATTTAGCAATTACCTTAGTCGCTTGCCGAGGCCATTTAAAGAAGATCTGGCGACCTCTCTAGCAGCCCAGGCGTTGGTTTTACCAGTAATTTTTTATCACTTCGGCCAAATCTCCCTTATTTCCCCGATTGTTAATGGTTTGATCTTGTGGCTGGTTCCGCTTGTGACTTTCGCAGGGATGGTCTTAATTTGCTTAGGGATACTAATTTTACCGCTTGCCCAAATCTTTGCCTGGCTGGTTTGGTTTCCACTTACAATCTTTGTGTTGGTCGTGAATTACAGTGGAAGCTTACCGATTGCCTCGATTTCCGTTACCGAAAAATCCTGGTGGCTAGTGGTTGGTTTTTATTTGGTAACGCTTTCTTTTTGGCTATGGCAGAAATTAAAAGAACTAAAGCAAACTTAATTCTAACTACCAATAGAGTACTTACGGGGTATACGTTGAGAGTTCTTATTGGTATTTTGGGCGCCTTTATAGGTTTGATCTTAACTGTTCTTTTAACTGCTCCTGATTCTAAACTCCACGTTAAATTTTTTAACGTTGGCGAAGGTGACAGTATTTTTGTTAAAACGCCCAGTAACTATAAGGTTCTGATTGACGGGGGGCCCGATAATCGAGTGTTGCAATACCTTGGAAGCGAATTACCTTTTTACGATCGAAAAATTGATTTGATTATTTCGACACATCCGCATGCGGACCATTTAACAGGACTACTTGAAGTAGTGAAGAGGTATCAGATCGGACAAGTTTGGTTAGAAGCTGTTCCTTACAAAAGTGATCTATACCAATCCTGGTTGAAAATATTACAGAAAGAGAAAATAAAGGTAGGACGACCTAAAGTAGGGGATTATCTAAACTTTGGTGACGGAGTGACTTTAAAAATCCTTTGGCCGTTAGATTTAAAATTAGCAACAGAGGAAGAGGTAAATGAAACGTCTATCGTAAGCCTCTTAACGTTTGGACAATTTTCCGCTTTGCTATCAGGAGACGCCGGTGAAAAAAGTCAGCCCTACTATCAAAATTCTATAACAGTGCTAAAGGTACCTCATCAAGGGGCTGGAACAGCACTAAAAGAAGAGTTTCTTAAAAAGCTATCTCCTACCATGTCTATTATTTCTCTAGGGCAGTCGAACAAGTACGGACATCCTGCAAAAGAAACTTTAATGGAGCTAGAATCTGTCCACTCAAAAGTTTTCCGAACGGATAGAAACGGTTCAGTTGAAGTTGTGAGTGACGGGAGAACCTGGTATACTAGAGCAGAAAGGTGAATATGGGACATTCTGACATTTTGATTGACTTAAAAACAACTTTAAAGAAACTAAATTTACCTACTGAGGAGCCGCTTTTAGGGATTTCGTCAGAGGAGAGATTTGGTGACTATAGTTCAACAATCGCTCTTAGACTTTCGAAAGTAATTAAGCAACCTGCGATGGTGATTGCTAAAGAAATTGAATCTAACTTTCCAAAGAAAATTTATCTTGATCGTATAGAGGTTGCTTCTCCCGGTTTTATAAACTTTTATTTAAGTGCACAGTTTTGGCAGAAGGAGCTTCGAGAGATTTTAGAGAAGGGGGATAATTTTGGTTCTAGTCAGTTGGGGAAGGACAAAAGGTGGCA